>JAIPET010000032.1 GCA_021736975.1 Candidatus Woesearchaeota archaeon
ATGCCGTAATTTTTGGTGCTAAAAATTACGTAACAAAATCATCAACTTGCACAACCCCTACAATATGCCCATGCTGTTGCCATTATCCCTGTTGCTGTGCAGAAACAATAGTTTCAAAATACGAAGCATATATTGGAACAAAATATAACAATGTAATACATAAAATAGCTCGTTTTGGAGAATCAAATATATACTTGGACGCAACAACAACAATAAATGGAGACTTATTACCCGCATCAAATATATCATATAACTTAGGTTCTGTAGAGAAGAAATGGAAAGATTTATATTTATCTGGTAATAGTTTGTATTTAAATGATATAGTAATAAGTACAGATTCATTAACAAATGGATTAAAAATAACTGATTCTTTAAATCAATTAGCACCAATTACAGTAAGTGAATTACGTATTCAAGTAGATTCATCAAATTATTCAACAATAGGTGTAGATAGTAATGGACTATTTATATCAAATAGTTGTAATAATTTACAAAATCTAAATATAAATTGGACGAATAATGATGTAAATTGGAATAATAACAATAATACATTTACAGTAAATGGAACATTAGTAACATCAAATTTAATGGTGTTAGGACAGACATATCAATTTAATGTAATAACATCAAATTATATAACAAGCAATATAGACACACAATTTAGTCAGTTTTTATCAACAAAAACTACAGATAATTTAAGAGAAGGAACTTCTAATTTTTATTATTCTGATGCAAAATTCGATACACGATTGGCATTAAAATCAACAACCAACATAACAGAAGGTGCTAACTTATATTACACAAATTCACGTGTAGATTCAAGAATAGCATTATTAGCACCTTCTTTTGGAAGTGGTTTAAGTTCAAATACGACAACGTCTCAAATAAGAGAAGGATCTAACTTATATTATACAGACTCGAGATTTGATACAAGATTTGCTCTTAAGAATACGGATAATTTAGCAGAAGGATCAACAAATTTATATTATACAACTGCTCGCGCAAATAATGTATTTGATGCTCAATTAAGTAATAAAACAACTGATAATATAAATCAAGGAATACATAATAAGTATATAGTAGATAATGTATATAATAATTCTCTTACCGTAAATGGTACAATTATTGCTTCAAACTTAATGGTTCTTGGTTCTAATATTATGTTAAATACAGTTTCATATAATACTGAAAAATTACAAGTTGTAAATAATGGTACAGGACCTGCTTTAAGTGTAGTGCAAAATGGTATTCAAGATATAGCATATTTTTATGACGATGCATCAATTGCGATGGCAATTGTAAATGGTGGAAATATAGGTATAAAAACATTAACTCCTCAATATGCATTAGATGTAAATGGTACTGTGAATGCTTCATTATTTATTGGAAGTGGTTCATCATTGACAAGTGTAAATTTAAATGATAGAACAACATCATTATTATCAGAAGGTTCTAATTTATATTATACAAATGCTCGTGTTGATGCAAGAATAGCATTATTTGGTTTAGGTGCAAATACAACTACTTCTCAAATTAGAGAAGGTTCTAATTTATATTATACTGATTCAAGATTCGATACAAGATTAGCATTAAAATCAACAACAAATATTGCTGAAGGAACTAATTTATATTACACAAATGCTCGTGTTGATGCAAGAATAGCATTAGTTGCACCATCTGGTGGGTTGAGTTCTAACGTAACTACATCACAAATATCAGAAGGTTCTAATTTATATTATACTGATTCAAGATTTGATACAAGATTAGCATTAAAATCAACAACAAATATTGCTGAAGGTGCTAATTTATATTATACAAATGCTCGTGTTGATGCAAGAATAGCATTAGTTGCGCCATCTGGTGGGTTAAGTTCAAATACAACAACTTCTCAAATAAGAGAAGGTTCTAATTTATATTATACTGATTCGAGATTTGATACAAGATTTGCTCTTAAGAATACAGATAATTTAGTAGAAGGATCAACTAATTTATATTATACATCTGCTCGTGCAAATAATGTATTTGATGCTCAATTAAGTAATAAAACAACTGATAATTTAAATCAAGGAATACATAATAAATATATAATAGACAATGTATATAATAATTCTCTTACAGTAAATGGTACAATAATTGCATCAAACTTAATGGTTCTTGGTTCTAATACAATGTTAAACACAGTTTCATATAATACTGAAAAATTACAAGTTGTAAATAATGGAACAGGACCTGCTTTAACAATCGTGCAAAATGGTATTCAAGATATAGCATATTTCTATGACGATGCATCAATTGCAATGGCGATTGTAAATGGGGGAAATATAGGTATTAAAACATTAACACCACAATATGCATTAGATGTAAATGGAACTATAAATGCTTCATTATTTAGAGGTAGTGGTTTATCATTGACAAATGTTAATTTAAATGATAGAACAACATCATTATTATCAGAAGGTTCTAATTTATATTATACAACTTCACGTGTTTATACAGATATTGATAATAGATTTTCTACAAAATCTACATCACAATTATCAGAAGGTTCTAATTTATATTATACAAATGCTCGTGTAGATGCAAGAATCGCATTAGTATCACCATCATTATCATCAAGTTCAACATCACAATTACAAGAAGGTTCTAATTTATATTATACAAATGCTCGCGTAGATGCAAGAATAGCATTATTAGCACCACCGCAAGGTAGTTTGAGTTCAAATGTAACAACATCTCAAATATCAGAAGGTTCAAATTTATATTATACAGTTGCACGTGTTAATAATGAAATCGATAGTAGATTTGCGACAAAAACTACATCGCAATTACAAGAAGGTTCAAATCTTTATTATACAACTGTTCGTGTTAATACTGATTTTGATAATAGATTATCTACAAAATCTACATCACAATTATTAGAAGGTTCTAATTTATATTATACAAATGCTCGCGTAGATGCAAGAATAGCATTAGTATCACCACAATTATCTTCAAGTTCAACATCGCAATTATCAGAAGGTTCTAATTTATATTATACAAATGCACGAGTAGATGCGAGAATTGCAATTATATCACCATCATTATCATCAAGTTCTACTTCACAATTACAAGAAGGTTCAAATCTCTATTATACAACTACTCGTGTAAATACAGAAATTGATAATAGATTTGCAACAAGATCTACTTCACAATTACAAGAAGGTTCTAATCTCTATTTTACAACTGCTCGTGTAAATACAGAAATTGATAATAGATTTGCAACAAGATCTACTTCACAATTACAAGAAGGTTCGAATCTCTATTATACAACTGCTCGCGTAGATACAGAAATTGATAATAGATTTGCAACAAAATCTACATCACAATTACAAGAAGGTTCCAATCTCTATTTTACAACTGCTCGTGTAAATACTGAAATAGATAATAGATTTGCAACAAGATCTACTTCACAATTACAAGAAGGTTCTAATTTATACTATACAAATGCTCGTGTAGATGAAAGAATAGCATTATTAGCACCTCAAAGTGGATTAAGTTCAAATATAACAACATCACAAATACAAGAAGGTTCTAATTTATATTATACATCTGCGAGATTTAATTCAGCATTATTACAAAAGACTACAGATAATTTAATAGAAGGTGCTTCAAATTTATATTATACAACAGGTAAAGCATTTAATGATTTTGATATAAGATTAACATCAAAAACTACAAATAATTTAATAGAAGGAACAAATAATTTATATTATACTACACAACGTGCTAATACAGATTTTGATAATAGATTAGTATCTAAATCAACTGATAATTTAACAGAAGGAGGAGTTAATTTATATTATACTGCAAATAGATTTGATTCAAGATTATCATCAAAATCTACATCAGACTTAGTAGAAGGTTCAAATTTATATTATACAGATAGAAGAGCATCTAATATATTTGATTCTAAATTTGCATTAAAGACAACATCAGACTTACCAGAAGGTTCTAATTTATATTATACAACATCAAGATTTGATTCAAGATTATCTTCAAAAACTACATCAGAATTAAGAGAAGGTTCAAATTTATATTATACACAATCAAGAATTGATTCAAGAATAGCATCAATAACAGCAGATTATATAGCACAAGGAACATCTAATAAATTTATAGTAAATGATACATATAATGGTTCTTTAACAGTGTCAGGAACAATAACTGCTTCAAATTTAGTAGTAGGAACTGCTATTGTAAATTTAGTAAGTAGCAATTATGATAGTGTATTCGATTCGAGATTAGCATTAAAATCAACAAATAATTTAGCAGAAGGATTTTTAAATAAATATTATACATCACAAAGAGCTAATTTAGATTTTGATATTAGATTAACAGCAAAAACTACAAGTGATTTATTAGAAGGTACTAATTTATATTATACAGATTCAAGAGGTACTGCTAATTATTTAAAAAACACAGCATTAATATCAGCAGATTTTATTAAATCAGGAACAAGTAATTTAACATATACAACAACAAGATATAATAGTGATTTTGATGCAAGATTTAATACAAAATCAACAGATACTTTACCAATTGGAACAAGTAATAGATATATAACAAATAATGCATATAATAATTCTCTTACTGTAAATGGTACATTAACTGCTTCAAATATTGTAGTAATTGGTTCATCTATTTTATTAAATACTGTAACAAGCAATATAATAACAAGTAATACTTTTATTGTAGTTAATACATCAAATATAAATGCACCTTTATTATTATCATCGCAAACAACAGATACTTTAAGAGAAGGTTCATCTAACTTTTATTTTACACCTACAAGAGCAAATACTACATTTTTCCAAAATTTAGCAGCATCATCAACAGATCAATTAACAGAGGGTGTATCTAATTTATATTATAAATCAAGTAGAACTTATACAGATTTTGATAATAGATTAGCAATAAAAACAACAAATGATTTAACAGAAGGTTCAAGATTATATTATACTACAGCAAGAGCAAATGCTGATTTTGATACAAGATTAGGAATTAAAACAACTGACGATTTAGCACAAGGTGTTACTAATAAATATATAGTAAATAATGTATATAATGGACCACTTACAGTAAATGGTTCATTAGTTGCATCTAATTTATCATTAATAGGTGGTGTAAGTTTATTTAATACAACAACATATAATACAGAACAATTACAGGTTGTAAATGATGGAACAGATGTATCATTAATTGTTCGTCAAAATGGATTAAATGATATATTATATGTATATGATGGAACAAATATTGCATTATCTATTAAAGATGGTGGAAATGTAGGTATAAAAACATTAACACCTCAATATGATTTAGATGTAAATGGTACAATTAATGCTACTTTATTTAGAGGAAGTGGTTCTTCATTAACATCTGTCAATTTAAATGATAGAACAACATCGTTATTAACAGAAGGTTCTAATTTATATTATACACAATCAAGAGTAGATTCGTCATTTGATATAAGATTATCAACAAAATCAACATCAGAATTACAAGAAGGTTCTAATTTATATTGGACTGATTTAAGATTTGATAATAGATTTACATCAAAATCAACATCACAATTACAAGAAGGTTCAAATTTATATTATACAACACAAAGAGTCAATAATGATTTTGATTCAAGATTAGCAACAAAAACAACAGATTATTTAACACAGGGAACAAGTAATAAATATATAGTAAATAATGTATATAATGGTCCATTAACTGTTCAAGGATCATTATCAGCATCAAATTTAAGTATATTGGGAACATTTACAACAGTAAATACAACAACTTATTCTACTGAAAAATTACAAGTTGTAAATAATGGAACAGGTCCTGCATTAAATGTTGTACAAAATGGTGTAAATGATATAGCATATTTTTATGATGATGCAACAATATCTATGGCGATTGTAAATGGAGGAAATGTAGGTATTAAAACATTAACACCTCAATATGAATTAGATGTAAATGGAACAGTTAGAGCAACATTGTTTATTGGAAGTGGTGCATCATTAAATAGTGTATATCTTGGTGATAGAACAACATCATTATTATCAGAAGGTTCTAATCTCTATTATACACAAACAAGAGTCGATACATCATTTGATAATAGACTTGCTACAAAAACTACATCACAATTAACAGAAGGTTCTAATTTATATTATACAACTGCGAGAGAAAATGTAGATTTTGATAATAGATTAGCAACAAAAACAACTACAAATTTATCAGAAGGTACTAACTTATATTATACAACATCTCGTGTGAATAGTGCATTTGATTCCAGATTATCAACAAAAACATTAGATGATATTTCTCAAGGAACTACAAATAAATATATAGTTAATAATATTTACAATGGTAATTTAACAGTAACACAAGGTCTTACAACATCAAATTTAACAGTTTTAAATTCATATACTCAAGTAAATACTACAACATATAATACTGAAAAATTACAATTAATTAATCAAGGATCAGGTCCAGCATTATTTGTTAGACAAACAGGATCAAGTGATGTTGTACAAATATATAGTGATAATACATTAGCATTTAATGTAATAAATAATGGTTTAGTTGGTATTAAAACACTTATACCTATGTATGAATTAGATGTAACAGGAACAGTGAATGCTACATTATTTAGAGGAAGTGGTGCATCTATAACAAATATTAATTTATCAGATAGAACAACATCATTATTAAGAGAAGGTTCTAATTTATATTATACTACATCACGTGCTAATACTGATTTTGATAATAGATTAATGACAAAAACAACATCAGAATTATTAGAAGGTTCTAATTTATATTGGACTGATGTAAGATATGATAATAGATTTGCAACAAAAACTACATCACAATTAACAGAAGGTTCTAATTTATATTATACTACATCTCGTGTTAATACAGATTTTGATAATAGATTTTTAACAAAATCTACATCACAATTACAAGAAGGTTCTAATTTATATTATACAACATCACGATTTGATGAAAGATTAGCAACAAAGACATTAGATGATATATTACAAGGAAGTTCAAATCAGTTTATAGTAAATGGTGCTTATTGCAATATATTATACTTATATAGTAATGTTGTAGAACATTTAGATGTTATACACGGTGCTTGTATAGGAGGACCAACTATAATAACTGGTGGATTTTATCCATCATCTAATCAAGTGTATAGTTTAGGTTCTGCAACAAATAGATGGAAAGATTTATATTTAGCAGCAGGAACATTATATTTAGGAGAAGTTACAATTTCTTCAATAGATAATGTAGTAACTATAACAAATTCGTCGAATGAATTACAAACAATGACTGTAGAAGGTCTTAAAGTTTTTACAAATACTAATAATCCAACACATTATACTTTTATAAATGTTGATAATGATGGTAATATATCATTTGATTTAAATGGGGATAGTAATATATCAGCATTATCATATAAAAAATTAAAAGATAAACCATTTTTCATAGTAGATAATAATACAATATATACATCAAATAATGTAGGAATAAACACATCTACACCTCAATATACTCTTGATGTAAATGGTATAGTAAATGCTACATTATTTAGAGGTTCAGGATCATCTATTACTAATGTAAATTTAAATGATAGAACAACATCATTATTAACAGAAGGTTCTAATTTATATTTTACAGCAGCGAGAGTAAATTCATTAATAGATCAAAGAATGTATGCATCATCTACATCTGGTATTACAGAAGGTTCTAATTTATATTATACTACGCCTCGTGTTAATATAGATTTTGATAATAGATTAACAACAAAATCAACATCTCATTTAATAGAAGGTTCTAATTTATATTATACAACTGTTCGTGCTAATACTGATTTTGATAATAGATTAGCAACAAAAACATTAGATAATATTGCACAAGGAACAACAAATAAATATATTATAAATAATCGTTATTCAAGTTCTTTAACAATTGATGGTACATTAACAGCATCTAATTTAAGAGTATTGGGTACATCTACAAATTTAGATACAGTAACTTATACTACAGAAAAATTAGATGTAGTTAATGCTGGAACAGGTCCAGCGTTATCATTAAGACAAACAGGATTTCAAGATATATTAAAAGTATGGGATAATTCAACATTAATATTTAATGTAGTTAGTGGTGGAAACATAGGTATTAGAACAGCGGTTCCACAGTATCCATTAGATGTAGTTGGAACAGTAAGAGCGACAACATTTATTGGCGATGGTTCATTCTTAACAAATGTTTTCACTGGTGATAAAAATACATCACAAGTAGCAGAAGGTTCTAATTTATATTATACACAAACAAGAGTTGATACATCATTTGATAATAGATTATCAACAAAATCCACTTCACAATTACATGAAGGTTCTAATTTATATTGGACCGATTCAAGATTTGATAATAGATTATCAACAAAATCTACTTCACAATTACAAGAAGGTTCTAATTTATATTTTACAAATGCGAGAGTAAATTCATTAATAGATCAAAGAATGTATGCATCATCTACATCAGGAATTACAGAAGGTTCTAATTTATATTTTACAACTGCTCGTGTTGCTACAGAATTTGATAATAGATTATCAACTAAATCTACTTCACAATTACAAGAAGGTTCAAATCTTTATTATACAACTGCTCGTGTTAATAGTGAATTTGATAATAGATTAGCAACTAAAACTACTTCACAATTACAAGAAGGATCCAATCTTTATTATACACAATCAAGAGACGATATATCATTTGATAATAGATTATCTACTAAATCTACTTCACAATTACAAGAAGGTTCCAATCTTTATTATACAACTGTACGTACTGATACTGATTTTGATAATAGATTAACTACTAAAACTACTTCACAATTACAAGAAGGTTCTAATTTATATTTTACAAATGCAAGAGTAAATTCATTAATAGATCAAAGAATGTATGCATCGACTACATCAGGTATTATAGAAGGTTCTAATTTATATTATACAACTGCACGTGTTAATGCTGAATTTGATAATAGATTATCAACTAAATCTACTTCACAATTACAAGAAGGATCTAATCTTTATTATTCTGATTTAAGATTCGATACAAGATTAGCAACAAAATCATCAGATAATATTCCACAAGGTTCAGTAAATAAATATATTGTTAATAATATTTACAATGGTTCATTATCAGTATCGGGAACAATTACAACATCTAATTTACATGTATTAGGAAATTATACAACACTTAATACAGTTACTTATGCGACTGAAAGAATTGAAATAGAAAATTTAGGAAATGGACCAGCATTATATATTAGACAAATCGGGATAGGTGATGTAATGAAAGTATATAATGCATCAAGTTCATTAGTATTTAATATATCATCGACAGGAAATGTAGGTATCAGAAGTAATGTTCCTCAATCTGAATTAGATGTTAATGGAACGATAACAGCTTTATCATTCAGTGGAAATGGAAGTGGATTAAGGTCAGTATATTTATCAGATAGATCTACAACAAATTTATCAGAAGGAACTAATTTATATTATACATCTTCTCGTGTAAATACTGCATTTGATAATAGATTATCAACAATAACAACAGATTATGTAAAAGAAGGAACATCTAATTTATATTATACTCCTTCTCGTATTGCAAGTGAAATAGGACAAATATTTACAAATACTTATACAACATCTCAAATATCAGAAGGTTCAAATCTTTATTATACAACTTCTCGTGTTAATAATGATTTTGATAATAGATTAACAACTAAATCTACTTCGCAATTACAAGAAGGTTCAAATCTTTACTATACAACTGAACGTGCTGATACATCATTTGATAATAGATTAGTTACTAAATCCACTTCACAATTACAAGAAGGTTCAAATCTTTATTATACATCTATTCGTTTTAATAGTGATTTTGATAACAGATTAGAAACTAAATCCACTTCACAATTACAGGAAGGTTCAAATCTTTATTATACACAATCAAGAGTGGATACATCATTTGATAATAGATTATCATCTAAATCTACTTCGCAATTACAAGAAGGTTCAAATCTTTATTATACAACTGAACGTGTTAATACAGAGTTTGATAATAGATTATCAACTAAATCTACTTCACAATTACAGGAAGGTTCAAATCTTTATTGGACTGATGCAAGATTTGATAATAGACTATCAACTAAATCTACTTCACAATTACAAGAAGGTTCAAACCTTTATTATACATCTGTTCGTGCCAATACAGATTTTGATAATAGATTAACAACTAAATCTACTTCACAATTACAAGAAGGATCTAATCTATATTATACACAAGTTAGAGATGATACATCATTTGATAATAGATTAACAACTAAAACAACATCACAATTAACAGAAGGTTCTAATTTATATTATACAACATCAAGATTTGATTCAAGATTTAATACTAAAACAACAGATGATTTAACGCAAGGAATTGTTAATAAATACATAGTAAATAATATATATGATGGTAATTTAACAGTTACACGTAATTTAGTAACATCTAATTTAACAGTATTAAATGCATTCTCTGCAGTAAATACAACAACATATAATACAGAAAGATTAGAAATAGATAGTTCAACAAATGGTCCAGCATTACAAGTAAGACAACGTGGTTTTAATGATATCATGAAAGTATATGATGATAATACTCAAGTTTTCACTATTATAGATGGTGGTAATGTTGGTATTCGTTCAAGTATTCCCCAATATGCATTAGATGTAAATGGTACAGTAAATGCTACATTATTTATAGGAAATGGATCTTCATTAAATAATGTTTATTTAGGTGATAGAACAACATCATTATTAAGAGAAGGTTCTAATCTTTATTATACACAATCAAGAGTAGATATATCATTTGATAATAGATTTTTAACAAAAACAACATCAGAATTACAAGAAGGTTCTAATTTATATTATACAACTGCTCGTGTTGCTTTAGATTTTGATAATAGAATATCAACTAAATCTACTTCACAATTACAAGAAGGTTCAAACCTCTATTTTACAACTGCTCGTGTAAATACTGAAATTGATAATAGATTTGCTACAAAATCTACTTCACAATTACAAGAAGGTTCAAATCTTTATTTTACAACTGAACGTGTAAATACTGAAATAGATAATAGATTTGCAACCAAATCTACTTCACAATTACAAGAAGGTTCTAATTTATATTTTACAATTGATCGTGCAAATACAGAAATAGATAATAGATTTGCTACAAAATCTACTTCACAATTACAAGAAGGTTCTAATTTATATTATACATCTGTACGTGTTGATACTGATTTCGATAATAGATTATTAACAAAATCCACTTCACAATTACAAGAAGGTTCTAATTTATATTTTACAAATGCGAGAGTAAATTCATTAATAGATCAAAGAATGTATGCATCAACTACATCGGGAATTATAGAAGGTTCTAACTTATATTATACAACTGCTCGTGTAGATGCAGAAATAGATAATAGATTTGCTACTAAATCTACTTCACAATTAGTAGAAGGTTCAAATCTCTATTATACAACTGTTCGTCAAAATAATGATTTTGATAATAGACTATCAACAAAAACCACTACAAATTTAGCAGAAGGAACTAATTTATATTATACAGATTCAAGATTTGATAATAGATTTGCTACAAAATCAACATCACAATTAACAGAAGGATTTAATTTATATTATACTATTGATCGCGCAAATACATCATTTGATATGAGATTAATGACAAAAACATCAGATAACATAGTTCAAGGTTCATATAATAAATATATTGTAAATGGTGTATATAATAGTTCTTTACACGTTGATGGAACATTATCAACATCTAATTTAAGAGTATTAGGATCATTTACAAATGTTAATACTACAACATATATGACTGAAAAATTATCAATTGACAATGAAGGAACAGGAACAGCATTAACTATAACTCAAAGAGGTAATTATGATATATTTAAAGTATATGATGATAATAATATTGCATTTTCAGTAATTAATGGAGGAAATGTAGGTGTAAAAACATTAACACCTCTATATGATTTAGATGTAAATGGAACAACAAGAGCAACATTATTTATAGGTAGTGGTGCTTCATTAAATAATGTATATATTGGTGATAGAACAACTTCATTATTACAAGAAGGTTCAAATCTTTATTATACAACATCACGTGTAAATAGTGATTTTGATAATAGATTATCTACAAAATCTACTTCACAATTACAAGAAGGTTCAAATCTTTATTACACAACTGCTCGTGTTGATACAGATTTTGATAATAGATTATCAACTAAATCTACTTCACAATTAGTCGAAGGTTCAAATCTTTATTATACAACTGATCGTGTTAATGTTGAATTTGATAATAGATTATCTACAAAATCTACTTCACAATTACAAGAAGGATCTAATTTATATTGGACTGATGCAAGATTTGATAATAGATTATCTACTAAATCTACTTCACAATTACAAGAAGGTTCAAATCTTTATTATACAACCGACCGTGTTAATATTGAATTTGATAATAGATTATCTACTAAATCTACTTCGCAATTACAAGAAGGTTCAAATCTCTATTATACAACTGATCGTGTTAATACAGAGTTTGATAATAGATTAACTACTAAATCTACTTCACAATTAGAAGAAGGTTCTAATCTCTATTATACAACTGAACGTGTTAATGTTGAATTTGATAATATATTATCTACAAAATCTACTTCACAATTACAAGAAGGTTCTAATCTTTATTATACAACTGTTCGTGTAAATACTGAATTTGATAATAGATTAACTACTAAATCAACTTCACAATTAGTTGAAGGTTCAAATCTTTATTATACAATTACTCGTGTTAATACTGATTTTGATAATAGATTAACAACTAAATCTACTTCACAATTACAAGAAGGTTCAAATCTTTATTATACAACTGCTCGTGTTAATACAGATTTCGATAATAGATTAATAACTAAATCTACTTCACAACTTGCAGAAGGAACAAATCTTTATTGGACTGATGCTCGTTTTGATACAAGATTTGGAACAAAAACAACTGATAATTTATCTCAAGGTTTAGTTAATAAATATATTGTAAATGATGTTTATAATGGAAGTTTAACAGTAACAAATAATTTAACAACATCAAATTTAACAGTATTAAATGCTATTACTTCTCTCAATACAAATACTTATAGTACAGAAAAATTACAAATAATAAATTCATCATCGGGACCAGCGTTATTTGTAAGACAAATTGGAACAAATGATATTGTCAAGATTTATGATGATACTAACTTAGTATTTACAATAATTGATGGTGGAAATGTAGGTATTAGAACAGATGTTCCTCAATATCCTTTAGATGTTATAGGAACAGTAAGAGCTACATCATTTATTGGAAATGGTTCGTCATTAACAAATATTAATTTAAGTGATAGAACAACGTCATTATTAACAGAAGGTGCTAATCTTTATTATACACAAGCAAGAGTAGATACTTCATTTGATAATAGATTATCTACAAAGACTACTTCGCAATTAATTGAAGGTTCTAATCTTTATTATACAACTTCTCGTGTTAATATAGATTTTGATACAAGATTATCATCTAAATCTACTTCACAATTACAAGAAGGTTCCAATCTCTATTATACAACAACTCGTGTTAATACCGATTTTGATAATAGATTATTTACCAAATCTACATCAGAATTACAAGAAGGTTCAAATCTTTATTATACAACTGCACGTGTTAATACTGATTTCGATAATAGATTAGCAACTAAATCTACTTCACAATTACAAGAAGGTTCTAATATCTATTATACAACTGCTCGTGTTAATGTTGATTTTGATAATAGATTAACTACTAAATCTACTTCACAATTACAAGAAGGTTCCAATCTTTATTATACAA
>JAIPET010000033.1 GCA_021736975.1 Candidatus Woesearchaeota archaeon
ACCCTCAGTATTGCCTTGAAGTTAATTTGAAATATTTGCATTTTGTACAGCAAAATAGGTGCAAATATTGGTTTTTTGTTTTTGACGGAGTCAAAAATAGTGCTTCGCAATACAAAAAAAGAAGGGTTTCATATTAGCCATTTTTTTCGAAACTTATAAATATTACGTTGATTATTGTTAGTTATTATGAAGAAAAATGAGGAGGAAAGTATAATTCGTAAAACGGTTGGTTTAGCTGCTAGAAGTTTTAAAAAAGCTATTCTTGGTTCTGATCTTTCAAGAACTGTTGAAGGGATAAGGGAGGAGTTTGAGGAAACTATTGAATTTACGAAGAAAAAGCTTGATGATTTTGTTGAAAATATTGCTGTTAGGATGTTTAGATATTTAATGTTGGTTTCAGGTTTGGTTGTTGCATTTTTAGGTGTCGCTTATTTTTTTATGGATTATGTTAAACTTGATAGGACTATGAGTTTTATTCTTGTTGGTTTGATTCTTATGCTTATTGGTTTTGTGAATCAGAAGAAGAATTAGGTTTGTTATATTTGTTATCAGGATTTATTGGTTTTTTTGTTTTATATTCGTTTGGTTTTTTTTGTGTTTGGTTGTTTTTTTGTTGGTTGTTTATTATTAATTTATTGATATTGCAAAGTTTATCTCTTAGCATATTTGTTGCTGTTGTGTTTAAAGATAATATGTTTAGTGTTGCTTCAATGCCTTTTTCTGTATTTGTTTGAGAGGATAGGTTTTGTATTGTTTCTGTTAGTATGGTTTTGTTATTTATTATTGTGTCTTGAATTAATGGCTCTTTTATTCTTTCTTTGTAGTCTTTTTTTGAATATTCGTTAAAATTCATATTTCCAGTTAACGCGTCGTATGATGTTATTAATTTTATATATGGATTTATTAAACTGTTAAGTTCATATATTTTAATGTGGAGTTTTTTTTTATTTTCGTAAATTTTTTGTGTTATGTCTAAATATAAATCAATTTCTTCTTCTGTTAAAGGAGATAAATCTATTTCGCCAAATTGGGTGTGGTGTTCTAGAATTTTTAGCCCTTCTTTTGCATATTTTATGTCTATGTGTTTGATTTCATCTTTTAATATTGTTGAAATTAATTCTATTGATGTGGTTTCAACATCTGATATGAATGGTAATTGTTCAAAATATGTTAGTGTAGTTATTTTATTAATAAATTCAGGGGTTATTGCTTCTACAAATAATGAATTTGGAGATAGTAGTGAGGATTCATAAATGTCTGTGTATGTTTCTAATGAAAATTCGGATAGTGGTTTTGACATTTTTAGATTTACATATAAATTTAGCATTGTTTGTATTTCTTCTGTTGAGAAATTATTTTGTGTCCAAATTCTTGTT
The DNA here is from genome assembly GCA_021736975.1 of Candidatus Woesearchaeota archaeon. GTDB lineage: Archaea > Nanobdellota > Nanobdellia > Woesearchaeales > 21-14-0-10-32-9 > JAIPET01. The sequence continues at coordinate 1,377 of JAIPET010000033.1, forward strand.
TCTTGTGATCTTCTTATTTCTCTTTCTCTCATTGAATAAATTTCGTTTATGCCATCTATTTCTGTTAGTAAGTTATCAAGGTTGGCTTCTTGAAGATAAAATTTTACATTTCTCATTTTTTTATCTTCTTTTTTTCTTTGTATTTTTTGTGAGAAGTTATATATTTGTTCTTGGACTATGTCAAATATTTCTTCTTTACATTTTTTGGGAGTTATTATTTTATATTTCATTTTAGTTCATGTGTTTAGGTTTTAGTATGTCTGGTTTTGGATAGTAAATCCATTGTTGTAATTCTTGATCTTCAAAGAAAAAATCTGAGAAAGGTTCTTGATTTGTTTTAATATGTTCTAGCGCCCAGTATATTATGTCTGTTTTTTTGGGAAGTTTGTTTATTTCTTTCATTATTGGGCCATTTATTTGTCCTTCTATAAGTTCCATTCTTAGGTGCCAAGCAATATCTTTTCTTAGTTCTTCAGATTCGTCAATTATTTTTCTGATAAATTTATCTTTACTTATAGGATTGTTTTGTATTGTATACATATTTTCTTCTGAATCTTCTATTTCATAAATTTTTTCAGAGGTATAAGGGATTAATAATTTTCCTATGTCGTTAACGTCTAATCCTTGTTCTTCTTTGGCTGAGTATAATTCTTTTATGAAGTTGTAATAATTTATTTTGTGTATTTCTTCAAATTCATCTATTTCTATTTGGGGTTCTTCATAAAGTATGTTTGATTCACTCATTTTTTTATTATCTATTGTTCTTTTTCCCATTATTCTATGCAGAATTGAAATTCCTTTTGACGCATAATCTGGTGTTAACAGGTGTTCGTATTCGTTTAAACATTTTTTTACTATTTCTATGCTATTGTAGTATTGATTTGTTTTTTTTTCTATTTCCATAATTCCTAAATTTTCCCAAAACATTGCGTTTATTAAAATTTTTTCAGATTCTTCGCTTAGTATTGATTTGAATATAGACATTGGTTTTAGAAAAATTTCGTTGTATATTATTGTGTTGCCTATGTAGTGTTTTATGTCTTTTTTAGTTATTGGAACTAGGTTAGCTGTATTTAATGTGATGTTTAATATTTTTTCAAGTTCGTTTTTTGAAAATTTTTTTAATGTTGTTTTTTGTTTTTGAAATAATTTATCTTCGTGATCTCCTAATTTTCCATCAAGTTCGTTCCAAACTCCCCAAAATCTTGCATAATCTAAATTAATTATTATTTTTTCAATTTGTTTATCTTTTAATGATCTTTTTTCTAATTGTTTTCCTATTTCATTAATATCTTGAGAAAGAGATTCAAGAGAATCGCATATATTTATTGGGTCATCTGAGTATATAGCTACGTCAAAATTGTACATTTTAATGTTCTTTAATAATTACTATTTAAGCTTTTCTTCTCGTTAAGAATTATTATTTGTTATTCGTAACTTTGTTTTGACGAATTAATTAATTTTTGATAAATATTCTTTTGCTATTTCTTTTACGTCCGAATCACTTGTGGCTATTTCTATTGTTTTTTTTATTAAAGGATCATATTTTCCTTGTCCATGGTTTACAAATGAAAATGCGCTTCTGAATTTTACGTATGGATTTTTATCGTTTTTCATTAATTCAATAAGTGTGTTTTTCATTTCATCAAATTTTTCAATTGGTATTTCTGATTTTTCTATTATGCTTACAGCAAGATCTCTCACATTATCGTTTTTATCATATATTCCTTGTTTAAATGCCCATTTAGCATATTCTGTTTTTTTTGTTATTTCAAGTATTTTTTTATCTATATAATCCCAATCTTCTGTTTCAGCTGCTAATATTAGTTTGTTTATTATTAATTCAACCATTTTTTTATCTTTCATTTTTTTATTTTGTTGTTTATTTCTTCTTTGAATCTTTTTAATGTTTTGATTATGTGTTCAGGTTGTGTTTTTAGTATTTCTGCTGTTTGTTGTATTATTTGTCCGTTGTTTCCGTTTGTTTTTTCTTGGGTTTCAAATTTGAATTTTTCAAGTTTTCCTTTTTTTGCTTTTTTCCATTTTTCAAAGAGTTCTTGTGCTCTTTTTGGTATTTGATGTTTTGTGCATTCAAGGAGTTCTTCTGATTCTCTTATTATATTTCTTTCTTTTTCAAATTCTTTTTCTGCGGCAGCTCCTGCTACAAATTCTATTCTTACAATTCCATCTTGTATTTTTGATGTTCTTAATATTTTGATGTGCCCAATATCTCCTGTTAAATCAAGGTGTGTTCCTCCGCAGGCTTCTACATCAAATCCTTCTATATTTACTATTCTGAGTTCTTTTCCTGGAACTGCTCCTCCTTGGTATATTCTTGTTGAGTATTTCGCTTCTGCTAAATTTCTTTTCATGAATGTTTTGTATATTGGTCTGTTTTCTTCAACTATTTTATTTGCTAGTTCTTCTATTTTTTTTATTTCTTCATCTGTTAGTTGTTCGTAGTGGGTTATGTCAAGGCGTGAACTTTCTATTTTTTTGCTTGCTCCTGCTTGCCATACGTGGTTTCCAAGAATTCTTTTTGCGCTTCCTGTTATTATGTGTGTTGCGCTGTGGTGTTGTGCTAATTGTTGTCTTCTGTTGAAATCTATTTTACATTCTACTTCATCTCCGATTTTTAATTTAATATCTTTGACTTTGTGAAGAACGATATTTCCTTGTTTTATCACATCTATTACTTCTTTTCCATTTATTGTTCCTATGTCGTGTATTTGTCCTCCGCTTGTTGGATAAAATGCTGTTTCATTTAAGATGATGTATTCATCCATTGTTCCTACGACTTTGGATTTAAAGTCTAAATAATCCCAGTGATCATAGTATAGTATTTTTGTTGGTCCCCATTCTTCTTTGACAGGTATTGTTTCTTTTTTCTTAGTTTGTGTTTTTTGTTCTTTCTGTTCATGTTTTTCTGTTACGAGTGTGTAGAAATTTTCTGGCATTTTGATTTTTTTACCTTGTTTTTTTGCTTCTTTTATTATTTCTTCAGGGTTTAATCCGTGGCTGTCGTATAATTCTATCATTATTTCTGTTGTTATTTCTTTTTTTACTGCTTTTTCTACAAGTTTTTTCCCTCTTTCTTTACTTTCTTCATATTTTTGTTTTTCAACTGAAAGTATTTTTTTTACGTGTTCTAAATTTTTGGTTAGTTCTGGAAATTGTGGTTTTAAGTATTGTGCGTGTAATTCACAAAGTTCTCCAAGATTTATATTCCATTCGTATTTGTCAATAAAACTTAGTGCTCTTCTTAGTATTGTTCTTAGGTTGTATCCGCCTTTAACATTTGAGGGTAGTGCGCCGTCACTTATTGCGACAAGAAGTGATCTTGAGTGTTCTGCAATTGAGTATAGTGCGCTTAGTGGTAGGATTTGTTCTTTTAATTCTTCTAAACTTATGTTTAGTTTTGTTGCTACTTTTTTCCATTCTATATCTACATTTTCTGTTTCATCAATATTCAGATATGCTGCGTGTGGAATGTATTTTTTTATAAATTCTTCATCGTATTTTATTTTTGTTTTTTCTCTTAGTTTTTTTATTACTGGTGGGAATGCTATGTCGTACATGGTTCCTTTTCCTTGCGTAAACCATGATACTCTTTCTTGTCCCATGCCCATGTCTAGGACTTTTAAATCTAGTTCTTTATTTCCATCTTCTGATTGTTCGTATAACATATATACTTGGTTTCCTAGTTCCACTCCTCCTGAGAAAAATTCCATGCAAGGTCCAAAGTTTCCTCCTCCTGCCCATGCGTCTTCATGAAGTATTAGTTCGTCTTTTGGAATTCCAACGCCTATTAAAAACCAGTCAAGTAGGTCTTTGAATACTTTTTCTTGGTTCCAATTTTCTTTTTTTTGAAATGAGTGTTGTCCTATCATTACAAAGCCTGTGTTGTGGCTCATTGTTATGCCCACATTATCTACGTCGTTAAATCTTAAGCAGAATTGTGGCACTACTAATGGGTTTGCTGGCGGTTCTATTGAGCCATTTACTACGTATGGTTGAAAGTCGTAGATTGATGCTTGTACAAAATCTGTGTCTTCTCTCCATCTTGCTACTACTGTGTATCTTTCTATTGGTGTGTATTTTCTTTCATTGAAAAATTTTGAGAATTCTTTCCATGTTTCTATGTATGTCATTTCTTTTTTTGTTATTTTTTTTGTTAGAAATGTGAATCCGCCGCTGCATGATGGGTCCCCGCATACGTCTCTTGTTTTATTGTGTGTGTAAAAATATGTTCCGCATTCACATTTTTTTCTTTCAAATCCTTCTTTTTTCAAAGTTTTTACTGCATAATATTTTTCTGGATCGTTGCTTGTTTCTTTTTTGAATTGTTTTTTTAATTGTTTATCTGGGATCATAATCTTATTGTTACAGTTATTTGGTTTTTATATGTTATGGTTATGCGCCATAAACTATTTAAACGAGTCTTTTGTCTTTTCTTTAAAATGGCTAAAAGATTATCTTCAAGTGAGAAGGCGGAAAGAAGAAAAAGAAGAAATAGTTTATTAATAGGCTTCATCCTTATTTTTTTGATGGTTTTTGGAACTTTAGGAGCTTTTTATGGTGGGGGTAGTACTGCTAGCGCTGATTCTACTCCTGGGTTTGAGTATGAGAATTATAAATTTGATATTCAAACTGATCAAAATGGTAATTCATTTTATATAACGGATATTAATGATGTTCAAATGCCGTTTTATTCTACTCCTTATCAAGTTAAAGCTTTGAATGTTAGTGGGAGTTTTTGGCAAAGATTTTATGTTAGTCCAAATATTGTTTTTACTTCGCCTGCTTTACCTAAAGAAGGAACTATACCTGTGTATCAGCAATATTTAGATTTGGTTGCTAGCGATATTAGAGGTTCAACTGGAAAAAATGTTTTAAGAGGTTTTTTACAAAAGGATTTTTTTAATGAAGGCAGTGTATTTACTTGTGATAACGCGGATAATAGTTCTGTTGTTATTGTATATAAAGGGGAACCTGATGAATTGTTAGGTGCGGGTATTTATGAATCTGATAAGGCTAATTGTTATGATTTAATTGCTTCAGCTGCAGATTTGATATTATTAAGAGATTATGTTGTTTATGTTAATTGGGGTATTTTAAATGGCTAAGAGAATTTCTCCAGGAAAAGTTGAAAAAGCAGTTTTAGAGTCGGAAAATGAGGAAAAAGATGTTAAAAAGTCTGATTCTAACAAGTCTTCTTTAAACAAGGCGTGGTATTATTTATTTGCTGCTTTAATTGTAATTTTGATTGTTGTACTGATTTTTATTTTTAATAATGATAAATCAAATGTTTTTGTTAGTGGTGATTCTTATAATGGCTTTGTTTTTAATCAATTAGATGACGGTTTGTGGGAAACTGAGATAAAAACTATTTATGGGGATATGCCTGTCATATTTCATTATAATCCTAAGGAATTAGAAACTTATTATTTTAATACTTCAGCAATTAAAGATGTTAATGAGGTTAAAGATAATAATGGTTTCTTTTTTGTGGCTTTAAATCCTTTAGTTGATGAAAGTGGATCAGTTGCAATTGCAGGTATTGAAGTTGCTAAAATTGCTAGTAAGGTTGTTGGTTTTGGTGAAAAAACTAAAAGTGCTTTAACTCAAAGAGATCCTGAAAATCCATCAAATGTTGCTTCTTGTGAAGAAGCATCTTCTATTGCTTATGTTTTAGAGTTTGATGTTGGTAATGAGTCTGGAATTTTTATTGAGCCTTATTGTGCTAGACTTATTGGAAAAGATTTTGAGGAAACAGTGAGATTGGCTGATGCTTTCGCATTTCATATGGTTGGTGTTATGAAGTAAAATGGATCATTACTTTAGTGAAAATCCGGATTCTGAATTAATTAAGTCAAAGATTTCTATTAATTTAAAAGAAGATCATTTTTTTTTATGGTCTGCTTCTGGTTTATTTTCAAAGGACAAACTTGATTTTGCAACAAAATTATTAATTGAAAATTGTGAATTGCCTAGTTCTGGAAGAATTCTTGATTTGGGTTGTGGTTATGGTGTTGTTGGAATTTCTATTCTTAGAAATAATAAAGATTTGGATGTTGTTTTTTCTGATGTTAACAGAAGAGCGATTGATTTAACTAAGGAAAATTTAGCTTTTTTGAATTTGCATGCTAAAGTTTTTCATAGTGATTTGTTTGAGAAAATAAAAGGTAGTTTTGATGTGATTTTAAGTAATCCTCCTATGGCTACTGGTAGAAAGAATTGTTTTTTATTAATTAATGAGTCGTTTATGCATTTAAATGTTGGTGGTTCTTTGCAAATTGTGGGAAGACATAATAAGGGTGGAAGTGCTTTAGAATCTGAGATGGCGCAAGTTTTTGGTAATGTTAAAACAATCATTAAGAGAGGCGGTTTTAGAGTTTATGTGAGTATTAAGAATTAATCTTTTTGATCTTTGTATTTATTATAGTGATCTATTGCTTTTTGAAAATCTGCTTTTTCAAAGTCTAACCAGTATTTGTTTGTGAAAAATATACAGCTATTTGTTGAATCCCATAATAGTAATCCTGAATATTTCCAGTTGTTTTCTATTATTATTTCTGGTGGTATGAAATTGCTTGTCGGCATATTTTCTTTTAGTATTTCAGGTGTTAGTTCTTCTATTGTTATTTGTTTTGCTTGTGTTTTTTTCACTAGTAATTTTGTTGTTGTCAATATTTCTTTTTTCCCATCATATTTTATGCAGAAGTTTAAGAAGTAATTATCGTATTCTTTTGTTTTGTCTAACATGTTTTTTATTTGGTCAACCATTGTTGCTTCTGCATCATACCAGTTTCCTGTTGCATGTATTCTTATTTTGTTTTCATGTGTTGTTTTATTTTCTGCTAGTTGATCAAATAATTGGTTTAGTCCTTTTATTTCTTCTTCTGTTTGAGTTGATACCATTATTGTTAGAATTGGTATGTCTTTTTTTATTTGTAAATCTATTAATTCTTTTATTTTTTGTGTGTTTAGTTTTACTGCTTCTTCTATTGGTTTATTTTTATTTGTTGACCAACTTCTTACTCTTAGAGCTGATATTGCTAGGTGTCTTGGCATATCTTTTCCTTTTAGTATATTTGGTAAAACCATATTTTGGGTTAATTAGACAAACTATTTAAATATTTAGATGGATTTGTTTAGAATGGATTATATTTATGTTGTTCATGGTGTTGCAATAGTGGGTCTTTTTTTAGGAAGTTTAGTTGATTTAAAAAAGAGAGAGGTTCCTGATACTGTTAATTATATTTTGCTTGCTATTGGTTTATTATTTGGTGTTATTTTAAGTGTTATTTATGGTGATGTTAATTTTATTATAGCTAGTGTTTTAGGATATGTTGTTTGTAATGTGCTAGGTTTGTTATTATTTTATTTAGGTCAGTGGGGTGGTGGAGATACTAAAGCTTTAAGAGGTATTGGGGCTCTTGTCGGTTTACCATTATTAACTATTGGTGTTGTTGATTCATTTCTTTTATCTTTTGTTGTTACTTTATTATTTTCAGGTGCATTATGGGGTATATTTTGGGTTATATATTTAATGTTAAAACATAAAAAAGCGTTTTTAAAAGAATATCTTATTTTGAGAAAAGATGATTTTTTTGTTAACAAAAAATATTATTTTTTATTGGTATTTTTTATTTTTATTAGTCTTTCATTTATCTTTGGTTTGAATCCTTTTTTTAATTTAGTTTTAATTATTGTTTTTGCTTTTACTTATTTTATGTTATTTTTTAGGATTGTCGCTAAGGCTATTGAAAATTCTGCAATGGTTGTTAATATTCCAGTTAGTAAGCTTGTTGAAGGTGATTGGATTGTTGGAGAATTAAAATTAAAAAATGGTTCTATTTTTGAATCTCCTAAAACTGGACTTGAAGAGAAAGATATTATTTTGTTAAAAAAGAATTTTACTCATGTTAGTGTTAGAGAAGGAGTTCCTTTCATTCCAAGTTTTTTTATTGCATATGTGTTTTGTGTTTTTGTTGGTCCTTGGGTCGGATTTATTTTTTAACCATGTCTTATGAGTGATTTTGTTAAGTAGTTTTCTTTTTCATCATTTTCTTCTATGATTTCTTCTTCTTTTTTTTGTGATACTTTTTCTTTTTGTTCTTGTAAGTATTTTTCTTGATTTTCTTTTTCTTCAGTTCCTTTGAAACTATTCATTGTTTCTTCAAGGTCTTCTGGTGGTGCGGGTTTTGGTGTCCAGTCTAGTTTTAAGCCATCGTTTTCATATCTTGGTATTATGTTTATTGAGAAATTTGGGTTTGTTTGTCCTGCTGGTTCTCCATTTTGTATTAGAATGTTTGTTCCATGACAATTCATTGTTTCAAATAATATTGTTGATATTTTGTTTGCTGTTTGAAACATTTTTTTTAATAGTTCTGGTGGAACTGCTTCCATGATTAAGTATTTTTCTTTTGGAACTAGTATCATGTGTCCTTTTGTTATTGCTTTTTGAGGCATTAAAAGGAATACGTCTTTGTCCTCTAGTATTATTTCTTTTGTCATTTTTTTATTTGAAAAGATTTGATATTTTATCTAAATCTACTTCATCTTCTGAGTCTTCAGAATTTTCCTTTTCTGAATCTTCTGAGTCTTTATTTTCATCAGTTTTTGTATTTTTATCTTCGCTAGTTTCTTCAGAGATTTTTTCATCATTTTCTTCGATTTTTTCTTCTGGTTTTTTTTCTTCTTCAGATTCTTCTAAGGTTTCATCTCCTGGTTTTGCATTATCGTCTGGTTCTGATCCATAAATTGCTTTGTATACTTTTTTATGAGTTTCTTCCCATTCGTCTTTGTTTAGTTCTTCAAATTTGGGGTTTAGTGGTACTTCGTCACCGTTTTTTCTTGGAATTATGTGAATTATGAAATGAGGTGCTTTTTGTCCTGCTACTGCTCCGTTTGCAATAAATACTGATGTTCCTTTACAATTTAGGCTATTAAGTAGTTTTTGAGATATTTTTTGGATCGCTTCTGCCAAACTTCCAACGAGTGGTGGTTGCATTTGTGGCATTACTTGTACGTGTTCTTTTGGCATTAATAGAATGTGTCCTTTAGTTACTGGGTTTATGTCTAGTATTGCATAAAATTCTTTGTCTTCGTAGACTTTTTTAGAAGGAATTTCTCCAGCTATTATTTTACAAAAAATGCAATTTTTCTTTTGATATTCTGCAATTTCTTGCGGTGACATCTTTGAAAAGTCTGGTTGATTGCTCATATTAGTAGTATATTATACTTTTTTATTTAAACTTTGTTCTTATTTTTGTATATTAAAGAATTTTTAATTCAATACCTTTAAAAAACTCATTTCGTTCCTATTGATATGGAGAAGAATAATTTATTGGATGTTAAAGATTTATTTTTAGCTGATTTGAAACAGTTTTTTTTAGATAAAAGTCCTGATAAAGATCAAATTTCTAAGTTTAAAGTTGAACTTTGTAGAAAGTTTTCTTTGAAAAAAATTCCTACTGATATTGAGATTTTATTAACTGCTAAAGAAGAAGATTTGTTTTTTTTTAGAAAATTTTTAACGACTAAGCCTGTTAGAACTGGTTCTGGTGTCGCAGTTATTGCTGTTATGACTGCTCCTTTTCGTTGTCCTCATGGCAAGTGTACTTATTGTCCTGGTGGTCCTGGAAGTTATTTTGGGGATGTTCCTCAGTCTTATACTGGTAATGAACCTGCTACTATGAGGGGGATTAGAAATAATTATGATGCGTATCTTCAAGTTATGAATCGGTTGGAGCAATATATTGCTATTGGTCAAAGTCCTGATAAGGTTGAATTGATAATTATGGGGGGTACTTTTCCTAGTTTTACTAAAGAATATCAAGAGGGGTTTGTTAAAGATGCATTTCAAGCTATGAATGATTTTTCTGAATTGTTTTTTAGAGGCAAAGAAAAGGGTTTGGCTGATTTAGATATTGATAAATTTAAAGTTTTTTTTGAGTTACCAGGGGATATTAATGATAAAGAAAGAACAAGTAGGATTCAAAAAAAGCTTCTTTCATTAAAAAAAGAAAATGAAACAAATTTGCTTGATTCTCAGAATAAAAATGAATTTTCTGTTATTAGATGTATTGGTTTAACTATTGAAACAAAGCCTGATTGGGGTTTATTAGAACAAGGAAACATTATGTTAGGTCTTGGTTGTACTAGGGTTGAACTAGGTATTCAAACTTTGTATGAAGATGTTTTAAAAGATGTTCATAGAGGTCATACTTTACAAGATACTAAGGATAGTGTTAGAATTCTTAGGGATTTAGGTTTTAAATTAAATTTTCATATGATGCCTGGGCTTCCTAATGTTTCAAGTCAAATGGATATTGATTGTTTTAAGGAATTATTTGAAAATTCAGATTACAGGCCTGATATGTTAAAGATTTATCCAACAATGGTTATGCCTGGGACAAAATTGTATTTAGATTATAAAAAAGGTATTTATACTCCTCTTGGAACTTATGAAACTGCGGAAGTTGTTGCTCAAGCAATGCGTTTTGTTCCTAAATATTGTAGGATTATGAGGGTTCAAAGAGATATTCCTACTAAATTTTCAAAAGGTGGTGTTGATAAGAATAATTTAAGACAAATTGTTGAGGAAAAGATTAAAGAGAAAAATATTGATTTGGTTGATATTAAAGCTAGAGAAATTGGACGTGATGAAATTAAGGAGCCTGTTGATTTTGAAATTATTGAGTATGGTGCTTCTGGTTCAAAAGAATTTTTTATTAGTTTGAAAGATGGAAATGATAAATTACTTGGTTTTGCAAGACTCAGATTTCCAAAAGATATTCTTAGGGATGAATTTTCTGAGACCTCAGGTATGATTAGAGAACTTCATGTTTATGGTCAAGCAATTGCTATTGGTGGTTCTGCTGGTAATTCTCAGCATAAAGGTTTTGGAAAAAAACTTATGGATAAGGCTGAAGAAATTTGTCTTAATAATGGAAAAAATAAATTATTGGTTATTTCAGGTGTTGGTGTTAGGGGTTATTATAAAAAATTAGGTTATGTTTTAGAAGGTCCTTACATGGTTAAATCTTTAAATTAAATTAATTTAATTTCGTTTTTGGTTGATTCGTATTTTAATTTATTTTCATCAAAATATTCTTTGAATATATTAAATATTTTTATAGCTATTAATTCTCTTTCTTGATTGTATGTATTTATTTTATAAAAATGAATTCCCATATTAATTCCTACATCGATATCCAAATCTAATTGTCTATCAAGTGATTTTCCAACATATTTGTTTTTTGATTCTTTTTGGATGTATTTTGTTTGTGATTCTTGTCCTAAATATAGTTCTGAAGATATGTTCATTACATTAAGACCAAAAGGCATGATTGATACTGCTTTAATTAGTAGCCAAAGTTCATCACGTTTCATTTTTTGATGTTCGCTCATTGAAGAATATGAATTTAGATCATTTCTTTTAAGAAAACTAATAATTTTTTCTTTTTCTTGGGGTATTGATTGATTATAGTTTTCATTAACTTTATTTTCAAGATCTGTATTTTTAAAAATTTCAATTATTTTATTTGATGTTTCATTTAATATTTTTTTGAACAATTTATAGTTTTTATTAAATGTTACTGTGTAGTGTTCTTCATTCATATTTTTTTATATTTGAAACAAATATATAAATTTTTTTAATTTTGCTATTAGATAGTGATTATAAGATTATTATTATCTGATTTTGATTTGAACGGCGTTAGTTAAAGCGAAAGGTTTATATAATAATAAATTTAAGTCCTTAATAGAGGTAAATTAGGTTAGTACCGTCACAATCGCGGTTAAACTAAAAATATGTGGAGGGATCAATGATGAAAAAATTATTTTCTCTGAAATCGTTCAAAAGAAAAAGTTTTGACGAAGAAGATGGATCAGAGGCAGAAGACGAATACGTAGAATTAAACACAGATATGGATCATGGAACTTCTTCAAAAGTAATGGTAAGACCATTTGTTCTTGATGATTTTTCAGACGTAAAAAATGTTCTCGAAGTACTTAGAGATGGATATACAATTTGTTTACTTAATATTAAACCATTAAGAGAAAAAGATATGGTTGAATTAAAAAGAGCAATTAACAAATTAAAGAAAACCATTGAAGCTATTGGTGGAGATATTGCTGGATTTGGAGAAGATTATATAGTTGTTGTTCCAAGTTTTGCAGGAATTTACCGATCAGGTGCTATGTCTAAAGATTTAGACGAATAATTTTTTTTTAATATTTTTATATTTTCTTAAATAGAAGTGCGGAAATCTCAACCTTTTAAGGTTTGAGATGGATAGCGTTAAATAATGGTTGTTCTAATTGTGTTTTTGATAGTATAATGATGTGCCTCACTGGAGGTGAGGCAACATGCATTACGACGAAAA
>JAIPET010000034.1 GCA_021736975.1 Candidatus Woesearchaeota archaeon
AACTTAATAAATTCTGCTTTAAGTTGAGGAATTAAATAACCTTGTTTTCTAAAATTACATTTATTAAAAAAAGCATTAACATCATTTATAGATTTATTTACAGAATTATTAATATTAGATAAATTAAATTCAAATTCATTAGGTAAATTACAAGCCACATCAAACCAATAAGTACTATTGTTTTTAGACAAATTTAATATTGATTTATTTTTCGATAAAAAAGAATAATCTGAAATAAATTCTTTATAATTATAAGAAGTATTATTTAGCGCATTCTCAAATAAAATAGTCATGTTATACAAATTAAATACGTCTGAATAAAGAACGTCATAATTATAAACATCACCCGCATTCAAATCATCAACATCTAAATTTAATCTATTATCAAAATCATTAAAAGAATTTTTCCAATAAGAATAATTATCTAAAAAAATCATATTTGTATAAAATGTTTCAAGAAAAGATTTTTTATTTAAAATAAGTTTTAAATAATTAATTGAATTATTATGTAATTTTAATTTATTATCAATTTCTACAACTTTATTATTTAAAGAATTTTCAAGAAAAATTTGATTTGAAAATTCATTTTTGTTAAATGATTTATCCAATTCATTAACATTCTGAGTTTTCCAAATTTCAAAAAAAGAAGTTATTACAGACATAGATTTTTTTAAAGAATGATTTTTTAAAAATATAAATTCATCTAAATCTTCAAATTCTATTTTATCAAGTTCATTCGATTTAAGCAAAAAATTAAAATTTTTTTCTGATTTCCAAAATGATTCTCTGAAAGTCAAAAAAGAATTTTTCGTTTTATCAATAAAAATAAGATCTTTTTCATTAGGCGCATAATTCATCGAAAAAATCGATTTAATAGAATTACTTTGAGATATATCATCACAACCCTTACTTTGTAAAGGCGTACATTTAAATGAAATATCATATAATGAACGGCCATATCCTGGCAAATTTATTGAGTCATTTAAACTAATTTTTCCAGAATAAATATCATTAACAAAAAACGAATCTTCATATAATATTCGATTATCAAAAGAAATTGCATTTACTGAACAATTAGAAGAACAATGACTTCTAGTTCTTACATCAAATGAAGAATTTAAACTAAATATTTCTCCTCTTTTTACATTATTTGAAATGATTCCTGGAGATACTTGAATAGAAACTGCATCAAAAACAGCACCTAAATAAATAAGATATGCTTGATAAGATAAAAATATAACTAAACCAATTATTAAAAAATTTCTACCTAAAACCAACATTTCTTTTATATTCACAATAGATGTATGAAAACAAAATATTTAAATACTTCCATGGGTGAATGATTAATACTATTTCTAAGATATACGTTCTTTATCTTGCTTAAGCTATATATTAGAGAGATAAATATATCTCCAAGGAGGTTGTCACAATGGCAGCAAAAAAGAAAGTAGCAAAAAAAGCAGCTAAACCAGCAGCTAAACCAGCACCAGCAAAAAAGAAAGTAGCAAAGAAAAAGAAATAAGGTAATTCAAATGAGAGACGACGAATACGAAGAAGGTGACTACGATTCAGATGATGATACCAACTGGGATTAATTTTTTTATTTTTTTTATTTTTTATTCAAAAACAAATAACATAAAATTCTAACACCGGCACCAGTAGCATATTTAGGGACATAAAATCTATTTTTCTCCATAAATGCAGGTCCTGCAATATCAATATGAGCCCATTTGGCATCCTTAACAAATTTACTTAAAAAAACTCCTGCAGTAATAGCTCCACCCATTCTACCATTACCAACACTACTAAGATTTTTTAAATCACTAATATCATTATCCATTTGACTCATGAACTCATCAAATAAAGGCAATTCCCAAACTCTATCATAAGAAAGAAATCCTGCATTTAATAAACTAGTATTTAGTTCTTTATTTTTACCAATAAGCCCAGATGCTTCATAACCAAGAGCAACCATGCAAGCACCAGTAAGTGTTGCTAAATCGACAATTGTATTTGCCTTTAAATCAGTATCTGCAAAAGTTAATGCATCTGCTAAAATAAGTCTGCCTTCAGCATCCGTATTCTTAATTTCGACACTCATACCATTATACATTTTAATAATATCTCCAGGTCTATAACTAGAACCAGAAACCATATTTTCACAAGTAGGAATTACGCCAATAATATTTTGTTTAACTCCAAGTTGACTAACTGCATTTAAAGTACCAATAACTGCTCCAGCTCCACCCATATCTATTTTCATATCTTCAATATAACCAGATGGTTTGATATTTAATCCACCAGAATCAAAAGTGATGCCTTTACCAACAAGAGCAAATTTATCTTTATTTTTAGGATTGCCCATATACTCAATAATAATTAATTTTGGAGAAACACCACCACCATTACTAACTGCTAAAATACCGCCCATTTTCTTTTTAATTAAATCTGCTTTATTCAAAACTCTAAGTTTAACATTCTTATTATTTTTAGCAATATTTTTACAAACATTTTCAAGATATTCAGGGTTAACAATATTTGCAGGCTCATTAACTAAATCTCTAGTTAAACAAGTAGATTCACCAATAATTTTACCATCCTTTAAACCTTTCAAAAAATCCTTACTTCCAGTCCAAAGAATAGAAGCAAATCCAATTTTAGCTTTTTTCTTTTCTTTTGACAAATGATTATCAAAATCATAATCACTTAATTCAATTGTTTCTCCAATAGCAACTCCCAAATAATAATCAGAAGTAAGTCCTTTACATAATTCTGAAACATTACAAGTTAAACCTTTTAATTTATTTTGCTTAGCAACTTTAATACCATTATATATTGCTCTTCTAATTCGTTCTAAATCAAATTCCTTTTTAGATCCTAAATAAGAAACCACAATTTTTTCATAAACAGAATTATTCAAAGAAAATGAATGATAAGCATCCTTTTTAAGAGAAAAAGATTTTCTTTTAATCGCTTCTTCTAATTTTGAATGAAGCTCTGGATTAATAGATTTATAAAAATCCACATTTTCTGAGAAAATTCCAAGTAATAGTACATCCTTCTTAGTATCAAGATCCTTAACAACATTAATATTTACCATAATTTAAAACAAATAGTGTATTTATATAAATATTATGGATTCAATATAGTAATCATTATAAAATAGTATTAATTTCGAAAACTTATGTGTGGTATTGTAGGGGTAATACTTGAAGAAAATTCTGAAGATATAGGTATGATGCTCAAAGAAGGATTAAGCAGTTTAAATCATAGAGGAGAAGAAGCTGCGGGAATATCTGTTATAAGAAGACTTGACATGTCAAGAAAAGATTATAGGCGAAGAAGAAATGCTGTTTTTGGCAATGCTGTTAATCAATATAATACATTAAAAACAATAAAAGGTCATGGATTAGTAAGAGAAGTTCTTCAAGATAAACAAATGAAAAATATTTATGGTTTTATGGGTATAGGACAAGTAAGATATCCAACTTCAGGATATACTTTAGAATCTTTAAATCTTGAATTTTCAGAAAGTGAATTTGAAAGATTAAAACTTGAAAGTTCTCAACCACTAGTTCAAGAATGGAATAGATTAGCCATGGTTCATAATGGAGATTTAGAAAAAGAGTCATATAAACAAATAATTACTGAATTTAAAAAAAATGAATGGGAAATAGATTCAACAAATGATTTAGAAGCTTTAGGATTGATTTTTAATAATGCATTTTTTGGATTATCCGAAAATTTACATAGTTATGAAAAATTACAAAAATCCGTAACCGAAGTATTAGAAAAAGTAAAAGGAACTTACAGTGTTGCATCAATATTAAATAATGTTGGGTTATTAGCATTTAGAGATTCTAATGGTAGAAGACCTTTATTTAGAGCAGCAATGAAAAAAAATAATAAAATAACCGGATATGCGATTGCTTCAGAAACAATTGCTTTAGAAGCAATGGGATTTACAGGAGAGATGGATGAAATATTAGAACATGGAAAAAATGCATATAGAGAAGTTAAACCTGGAAAAATGTTTTATGTATCAAAAGATTTTGAAGAACATGAAATACAAATAAAAGAAACTCATTCTTTACCATGTCCTTTTGAATTTGCATATTTTATGGATTCTGCTAGTTTTTTTAATAGAAAAAGAGTAGATACAATAAGAGAAAATGTAGTTGATTATATGTGGGAAAGATTTTCTGAACAAAATCAAAATTTGTACGAGTATATTAATAAAAATAAAGAAAATTCAATAGTTGTCGCAGTACCTAGAACTGCAGAAACTGCGGCAAATAGGTTAAGCCATATATCAGGAATTAAATATGAACGTGCAATAAAAAAAAGAAATGATGCAGGAAGAATATTTCAAATGTCAAATCAAAAATTAAGAGAATCAAATACAAAATCTAAACATGATTTATTTGGAGAAAAAGTAAAAGATAAATATGTTGTTGTTGTTGATGATTCTATGGTGAGAGGTACAACCGCGATACAAGATACAAAAATGTTACAAGAAGCAGGAGCAAAAGGAATTTTTTGGATGTTTACATTTCCACCTATAATTCATCCTTGTAATCATGCAATAGATTTTAAAACACAACAAGAATTAATTGCGTATAATCATAATGGAAAAAAAGCGCTTATGACAGAACTTGGACTATTAGGAAGTCAAGATTATTTAATGTATGCAAATCCTGAAGAATTAAAAAAAGCAAGTGGTTTAGATTCTTTGTGTAATGAATGTTACGGTGATGGACTTTTAAAAAAATAATTAACTATATCTTTCTTTCTTAATTTTACTTTCAGAAACACCATTATCCATCAATAATTTTTCAGTATCTAAAACTAAATCTTTTAAACCACAAATGTAATAAGTAGTTTTACCATCAGGTTTAGGAATAAAATTTTGAACATGACCTTGTTTACCTTCCCATTCTTGACGACTAAGAACAGGAACAAATTTAAAATTATTATGTCTTTTTTCCATAATTTCAAATTTATCTTTTAAAAAGAAATTTTCCATTGTTCTAACTCCAAATAAAAGTCTAAAATTTTTATTAGACTGTTTAGAAAGATGTTCTTTAAGCATAGAATAAAAAGGTGCAACTCCTGTACCTGTACAAATCATAACGATATTTTCACTAGTATCAGATTCATCATAAATAAAATTACCAAAAGGACCTTTTATTTCATATTTTTGATTATGATGACTTTCTTTAATAACCTCGGATGCAAATCCTCCATCAATTAATTTCACAATAACTTCAATCATACTATTATGACTAGGCGGATTTACAATAGAATAAGATCTCCATTTGCTTTCACCATCTTTTTCAAATTTAATTTGAACAAATTGTCCAGCTTTAAATGTAAAATTAGGTGGATGTGTGAATGTTAATCTAAAAACATCTGATGTTAATTGTTCTTTTGTAATAAGTCCTGCTGAAAAAGTTTGAATGTCCATATCTTTTAGAACTTTAGGTCTCTTATAAATGTTATTATATTAAGGCTCTAGCCGGAAAAGAATAAATTTGTATACTGGAACACGGCACAACCTATGCATTCTCTTTTAGACTGCATATGCCTCGATGGGCGCCAGTATACACAAAAGTGTTATTCCGGCTAGAGCCTATATTAATATAAAAAAAGAAAATAAAGAAAAATAAAAATTTATTAAATTATTTACTTGCTTTAGCTGCAATTTTAGATATCCAAATAGTTGCTATTACTGCTAAAATAGTTACAATTATAGCATAAACCCAAGGTCCACCTGTACTCAATGAACATAATGCGCCTGCACCTTCAGTTTCACAAGGACCAACAAATAAAGCTTTAATTGCATCGTTCCACGCTAATGCTGCAACCAATCCAAATGCTGCAGTAATAAGAGCAGCCATCTTTTCTAATACATCTTTTTTCATAATTTTACCCCCTAATAATCTTTGATTTTAAAAATAATATAAAAATTTATCTGAAAAATTAAAGAAAATCAAGAATTTCTTCTGCATGCTCAGCTGGTTTGACTTTTGGAAATACCTTTTTTATTTTACCTTGCTCATCAATTAAATAAGTTATTCTATGAATTCTCATATATTCTTTACCCATAAATTTCTTTTTTCCATAAGCTTCATATTTTTCAAGCATTTTTTTGTCAGGGTCTGATAGTAATGAGAATTTTAAACCATACTTATCTGCAAACTTTTTATGGCTTTCAACACTATCTGCACTAACACCGAAAATTATAGCTTTCTTTTTAAGTTTTGAAAGATTTTCATTAAAAGTGCATGCTTCAGTTGTGCATCCAGGAGTATTATCCTTAGGATAAAAATAAAGAACAACCTTTTTTCCTTTATAATCAGCAAGCTTGTGAGTTTTTCCATCTTGATCTTTCAACGAAAATGCTGGAGCTTTAATTCCTTCTTTTAACATAATTTATTCACTTTTAGCTGTTTTAAAATTATGATCTGCTTGTTTCCAGTTAATCACATTAAAGAATGCATCTATATATTCAGGTCTTTTATTTTGATATTTAAGGTAGTACGCATGTTCCCAAACATCAAGACCTAAAATGGGTTTTTTACCTTCAGATAAAGGATTATCTTGATTAGCAGTACTCATAATAGCGAGGTGCCCGTCCATGTTCAACACTAACCAAGCCCAACCAGAACCAAATCTTGTGCTAGCAACATTAGAAAATTCTTCTTTAAACTTATCAAAATCTCCCCATTTTGCTTTAATGGCTTTAGCGAGTTCACCCTCAAAAGGAACATCCTTTTTTAATAAATCCCAAAAAATACTATGATTAAAATGTCCGCCGCCATTATTACGAATCGCAGTTTGAACACTTTCTGGAAGCTTGCTGATTTTCTTTATTAGTTCTGATATGGATATGCTCTTAAATTCTTCAGGCGCATTTTCAAGCGCAGCATTTAGTTTTGCAACGTAACCTGCGTGATGTTTTGAATGGTGTATCTCCATAGTTTTTGCATCTATGAAAGGTTCAAGTGCATCATATTCATATCCTAATTCTGGTAATTCATGTGTCATATATATCTCCTCCAAATACAAAGAATGATCTGGGCTTTTTTAATGTTGTGAAATATGAATTAAATTTCATATGTTTTTAGTTTCTATTTGGATATCGTCTATTTTTTTTAAAGTTTCAATCATGAATTTAAGATGTTTATCTTGTAATTTTGGAAAATCAAAATAAATTATAGCACTAGCATAGAAATTCATTATAAGTCTATTATTTTCAGAATCTAAATCAAATAATTCGTTGTTTAATTTTTTTAATATATTTTTATATTAGTTTACTAATTCTTTTTTTGTACTTGTGTTAATTTTATTACTAGTAATCGCGTCCATTATTTGAAAACATAAAAGTTTAATCTGTTCTAGGTTTTTTATTTTTCATTGATTTTAATTTTTAATTATTTTTTGTGAGTGCTTACAATATTATCTTGAATTATTTTTTTAATTTCTATAGGATTTCTTATTTTTTTAAGATTTAGATTTTCTGTTTCGCTTCCTGTAGTTGTTATTCTAACAAGCCCTGTGTTTAATATTTTATCAATTAATGTTTGAAATAAATCAGTATCTGTTATATAATGATATGTTGTGCTTTTGAAATTTTCATGAAGTATGCCTTCATTCATTATTACTCTGTGATTTGTAATAGCAAATCGTCTATAAATTATTTTTATTTCATAAATTATTAAGATTGTAATTGATAATAAGAAAATTATATAACCTGCTATTTTCACCCAATTTCCTTCAAACCCAAAGGATTCTGAAATTATTTGAGATACTATTTCTATTAGAGAAAGTATGAATAATGAAATTCCTATAGTGTATGGTATTAAATATTTCAATCTTGTTCTTTTGAAATATTTTATTATGTGTTCGTGAGTTCCTAAATGAGATTCCATATTTTTAAGAAAATATTTTGATTTTTTCATAGATTTTGTGAATCTTCCAAGTCTTGAAAATATTCTTGCAACCCTTAAAAGCCTTATAAGTGAAATAAATTCTTTTCCAGAAAACATTAGTCTAACATATAAGGGTAACGTTGCTATCAAGTCTATTAATCCTTGCCAACTAAATATGAATTTTAAAGATTTTTTAGCAGTTATAACTCTTAATAAATATTCTATTGTGAATATTATTGTGAAAAGCCATTCTAAATTATAAAATTCATCATAATATTTTGTAGATATTCCAGGTATTGTTTCTATAATCGCAGCCAAAATACTTAAAAGAATAATTATAAGTATGAAAATTTCAAATCTTGCAACTGAAGGATTATCTCCTTCAAAAAATGTTTCTCTTATGAAACTCTTCCAATTTTTATTTTCATGCATCAAATTCAATTCAGACTTTTTTATTTATAAATTTAGTGCTTGGACGTAGATGAAACAACATTTTTTTTATTTTATTATGCTATAACCTTTTTTTTCTAGTTCTTGCGCTAATTCAGGTCCACCTGTTTTCACAATATTTCCATTTAACATAACGTGAATTGTATCAGGATTTAGATAATTAAGCATTCTTTGATAATGCGTTATTATTAAAAGAGTCATATCGGGAAATTCTTTTTTTACTATATTGATCGCTTCACATACTTTTTTAAGAGCATCAATATCAAGACCTGAATCTGTTTCATCTAAAATTGCTACTTTTGGTTCAAGCATAGCTAATTGTAAAATTTCCATTTTCTTTTTTTCTCCACCACTAAACCCTTCATTTAAATATCTGCGAGAAAATTCTTTTGGAATATGTAAAATTTCAAGTTGTTTATTTAATTTTTTAACAAATTCAGGAATCTTAATTTCGTCATTTTTTTCTCTTCTTGCATTAATTGCTTGTCTTAAGAAATTAGAAACAGTAACGCCTGGAATAGCTACAGGGTACTGGAAAGATAAAAATATTCCTTTTTTACTTCTTTCATCAGGATCTAAGCTTAGCAGTTCCTCTGTGTTTAACTTGACAGAACCTTTAGCGCTGTAATTTGGATGTCCCATTATTGCATTTGCCAATGTAGATTTTCCTGAGCCGTTAGGACCCATGATTACATGGATATTTCCTTTTTCTAATTCTAAATTAAAATTTTTGAGTATTTCTTTGTTCTCAACTTTTGCGTTTAAGTTTTTTATTGTTAATATTTTAGCCATTTTATTTACCTTTTTTAATTTTTAATGAATTTTTTAATGCGAATAAAGGTGTTTTTATACATTCAGATCTTGATTCAGGAACATGTACTTTGATTAAATTTTCTAGGTTTGAAAATTCTAATTTTTGAACTTCATTTATTGATTTATTTTTAATTTCTTCTGAAAGAATAGATGCGCATCCAATGCATAAAGCACAACCTTTTCCAGTCCAGCCTACTGCTTGAATTATATTTTTGTTAATTCTTAATTGAAAATTAATTATATCTCCACAAACATGGTTATTATGTTCTCCTTCATGTGATGGTTTTATTATTTTATGGTTGTTTTTAGGGCGTTTATTCTCTTTCAAAATATTTTCTTTGTAAATTTCTTCAGTCATTCTAATAGTCTCTTTGCATCTTTTATTGCTTTAATTAACTTGTTTATGTCTTCTTTGTTATTGTAAAAGCTTATGCTTATTCTTGTTGTTCCTGGAATTTCTAATCTGTCCATTAAAGGTTGACAGCAATGATGTCCTGCTCTAAGGCATACGTTGTGTTTATCTGCAATTGTTGCTAAATCATGTGGGTGAATATTTTTTATTGAAAATGATATGACTGATCCATAATTTGAATTTTTATGCCCGATTATTTTTGCACCTGTTTTTTCTAATTCTTTTAATGCATATTTTTTTAATTGCTCTTCTTTTTTGAAAAGTTTGTTTACATCTTTTATTTCAAGCCACTCAATAGTTTTTGCAAAAGCATAAACATTAGCAGTATCTATCGTTCCTGCCTCAAATTTATAAGGGATTGAATTCCACGTAGATTCTTTATTTGAAACTTTAGAAATCATATTACCTCCATAAAGAAAAGGTCTGAGTTTTTCTAATTGCTTATATTTTCCATAAACAAAACCTATACCTAAAGGTCCGTAAAATTTATGTGCAGAAAAAGCCATGAAATCAACATTTGATTTAGATAAATCTAATTTTTTATGCGCTAATAATTGCGCACAATCTACAATAATTATTGTTTTTGGATTTTTTAATTTAATTTTTTTAGAAATATTTTCAATATTTAATATTTCTCCAGTAACATTAGACATTCCAGTAAAAGCAACTATTTTAGTATTTTTATCAACAAGTTTTGAAATATTATTTAGTTCTTGTTTTTCTTCATTGTATTTAACAACTTTAAATTTTGCGTCTTTTCTTTTTGCTAATTGTTGCCAAGGAATGAAATTTGCATGATGTTCTAATTCAGTACTAATTATATTATCTGATTTTTTAATAATTGGTTCTAAAGCAATAGCAATCATATTTAATCCTTCAGTCGTTCCTTTAGTAAAAATTATTTCTTCACTTTTCACATGTAAATATTTTGAAATATATTGTCTTGACCATTCATGAATTTTAGTTGCTTTTAAACTTAAGGCGTATAAACCTCTATGTGAATTTGCATTACTAGTTTCATAGAATTCTTTTATTGAGTCTATGCAAATTTTAGGTTTTTGAGTAGTTGCAGCATTATCTAAGTATGATAGATTTTTCTGATTTTTTAATAATGGAAAATGTTTTTTCATTTTAAATCTAGTTTTTGTTTTATTTTTGTTTGGAGCTCTTCAGGTATGTCTTTTAGCATACTTGTGAAAAAGCCATTTATTATTTCTTTTTCTGCATCTTCTTTATTTAATCCTCTACTTTGCATATAAAAAATTTGATCTTGATCTAATTTAGTGATTGTTGAACCATGACTACAAGTTACATTATGATTATGAATTTCTAGGTCTGGTATTGAAATTACTTTTGAATCATCCAGAATTAATAAATCTGATTTTTGATATCCATCTGATTCGTCTGCTTCTGAGTTTATCTTTACCATTCCTTTTGTTGTTGCAGTTGATTTTGTTAGAGTTCCTTTTGTTTCAATTCTTGAATTTGTGTTTTTGCCTGTGTGTTCGCTTGTTGTCTCTATTGATATTTCTTCATTATTTGCTTTGAATAAATTTATTGTTTTTTGAGAACTATTATTTCCTATTAACTTAGCATGAACTTTAGTTGAGTTTAAGGTTATTAAAGTTAATTCTGAATTTTTTTCTGTTTCTGTTATTATTTCATTTGCTTCTATTAGTATGAATGATTTTGTGTTTTGTTTTACAATTATTTTTATTTTATCTTCGTTAAGCACTAGTTCTTCATTTTTTTTTAGTTCTAATATTTTCATCCTAATGACCCTTCCATTTCCATCAACTGTTTCGTCAGTTGACACCGAGTAGGATTTGTTTTGCTCATCCTAAATTACCTTCCATTTCCATTTGTATTAATTTATTCATTTCAATTGCGTATTCAAGTGGTAGTTCTTTCATTAAAGGTTCTATGAAACCTGATACTATTAATTTTAATGCTTCTTCTTCGCTTAATCCTCTTGACATAAGATAGAATATTTGATCTTCACTAATTTTACCAATAGTCGCTTCATGAACCATATCGGCATCTTTTTCTTCAACTTTAATAGTTGGATAAGTATTAGATTGAGATTTATTATCAAACATCATAGCATCACAATGAACTGAACATTTTGCGTTTGTCGCTCCTTTTTTAATTTCGACAATGCCTCTATACGCAGTTATGCCGCCATCTTTACTTATGCTTTTTGATTTTACTGTCGAAGTAGTGTTTGGAGCTAAATGATAAATTTTTGCGCCTGTATCTTGATTTTGCTCTGGACCTGCATAAGCAATAGTTATGTGGTGCGCTTGCGAATTTTTACCTAATAAAAGTGATGCGGGATAAAGCATTGTAACTCCAGAACCTAAATTTCCAGAAACCCACTCCATTATTCCGTTTTCATGAATGTTCGCTCTTTTTGTGTTTAGATTATAAGTGTTTCTAGACCAATTTTCTACAGATGAATAACGCATTCTTGCGCCTTTGTGAACTATTACTTCTACGCAACCTGCGTGTATGCTTGGAGACTTATATTTTGGCGCACTACAGCCTTCTATATAGTGACACTCAGCATCTTCTTCAACTATTATTAAAGTATGTTCAAATTGTCCCATTCCAGATTCATTCATCCTAAAATATGCTTGAAGTGGCTGATCAACTTTTACTCCTTTTGGAATATAAATAAAGGTTCCTCCGCTCCAAACAGCTCCGTGAAGCGCTGCATATTTATGAAGAGCTGGGCTTACTACTTGTGTCATAAAATATTTTTTTACAAGATCAGGATATTTTTCAACGGCTACATGCATATCCTCAAAAATAACTCCTTTCTTTTGCAAGTCTTCCTTTAAATTATGATAAACTGTTTGAGAATCAAATTGCGCCCCTGCACCTGCAAGTGCCTTTCTTTCAGCTTCAGGAATTCCAAGTCTTTCAAAAGTTAGTTTAATGTTTTCAGGTACATCTTCCCAACTAGTAGAATTTTGCTTAGCATCAGGAATAGCATAATAACATATTTTGTTAAGATCTAATTTTGAAAGATCAGGTCCCCAAGTCGGCACTTTTTTTTCTTGAAATATTTTTAGTGCTTGAAGTCTTTTATTTAGCATCCACTCAGGCTCTTTTTTATATTTACTTATAGCTCTAACTACTTCTTCATTAATTCCATTAGGAACCTTGAATATGTATTTTGTTTTATCAGTATGATCGTATAATTCTCTACTTATTTCCATTTTAATTTTCCTTTTCTTTTATCCAACAAGTCTTGCATTTTTTATGTACATGTTCGTCTACTAATTTTAGTATTGGTGTTATTGTTTCTTTGTTTAAGGAGTATATTCTTTCTTTACCTTTTCTTTCTACGTTGAGGACGTTGCAATTGACTAGTTTTTTTAGTCTATGGCTTGTTGCAGATTGTTCTATTTCAGTTTCGTTGCTGATTTTTGTAACATTCTTTGGTCCTGTCTTTAGAGATTCAATTATTTTGATATTGCTTTCATTAGCTAAATTACTGAAAAAATCTGTGTATGAATGACATTTCATATGAATTTGGAATCATATGTTATTTATAAGCATTTTGGATAAATGTATTTTGTACTTAATATGTGATTAATTTTTGGATTTTTTATTTAAATAGAAGTGCGGAAATCTCAACCTTTTAAGGTTTGAGATGGATAGCGTTAAATAATGGTTGTTCTAATTGTGTTTTTGATAGTATAATGATGTGCCTCACTGGAGGTGAGGCAACATGCATTACGAC
>JAIPET010000035.1 GCA_021736975.1 Candidatus Woesearchaeota archaeon
TGGACTAAAGGAAAATTTGCAGGTTCAGTAGGACACATAACACTAGACGTAGCAAAAGAATATGTAAAAAATCAAGAGGCACATCATGCTAAAACCATACGACGGAATCTCCACCCTTTAGGGTGTGAGAGGAGGTCAAGTTTAAAAAAGGAATACACTTCGAGTTTTTACGATAATAAATTCAAAAAAGAACTCGTTAATGCTTTAAATCAAACTAAGAAAAATTGCGAATTATATGATGGTTCGATAAATGGCAAGCTGTTTTATGAACCAATCTGCACAGGCATATTATTTTTATTGGGTACATTATCTATTGGAGTTAGCGCACTAATAGACATATATGAAAAAAAACAAAAAGGTAATAAAAAATGATGATTAAAAACAAGTTAAAAACGTACACAACAAATTTAATGAATAAATTAAACGACACAAAAATAGAAGATTTAGGATATAACTTGCATTTATTCAATAAAAAACATATTGCTCCTTATTTGATTACAGGAACACTTGCAGGTATTGGTTTCGCAGGCATGTTTTTAGGAAATATGGTTCATGTTAATACGCCTAACGAAATAAGAATAAAAGAAATAAATTATGAAATTAACAGCCACAATATTGAAAGTATGTTAAATGATAGTACGATGATGTATGTTGCTGACTTGGTGCACGAAAAAAAGGAACTTAGTAACAGCGATGAATTTAAAAAACAAAGAGAAGAAGCAGATAAATTAGATGCAAAGATAAAGACTTATTCCTCTCTTGGTGGAGCAGGTCTCACAATTCCATTTACTATGTATGTTACAGGATTAGCTTTAGGAAGAAGAAAAGAAAAAAGACTTGAAAAGAAAAAGAAACAATTTTAAATTACTCCGGAACCATTCCGAGTTTTAAGGCGAAGACCTTATTAAATTGTTTTAATATTTTTTCTATATGATTGATAATATTATTATTAATAAAATGAGGGAAAATTCTCGTTTTAGTTTAGCTAAACTTTCAAGAAAATTAAAACTTCCAGCTACAACTATGTACTATAAATTAGATTGTATTTTTAATAAATATATAAAAAAACATGTTTCTCTAATAGATTTTGAAATGCTTTATTTTAAACGAATTTTTTTCTTTGTTGATACAAATTCTTCTGAATTAATTGCTGAATTATCTGATGATTGTATTAATAATATTTACAGACACTATGGTGGTTTGATAATTGAAGGAATTTTTTTAAAAAATAAAGATGTTGATTCTTTTAGAAAAAAATTAGTTGATTTAAAGATAGATTTTTATGAAAGTCCAATTAAAAAAGTTCTAAAACAAGAAACATTCAAAGTAAATTCGGATTTATTACTAAAAAAATAGAAATATCTTCAACAAGTTTTAAATACCCAAAATACCAATATTTTCATAAGGAGGGGGTGTAATATGGCATATGTGTTTTATGAAGGTGGTAGTTCTAAGGGAGCATCTGAATACAGATTTAGGTGCGATAATAACACTATAAATGGATATCAAATGGATGGAATGGATGCAATGGTGAGAGGATTTTTAGAAAAATATGAATCAATTTTAAGAAACTCAAATATGGATATAAGTTTAAAACCAGGCAAAGCAAAAATAAGAGGAATACCTGAATATATAGTAACAATAAACTTGACTACAAAAAGAGGGAATTTTCACTCTACAGATAAAGGAATAGGTGTGAAACAAGCTATGAAAAATGCAATTTCTGGTTTGCAAACACAATTATTTACGATGAAATCAAAAAGTATGAATAGAACAATAAAAAGAGATAAAGACCCATATATGGTTTCAGAATTTTTAGAAGAAGCATAACTTTTTATATACTATTTCTTCTTTTATTTTAATATGTACGAAAAAGAACGAGAATCAATGGTTGAATTCCAATTAAAAAAAAGAGGCATTGAAAATCCATACGTACTTGAAGTAATGCGAATGGTGCCAAGACACGAATTTATACCTGAAGTTTCTAAACCAATGGCTTATGGAGATTTTGCAGTACCAATAGGACAAGGACAAACAGCATCACAACCATATATTGTGGCAAAAATGATAGAATTACTAGAACCAAGAAGAACAGATAAAGTATTAGAAATAGGTTCAGGATTAGGATATGCTGCTGCAGTATTATCTAAATTATCTGGAAAAGTAATAGGAATAGAAAGAATACCTGAGTTTGCACAAAAAGCAAATAAAAATTTAAGTATGACAGGATCAAAAAATGCAAGAATCATCGTTGGAGATGGAAGTATAGGTGCAATACACTATTATCCATTTGATAGAGTTTTAATAAGCACTGCGTGCCCAGAAATACCAGAAGACATAATCCAACAAACAAGAAATAATGGAATAATTGTCGCGCCTGTAGGAGATAGGATGAAACAAAAATTAATTAGAGCAAGAAAAACACCACAAGGATTAAAAATAGAAGAACATGGAACTGTAGCATTTGTTCCGATGCTTGGAAAAAAAGGATTTCAATTATAAAATTCTAAATAATTTATACAAAACATTTATAAATA
Source organism: Candidatus Woesearchaeota archaeon (assembly GCA_021736975.1). Taxonomy (GTDB): domain Archaea; phylum Nanobdellota; class Nanobdellia; order Woesearchaeales; family 21-14-0-10-32-9; genus JAIPET01. Next base: position 2,538 of record JAIPET010000035.1, read on the forward strand.
TCACCTACTGTTTTTTAAGTATAAAGTTTTACAGTAAAAAAGAACAAAAAAGAGGGTGAATTTTTATGGATAAAAGCAATGCTTTAGTTTTATGGTTTGATCAATTAGGAATAGAAGATGTTCCAATAGTAGGTGGAAAAAATGCTTCTTTAGGAGAAATGTACAGATTACTCGTACCTAAAGGTGTGAAAATACCAAATGGCTTTGCATTAACGGCACATGCATATAGAAAATTTCTTGATGCAAATCAATTAGTAGAAAAAATAAGAGATGTACTCTCAGATTTAAACACGCATGATATGCAAAACTTAGCAGAAAGAGGACATAAAGTAAGAGAATTATTACTTCAAGGAACATTTCCAGAAGAATTAAACGTAGAAATAAGAGAAGGATACAAAAATTTATGCACTCAATACGGAGAAAAAACAGATGTAGCAGTAAGAAGTAGCGCTACAGCAGAAGATTTACCAGACGCAAGTTTTGCAGGACAACAAGACACATATCTAAATATAAGAGGAGAACATATGCTTCTTGATGCATGTAAAAGATGTTTTGCATCTTTATTTACAAACAGAGCAATATCATATAGACAAGACAAAGGATTTGATCATTTTAATATTGCTTTAAGTGTTGGAATCCAAAAAATGGTTCGATCAGATATGGCTACATCAGGAGTAATGTTTTCAATAGATACAGAAACAGGATTCAAAGATTCAGTACTCGTTACAGGAGCATATGGATTAGGAGAAAACGTTGTACAAGGAGCAGTAAATCCAGATGAATTCTATGTTCATAAACCAACATTAAAACAAGGATATAAACCAATAATAAGCAGAACAATGGGTAGTAAAGAAATCAAAATGATTTATGATATGCAAGGAACAAAAAGCCCAACAAAAAATATTTCTGTACCTGAAGAAGATAGAAATAGATATTGTTTAAGTGATGAAGAAATTTTACTTTTATCAAAATGGGCTTGCATTATTGAAGATCATTACTCAGAAAAAGCAGGACATTTCAAACCAATGGATATGGAATGGGCAAAAGATGGAATAACAAATGACTTATTTATAGTTCAAGCAAGACCTGAAACTGTACAAAGTAGAAAGGACGTTAATGTTCTAAGAAATTATGTGCTTAAAGGAGAAGGCAAAAAAATAGTTACTGGAAGAAGTGTAGGTTCAATGATTGGTGTTGGAAAAGCAAATGTTATCAAAAGTGTAAAAGACATTAATAAATTCAAAAAAGGCGAAGTACTAATAACTGAAATGACAGATCCTGACTGGGAACCAATAATGAAAATAGCATCAGCTATTGTTACTAATAGAGGTGGAAGAACCTGTCACGCAGCAATTATAAGTAGAGAACTAGGAATACCATGTCTTGTAGGAAGCACAGATGCAACAGATGTAATAAAACAAGGACAAATGATTACTGTCGATTGTAGTCAAGGAGATGAAGGATATGTTTATGATGGAGAAATAAAATTTGAAATCGAAGAACATGACTTAAAATCATTAGAGAGACCAAAAACAAAAATAATGATGAATATCGGAACATTCACACAAGCATTTGAAAAAAGTTTCATACCAAATGATGGAGTAGGACTTGCAAGAGAAGAATTCATAATAAATAGTTTGAAAGCACATCCTTTAGCATTATTAAAATATGACACATTAAAAGATGAAGAAGTAAAGAAAAAACTAGACGTACTAACAAGAGGATACACTGATAGAGCCCAATACTTTGTAGACAAATTAGCAGAAGGAGTTGGAATGATTACAGCTGCATTTTATCCAAAACCAGTAATTGTAAGATTATCTGATTTTAAATCAAATGAATACGCATCATTACTCGGAGGTTCACAATTTGAACCAAAAGAAGACAACCCAATGATAGGATGGAGAGGCGCATCTCGTTATTATGATGACAAATATAAAGAAGCTTTTGGATTAGAATGTAAAGCAATGCTAAAAGTAAGAAATGAATTTGGACTAAAGAACTTAGAAATAATGATACCATTTCCAAGAACAACAGATGAAGCAAAAAGAGTAATAGAAACCATGGCTTCACACGGACTAAAACAAGGGGAAGATGGATTAAAAGTAATCGGGATGTGTGAAATACCTTCAAATGTAATCTTAGCAGATGAATTCTTAGATATATTTGACGGATTTAGCATAGGAACAAACGACTTAACACAACTAACCTTAGGAGTTGACAGAGATTCAGAACTTGTAGCGCACGTATATGATGAAAGAAACCCTGCAGTAAAAAAACTTGTAAAAATGGTTATTGATGTAGCAAATAAAAGAGGAAAATACATAGGGATATGCGGACAAGCACCAAGTGATTATCCAGAGTTTGCAGAATTTGTAGTTGAATGCGGAATACAAACAATGAGTCTAAATCCTGACACGGTTATTAAAACAACAATTGCAATAAATGAACTAGAAAAAAAACTAGGAATTAAAAAATAGGAATTAAAAAATAGATTGATGATGCGTTCAGCAATAAAAAAAGGACTAGGATTTGGATTAACTTCAGGTATAATTACGACTCTTGGCTTAATGATGGGTCTAAGTTCTAGTACGCACTCAAAAATCGTTGTTCTAGGAGGAATAATAACTATAGCAATAGCAGACTCTATGAGTGATGCATTCGGAATACACATGTCTGAAGAAGCAGGAACAAAAGATTCCAAAAAACAAGTTTTTGAAGCAACAATCAGCACATTTATTACAAAATTTATTTTAGCACTAACATTCGTAGTTCCATTCTTAATAACGGAATTATATTTAGCAACAATAGTATGTATTATTTATGGAGTATTATTGCTTGGATTAATAACTATATATGAAGCTCATAAAAGAAAAGATAATATTTTTTTAGAATTAATCAAACACCTGAGTATGTTAATTTTAGTTCTTATAATCACATATTATGTTGGAATAGGAGTATCAACATATTTAGTTTAAATTATGTTTTTATTAGATTTTTTAAATAATAAATATAAAAAATATAATTTTAATAATATGTGTAATTTGGCTAATATGAAATTCCTTTTTTTTGTATTCAAAATACTATTTTTTTACTTCGAAAAAATCAAAAAATCAATATTTGCACCTAATTTACTGTACAAAATGCAAATATTTCAAATTAACTTTGAGGCAATACTGAAGGTTTTATTAAACTTGTAATACAAAATATTTAAAAACAAGCTAATTATAATTTATTACAGTAATACACATTAATATTTTAAAAAAGAGGGGATTTTAAATGGTAAAAATAGCTATTAATGGTTTTGGACGAATAGGAAGAATGTTTTATAGAGCAGCAATGAATGATTCTGAAATAGAAATTGTTGCAGTAAATGATTTAGTAGATAATAAAACTTTAGCACATTTATTAAAATATGATTCAGTACACGGAAAATTAAACGAAGAAATTTCTTATAATGATGAAGGTTTAACTGTAGGTGGAAAATTTTTCAAAGTATGTGCCGAAAGAGATCCTGCAAATCTTCCATGGAAAGATTTATCAGTTGATGTAGTTATAGAAAGTACAGGCTTTTTTAGAGATAAAGAAAAAGCATCAAAACACTTGATAGCAGGAGCAAAAAAAGTAATAATAAGCGCGCCAGCAAAAGGAGATATTAAAACTTTTGTTAAAGGAGTTAATGAACATGATTATGCAGGAGAAGAAATAATAAGTAATGCATCATGCACAACAAACTGCTTAGCACCAATGGTAAAAGTACTAGATGATAATTTTGGAATAGAAAAAGGAATGATGACAACAATTCACTCATTTACAGCAGATCAAAAAATTGTAGATGGGCCCCATTCAGATTTAAGAAGAGCAAGAGCAGCTGCAAACAATATAGTTCCAACAACGACAGGAGCCGCAATCGCAGTAACACAAGTACTTCCACAATTAAAAGGAAAATTAGATGGGATGGCAATAAGAGTTCCAACTGCTGACGGCTCAATCACAGACTTTACCTGCGAACTAAAACAAGAAGTTACAAAAGAACAAATAAATGAATTATTTAAAAATGTGGCTAATCATCATCTAAAAAATATAATTGAGTATACAGATGAACCAATAGTTTCAACAGATATAATAAGCAATCCACACTCAGTAATATTTGATGCATTAAGCACAATGGTTATCCAAGGAAAACTAGTAAAAGTAGTAGGTTGGTATGACAACGAATGGGGATATAGTAATAGAATGAAAGATATGGCAAAAATAATTTCTAAATAATATTTTAGAAGAATGATAAAACTAATTATTACAGACATCGGAGGAGTTTTAGTTAAAACAGATGAAGCAATAATAAGTTCTATTAAAAAAGCATGCAAAATTAATGGTTTAAAAACAGGTAACATACATAAATTAATGAATGCATTTGGTGTTAGTATATATGATTATATAAAACACTATCTTGATTCTGAAAGTGAAGAAATGGTAGAAAAAGTATACTCTGATTTTAAATTAATATTTCCTGCACAAGTAATTCAAAAATTTAAAGTATTTTTAGGAGTTAACAAAACTCTTTTAAAACTTAAAGAAAAAGGAATTAAAATAGCAATAATAAGTTGCATGCATGGAAACGAAGTACAAGCAGCACTTTCACATCTTAAATTTAAAGATTTCGACGCTGTTTTAAGTATAGAAGAATATAAACTAAAAAGACCAAATCCAAAAGGACTTCAAATAATAATGGAAAAATTTGGTGTAAATTCACAAGAAACAATATATGTAGGAGATACAATAGCAGACATAGATATGGCAAAAGCAGCAGGAATAAAAAGCGTTGCAGTAAAAACAGGATTACAAAAAAATAATTTGTTGAAAAATGAAGAACCAGATTATTTATTAAAAAATTTTAATGAAATCATAAACATAATCTAAAATAAATTAAAATGCTTTGATACTCGCATTTTATTTTTTATTAAATTTGTCCACCAGTTTCTGTATATTTTTTCATTAATTTTTCAACTACAACTGTTGGTATAAATCCTTTTTTACTGCATAGTCAACAAAATTATCATATGTTAGTTTGTCGATATTATAATCGATTTTAACTTTTTGTGGTCCTTTCGGAGTTGAAGCCATTATTTATCACCTTTTTTTAATAAGAAAAATTTAAAGTTTATATTTGTTTGTTATTGTGTGTAGCTTTATGTTTTAATACCTCTGATATTTTTAAATTTTTTTTGTTTCTGATGTGCAAAAAATTTATCTACAAAATATGTATATTTATTCTCATTACTCTATTTTAATTCTTTCATGTTCATTTTTGTCTTTACTGTGTCTTTTTTCAAGAATCTTCTTTCTTCTTTCCGGAGAAATTATGCTTTTCATTTTTGTAGATATTGTTTCTTTTTGTTTTTTAAGTTTCTCTGCAAATCTTCTTCGAATAGAATAAGTATATGCATCTTCTGAAAACACATAATTTCTTGAATTGTTATTTTGAATTTTTGAATTATTATTTGGTTTTTTGTTGTTGTTGTTGTTATTATTATTATTCTTTGATTTAATGTGATTTGCTGGAATAACTAAATGATTCGGAATTTCTTGATTTTGTTCATTCGTTTGTTTAAGATTCTTATTTTTTTCTGAATATGTGGTTGGAACTTTATTTTTATTTTTAGATTTGTTATGAGAAAATAAAACTATTCCAAAAATAATTAATATAACTAAAATCAATCCGCCTAATATAAAAGTTAATTCTTGATCTAATTGAAAAGAAGAAGTAGAATTAATACTTTCATTATTAATATTAAAATTCGTTTCATTTGTTTTGTTTGTTTCAACAGTATTTATTGATGTTTCATTTATTTTTTGAATCTCTTTTTTTTCTTTTGGTTTTTCTTCATAACCTATTATAAACGTACTAAGTCCAGGACTATTAGCTTGAAAATAATAATATGAGTCTTCAACTTTTAAAAATTTAGTTGAAAGTTCTTTCCAAGCATCATTATTATATCTAAACAATTTAATATCGTTTCTAGATAATCCTTCAGATAATATTAAAGAACTTGGAACTTTAAAATTTATTTTAACAGAATCAATATCTGAATCCACAAAATTATCATGAGTTATCTCCAAGGTTTTATAATTTTTTAATTTAAATTTACTTACAAAATCAGGTTGATCTTTTAATTCTAAATCTTTTAAAGTAATTTTAACATTAGCTTTTTCATTTTTAAAATTTATTTCTAAACCACTAATTGAAACAGTTTCAAGATTAGGTTTGATACTTAATTTTCCTGAAACTGATGAGAAAATTTCTGAATAATAACTTTGCACGGAACTTGAACCTGAACTTGAACCTCCAAGATCATTATTTGTACTTGAAGAACTAGATGTGCTAGTTGTATCTTCTTCAACTGTTAAAGTAAAAATATTACTATTCGCTGTAGAATAAGAATCATTTGCAGTAATCCAAACAGTTCTAACACCAAAATAAGAATTAGGTGAATCAAAAGAAACATAACCATCATCAGCTACAGACATAGTTAAACTTGATCTATTATTTAGAGTGTATGTTATTGAGTCATTATCTAAATCTGAAAAATAAGTGCTTATATTAAAAGCATCATCTTCAGAACTACCTTCATCCCAACTTCTACTATTAATAGTTCCAGAGAAACTAACCGGATTATTCTTATAAAGAGTCCATTCATTAGTTGTATTAGAAATATTATTTGAAACAATAGAAGTTATATTTAAATATCTGCCAGAAAATAAAGATACATTAAACGTGAAATTTTCATTAGTTGAATTTAACGTTCCATTCACATACCAAAAATATGAGATGTTATTGTTATTAACATCGCAAGAAGATATATTAAATGAATAATTTTCTCCGATATTAGCTACTGGATTATTATCAGGTAAACTTAATATTATTGGTGGATAATTAGCAGCATTTGTAATATTAATCTCTCTAGTAATTGAAGAATAACCATATTCATCAGATGCATTAATTAGAATTGTATGATTATTCAAACAAGAAGTTGAACTATTCCAAATAAATATAGCTGTATTATTTGAATTTGATTGAATTTCATAAACTGAATTATTTATACTAATATTTACACTATCATTTTCTAAATCTTCATAATTTATTTTTAAAATTACGCTGTCACCTCTAATAAATGTTAAGTTCGTATCATTATTATTGTTGGTAATATTAATTATTTCAGGGGGAAAATTTGTAACATTATTTGTTATATTCAATAATATTGTATCAGGCACAGAAACATTATAAGTATATATGCTAAGCCACCTATAAGAATCAGTTGAAGACGTAATTGTAGAAAACATTTTTTCATTAATTCCAGAAACTATATTTCTTTCCAAATTAGATCCTGATTGATTATAAATTCCTAAATAATATTTATCTAAAATACTACCCCAATTAAAAGAAATATTATTTTCAGAATTTTCAGATTGTTTATACAAATACAATGCGTGTTCACCATCACCTATTTCATCATCTCCATCAACTTCTTCATAATTCACAGTTTTTGTATTATTATATTGAGATGTTATAGGTATTGTAATAACTATAGGAATTGTTAAATTATTAGATGTATTTCCATATAATCTTAATAAACCAGCATAAGTCGCAGGATATGTGCTTGAATAATTTGAAATAGAATAATTAATTGTAAATGTTTCTGAATTACTTGCATTAACAGAAACGTTGTTTAACAATTCAAAATCTGAAATGTTTAATGAAAAAGAATTATCTTTATTTTCAAAGGAATCAAAAGCAAACGTGAAATTTATAGGATAAGAATTATTATTATACACGGTTATGTTTGCACTATTTTTTCCAGTTATATCCGCAATAAATTCCCATCTGTCAGTTGTTTCAAATCGTCCGTATGAATTAGTCGCATTAATTAAAGCATAAAGATTATTTTCTAAAGCATTTTTAATGTAAACAAGTCCAGTTCCTTTATCAAAAACTTTTCCAGACATATTTTTTGTATTTTGCATTATAACTGCTCTAGCTAATATAGGAGATAAATTTGGATATTTTTCTTTTAACAAAGCAATCGCTCCAGTAACATGAGGTGCAGACATACTAGTTCCATCAAGAGTTCTAGTTGCATTTCCAGGACTTGTAGATGTAATATCTACGCCAGGAGCAACTAATTCAGGATCTAACCTACCAAAAGCACTCGGACCTCTATTACTAAAAGAAGCCATAGAATCATCACCATAAGATTCAGTTCTTTTATCATCCATAGCACCCACAGTTATAACTTTTTTAGCATCACCAGGATATGAAGTTGTAGATTGTCCAGGTCCAGAATTTCCAGAAGAAACAACAATAATTAATCCAGCATTAACAGCATTATCAACCGCAACACTCATCGTACTAGACCCTGAATTTAACTCGGATCTGGAATTTGCAGGACCGCCTAAAGACATACTAACTAAATCTAAATTATTATCTACTGCCCATTGCAAAGCACTAATAATAGAAGAAGAATCACAACCACCATTTCGTTCACAGGCTTTTAAAGCATATAATTTTGAATCAGGAGCAACACCTTTAATAGTTCCATTTCCTCCAATAATACCTGCTACATGAGTTCCATGATAGTGATCATCATAAGGATCCTCATCTAAATTTATGAAATCATAACCACCCACAACCTTATTGCAATTAGACCAATTATAACTTGTTGAAGAAGTACCATTTAAAACCGCATCAACTAATATACCATAATCATTTTCATTAGGGTCAGTTGTCCAATCAATTATTATAGTATCTCCTTGTGCATGAGGCGTCCAAATATCTGTTTTTTGACCAGAATAATTCGCAATTTTCGTACCATTAGGATATTTAATATATAACACATCCCAAGGATTATAATTATAAAATGTTTCTAAATAAATAGTATCAAAATGCAAAGAAATATTAGTGAACCCAGGCATAGTAATATTCCACTGATAATGATGATTATTAGAATAATTATGATCAGATTCAATCGTATCATTATTATATACTTCTGTAGAATTAACTATTTCTATTTCCGTTTCATTCAAAAAAATTACGTTACCTGTATTATTAACTATTTTTATATTGCAATTACCCAAACTTTCATGAGTATAATCTATTCCAGAATCTATAATTCCAATAGTTATATTTCTTCCAGTATAATTTAAAGTATCCCAAGAATAATTAGCACCTATAACTTCTGTACTTATACTAGTTTGTAATGTTGTTTTTTCAATAGGATTTAATTGAATTTGTATATCTTCATAAATTTCAAAATCAACACCTGATTTTTCTAAATCATTTAAAATTTCTTTAGTTATAATTCCTGAAAAACCATTAATTAAAGGCAAATCAACAAACTTATCAATATCTTTTTTAACAGTAGAAATTGCAATATCTTTATTAGATTTAGAATATCTAGAAAGTCTTAAATTTTTAGATTTTTGAATTTGAGGAGATATTTTTTGTACGTTTTCTTTTATTATTACAATTGCTCTTATTTTTCCCTGTTCTTTTATTTTTTCTTTAACATCTAATTGAGCAGAAACTAAACCTGATAAAAGTAATACTAGTAACACACTAATTATTAGAATATTTCTTTTCAATCTTAATCCCTCTATTATGAACAAGAATATTTGCTTTTAAATCTTTTGATAAAAAGGCTCTAGCCGGAATAACACTTTTGTGTATACTGGCGCCCATCGAGGCACATGCAGTCTCGAAGAGAATGCATAGGTTGTGCCGTGTTCCAGTATACAAATTTATTTTTTTCCGGCCAGAGCCGATAAAAAGAGCTAATATGGTTCTTTGCTTATTTTAGTTAAATAATCTATTTTTGATTTTTGACCATATAATAAATTTGAAAAATATTATAAGCAAATTAGAATTTGTTTTTTTCATTAATTAATAGGTTTATGTTAAACTCATTTGTAGAATATTTATTATATAACCTGATATTATTATAGCTATAGTTACTATTGCAAAGAATATCAATATAAGATTTAAATAGAAGTGCGGAAATCTCAACCTTTTAAGGTTTGAGATGGATAGCGTTAAATAATGGTTGTTCTAATTGTGTTTTTGATAGTATAATGATGTGCCTCACTGGAGGTGAGGCAACATGCATTACGACGAAAAT
>JAIPET010000003.1 GCA_021736975.1 Candidatus Woesearchaeota archaeon
ATTGATACTAAAATTAACAAAGGACTTAAAAAATTAAATATAGAAATAGATGAACCTACAAAAGAAAACAAAGAAGAAAATAAAAAAACAGAAAATATAGACAAAACAAAATCACAAGAAAATAAAAAAACAAATCCATTTAGTAAATTTTCACAAATATTTAAGAAAAAACAAAAAAATCAAGAAAATACAACAGAAAATACACAAAAAGAAGAATCAAATAAAGAAAAGGATGAAGAAAAAACAGAAAATCAAGAAGTTATTGAAAATCAAGAAAAAATATCAGAAAATCAAGAAGAAAACACATCAGAAGATACAAGTTTTGAAAATTTATCAAAAGAACCTGAAAAAAAAGAAGAACAAAAACAATAATTTTATCATCGGATAAAACCGAAAAAGGCGTGCTAAAATGAAAAAAAAATTGTTGTTAATACTAGTAATATTACTATTCATTTCATTAGCGCAAGCTTCACAAGCACAACAAATAAATTTGACAACTTTAAAAACAACATATTCTACAGAAGAATCAATAATAATATATTTATCTGATTCAGAATTAACTGGAAAAGATATAACAAATCAATATGAAATAAAACTTCTAATAAATCAAAAACCATTCAAATATATGGGAGAAATAATATTCCCATTAGAACTAGGAATAAAAAAAATAGGGACTTATCAAGTTCAACTAATAGAAAAAAAATCAAATCAATTGATAAATGCAATTGACTTAGAAATAAAAACAAAAGAACAAATAGAAATAGAAGAACAAATAAATCAACAAAATCAAATACAAAATATATATGAAGAAATTCAAGAAAAAAATAAAAATCTGATTTTAAATTCAACAAATAATTCTTGTGAAAATATTTATTTAGAAATAAATCAAGAAGAAATAAAAATCAATGAAAAAACAGAAATAAAAATAATAAATAAAGAAAAAACATCACAAAAAATATCTCTAATCATAAATTCTCCAAACAGAAAATATAGATTTTTAGAAACAGAAAATAAACTATATTTTGTACCAGAAGAAATTGGAATCTACAAAATAGATTTATTATGTAATGATAACATAATAGCACAAACTAATTTTTCAACAAATAATAAAACAAATTTAGAATCAAGCACGCCTTTTTTGGTATTCTTCCAGCAGAAGATACCCGATGATGTAGACACAAAAATAGTAAATAAAACATTTCAAATAAATTTGAATGGAAATACAGAAAGCATAACTGATGTCTACATCATTGATTTTTTTAACAATGCAAATGATTTAATAAAATCAAGTCATGAAATACAAAATATTGAAGAACAAGACAACACAAAATTAATTTTAAAATTAAAAAAAACAGATAAACATGCATGGTATGCAATAAATAATTATGAAACACAAAATAATAATATAGCTAATTTAATAATAACATATAACGGAATAAACTATACTTACGAAGCACAAAAATATGAAGACCTTTTAAAAAAACCAATAAGAATAATGTCTTCAGAAGGACAAACTAATAGAATAAAATATGAAATAATTAACACAAGACAATATAAAAATCTAAACACTAAAGATCAAACTATAAATTTAGCACAAACGCAAACACAAACAAAATATGATCTTCTAATGAATTTAAATCAAACAATAGAAGAAAATACAACAATAATGTTAGAAGAAACACAAATTCCAGAAATAAATACAGAATTAAGAATAGAAAAATTACAAAAACAAGGTCAAAAAATAAATGGTGAAGAAATATTAAAAAGTTATGCGATGGACTTATCAAATTTAGACTTTACAAAAGGAACATTTACGACAAAAGCAAAAGGAAAACAACTTTTCAAATGTAAAGACTGGAATTATTCATCTCAACAATGCTTAGGAACTTGGAAAAAAATAAAAGACTTAATACCAGGCCAAGAATATGAAATAATAATAACTCCAGAAGATCCAGGATATATAGAAACAACCTTAACAATATTAAATGTAAAAAGTAATCCATTACTAAACAATTACTGGACAATAAATTTTACAACAATAGGAAAAGAAAATATAATAATAAAACCTATTTCACAAACAACCTGGAGAAAACCAAATGAAAACAATCCTGCAGACTTAGAATTTACAACCTTAACATGCGGTCAAAAAACAATAATACCTACATGGAATAAAAACACAATTGACATTGAAAATTATGAATGTAATGAAACATCACAACTAAAAATATTTGAATTAACAGAAGGAAAACACACAATGTATTTCCAATTTGGAAATGATTCTGCCCTAGCATTTAATGACGCATCAGGATGGTACAACCAATTATGGGAAAAATGCAAAGATATAAACATAACAAACTTTGCAGGTCAAATATTATATAATTACACAACACTTCTAAAAATTCCTTATGATTCACAAATGCAATCAGATTATGAAGATTTAAGATTTACAGATCAAGCATGCGGACAAGGAGGACAAGAAATAGGATACGATATAGAAACATACAATTCCACAGAAGCAATGACTTGGGTAAGAATACCAACACTAAATACATCAGGAACAACAATAAGTATGTATTACTCAAACCCAACAGCACTAAACGGAGAAAATGAAGATGATGCATGGAGATCAGATTATGGAATAGTATATCATATGGATTCTTTAGGATTGGATTCTTCAGGAAATGGAAATGATAGAACCGCAGATGATGGAACGCCAACATCAACAAATACAATTTTAGGATATGGTATAACATTTAACGGTTCAACAGCATGGGACATGACGAACATAGGCTACTGGGAATCTTCATTTAGTGAAAGAACACATGAAGTAATATTTGAAACTTCAAATAATGTTTCAGGAAGACAAACAATCTTAGCCGAAGGAGGAGGAACAAACGGATTAATGCTATATATTTTAGATGGAATCATATATTCAAGATGGTGGTCTGAAGGAGGCGCAGTAAATATGGGTGGAGCATTACTAAACACAACAATTTCTCCAAACAGTTTATACTATTTAACCATGACATATAATAATGAGACAAATTATACTTTATACATAAATAAAACAAGAATATCTTTCAATTACTCAACAGACATAATAGATGCTCATGGAGGAAATGGAGGAATAGGATATACAGGACCAGACTCAAAAGACTTTGAAGATACTGCAGGTCAAGGATATTATTTTAAAGGAACAATACACGAATTAAGAGCTCAAGATAAAGAACTTACCTGGGCAGAAATAAATCAAACATACGAAAATATATTTAATAACACAAATAGTTTTACAATAGGTTCCGCACAAGAAGTACCAACAAATAAAACAGATATTACAATAAACATATATGATATGTTAAATAATTCAGATTACTCAGATGACATATTATTAAATTCAATAACATATTATAATGAATCAATAAACGGAGGAAAAATAGACTTTGGACGAATAACACAAATTGATTCAGATAACACATATAGAATAGAAATAGTATTAAATATGAAAACAGACTTTGAAATAGATGCAGACTACTTCAAAGAAACATTCATAAAAACAAAAAATAATGTTAGTTTCTCAACACAAAATACAACAACACAACCAGAATTTATAATAGGAACAAGTTACGTACCAACAGATGGATATTGGACTCAAGACATATTTTATTCACAAACAGTAAACTCAAATTACACAAATTCTGCAGTAGGAGAATTCGGATATATTGATGGGGATCCAGACATAGTTGCAATATATAATAATGATTTGAAAGTTTATCAAACACCACAAGATACATATTATGGAGGAGATTGGACAGAATATGTAGCTAACACAGATGTAGGCACAATAAGTTTTGATAACAAAGTAGTTCTTGCAGATATAGATAGAGATGGATATTTAGATGCATTTGTAGCCAATGATAATGAAGATATCAGGGCATATCAAAATCCAAAAGATCCATTTGGAACAACATGGACAGAAAGAATGATAGATTCAAGTTTAAATGCAAGAGACGTAACTGCATTAGCTGCAGGAGATTTAGATAATGACGGATGGATAGATGTATGTGGTGGAATAGAAGCAAGAGATGACATATACTGTTTTCAAAATGATGGAACTCCGTGGGATGCAGATTGGGTACAAAGCACAATAGAATTAGCTGCGGGAGGAGATCTTGAAGATATAGTTATAGCAGACATAAATAGAGATGGTTTACAAGATATTATTGCTTCAGTACAAGGAGTAAACGATATAACTTGGTGGGAAAATGATGGAACTCCATGGGACGGTGTGAGCTGGACTCCAAGAGACATAGATACAAATACAGGACAACTCTCAAATGTAGTGAAAGTTGTTGATTTAGATTTAGATGGAGATTTAGACGTAGTACAAGGAGATGATGGAGGAGATATAGCAATATATGAAAACAACGGATCTAATCCACCAGGCTTCACAAAATATTTAGCATATGACGGACCAGGAGGAGAAGATATAGTTGGATTAGCAATCGCAGATATAAATGATGACGGAAAACCAGATATAATATATGGTGCAGAATCCGCAAATGATGTAGAATATTTAGAAAACTCAGGAACACCATGGTCAACAGGATGGACATCAGTACCAATATCAACAAATACAGGATCAACACCTTGGACAGTAGAAATAGCAGACATAGATAAAAATGGATATGTAGATGTAATCGTAGGAAATAACGGTGCAGAAATAATTGCATATTTTAATAACGGCACACCATCAGCAGGAGAATGGAATTCAAACATTTTAGAATCAGCAGCTGCAGGATCTGTATATTCAATAGCAATAGGAGATTTAGATAAAGATAACTATAGTAACATATTAGAATTTTATTATAATGCAACAGAAAATTTTGAAAATGGAACAGGAACATTTTCAGGACAAACAACATTATCACAAGGAAATCACACATTTAATTTTATAATAACTCCAGATAATGATTTCGGAATAAATAAACCAGTAAATACATCTTTTTTCATAGGATCAGAACAATATGATGGTTGGAAAATATACGAAGAAAAAGCTGCATTAGCAGATATTTATCCAATAAGAATAACTTGGGAAGTGCTAGTTAATTATGTAGATGTAATTCCTCCAAACATATCCTTTATAGAACCACCAACACCAATAAATGGTTTAATAACAGAAAACAAAAACCAAAATTTTCTAGCAACAATAAATGAAACAAATCTAAAAGAACTAAAATTTGAATTTAATAATATAAATACGACACAATACTCAGAAAATTTAGTTTTAATGATGAATTTAGATAATGAATCAAGTTTAACAGAAAATAATAATTTTGTAAAAGACTTATCAAAATATTCAAATGATGGAGATCCACAAGGACAAGCGTCACCAACAACAGGAGTATACGGGGGCGCATATACATTTGATGGCTCAGGAGATTACATACAAATAGAATCAGATTCAACACTAGATATACAAAATTTTACATTCACAACATGGTTCAAAACAGGACCAAGCACATCTTGGACATCATATCCCTCAATCATAATGAGAGGAGATGGAGGAGCAGGAAATGAATTATACATAGGATTCTCAGCATCAACACAAGACACAATAGTTGTAATTCTTGATGGATCCATACAAAACTTTGATGGAAATGTAGATTTAATAGATCAACAATGGCATCATTTAACAGTAACATATGATAGTACAACAATATCAGTGTATATAGATGGGGAACAATATGCAAACAATGTCTCTTTAACAAGAACATTAAATTTTGGAGGAAGATTATATTTAGGACTAGATACAGATGCACTAGATGCGAGTTTTGGAAACTATTGGAACGGACAACTAGACGAAATAAGACTATGGAATACAACATTTAATCCGACAACAATAAATGAATGGTACACTTCAAACCTTAAAAAATACAATGATGACGAATGGAATTTAACAGTAAATAAAACTAATTTAAATTACGGAACATATGATTATAAAATTTACGCAACAGATCATATAGACCAAACAATAAATACAACATTAAGAAATCTAACAATAAGCCCAGATACAACATATCCTCAAATAAATTTTATATATCCAACTCCAGAAAATGCAACAGGTACATATGAAACAAATCTAAATATAAGAACAAACATAACTGAAGAAAATATACTTTCTTTAATATATAATTGGAATGGCACAAATATAACAATTTACAACAATAGTTTAGTTCTTCAATATAATTATGATAAAATAACAGAACTAGGAGAAAATGATTCATTTATTGTAGATACTAGTATTTACAAAAATAATGGAACTCTAAAAAATGATGCAAGATACGAACTACAAGGAAAATATAATAGAGGTGTTTACTTTGATGGAACCGGAGACTACGTAGAAATATTATCAGATACAGCTCTTGATGTTCAAGATTTTACATATATGACTTGGTTTAAAACAGGACCAAACACATCTTGGACATCATATCCTTCATTTTTTATGAGAGGAGATAGCGGAACTTCAAACGAATTATTTATAGCAATAAATGATACAGATAATGATTCAATAGCGGTAATGCTAGATAACACAATATACTCTACAGGATCAGGAACAAATTTAATAGATCAACAATGGCATCATTTAGCAGTAACATATGATAGTTCAACAATTAAAGTCTATCTAGATGGAGAACAATATGGAAATAATATATCAGCAGTAAAAACATTAAATTTTGGAACGAGCAACGCATGGATAGGGACAGATACAGATACATATAATGGGAACTTTGGAAATTACTGGAATGGAACATTTGACGAATCAAGACTTTGGAATGTATCTTTAGATGCTCAAAGTATTAACAAAGCATATAATTCAAATTTAGAAAAAACAGGAAATCAAACTTGGATATTAAACACATATGAAAATAATTTAGGAATAGGAACATACACATTTCAAACATTTATAGAAGATACAGGAACAAACACAAACACAACAGGAGAATATAGTGTAAACTTATTTGAAACAGGAGTATTAGATTATGATGAAGCAGCAGATATATCGATAGCAGCACTTGATGATTTTACAGTAGCAATAGCATGGATAGATCAAAATTCATACAACGCATCATTTGAAATATGGCAAGCAAATAAAACAAGACTAGTAGACAAAACAACATTTGAATTTGATGGAAATGCAAATAGCAGAATATCAATAACGCCAATAAGTTCAACACAATTTGCAATAGGAATAATAGATGGACCTGAAAGTGACTTAGACATATGGATATATGATGTAGATGGAAACGAAATATTATCTAGAACAGAATTAGACAACAATTTAGCAAGTTTTACAGATGTATCCTTAACACCATTAACAGACAGATTTATAGTATGTAATGCAAATGATGCAGATAACGACGCAGATTATAGAATAATATCTTTAGCAGGAACTGATTTGTATGGAGAACAATTTGTAGATGGAAATATGAATCCTGAAGCATTATCGCAAAATTTAATATCTTGTTCATCAATAGGAGATGGCGACTGGGTATACTCTTGGTATGATGACGGATCAAACGATATATCTTTTGCAATAGTTAATGAAACAAACACTATAGAAATAACAGAAACAGATTTAGATCTTGATGTTGGAGAAACAGCACAAGTAGCAATGACCGGACTTACAGATAAAAAATTTGCGATAGCATATTACGATTCAAATGATGACAACATATATTTATCAATAAGACAACACTCGCCATATGGATTAGTGACTGTTCTTGATAAAACACTAGATACAAATTTAGGAGGAGATACAAAATTAGCATTATCAGAAATAAACAAACAAGGAATAAGCGAATTCGTAGTTGCATGGCAAAAAAATGGAGCAATAACAACAGAAATATATGACGACATAGGTAATATAGTAACGCCAAAATATAATATAACCTTAAACTCGAATATAAATTATCAATTAATAGGACTTGAAAGCTATCATTCACCAACAACAACAGGATTATGCTCAGGAACTTTTGTAATAGGATATACAAATGATGAAAATAAAACAGTATTTTCATTTGAAAAAACTGATGGGACAGAATGGGATGGAGGAAGTTGTGATAATACGCCTCCAAATATTACTTTTGTAGATCCAACATTACCAAATGGAACTGTAAGTAATTTAACCACAGTATATACAAATATTTCCATAAACGAATCAGAACTAGGACTTTTTAAATTTCAATGGGAAGGACAAAATACAACAATATACAACGAATCACTAATAATAGGATTTAATTTTGATAAAGAAACATCAATAGGGGAAACTAACACTAATTTACACGACATAAGCATATATCAAAATAATGGAACTTTAAATGGCGGAGAAGGAGATGAATACACAGCAAATGGAAAACATAATGGAGCATACGACTTAGACGGATTTGATGATTTAATAGAAACAAACGACATATCAGAAATAGATAGTGCAGAAGAATTAACAATAAGTGCATGGATAAAAGTAGATGATTTAAATGACGATGGAACAATAATAGCAAAAGATGACTTTGTATCAAACCCACTTCTTTTATTATATAGAGATGAAACAGGAAAAGGAGGAAGAACAGACGCATTTACTGCAATAATAAGTGATGGAACAACTAATGCAACTTTAACAACTACAACAAGTTCTTCTAATGATAATAATTGGCATCATATAGCTATGACATTTAAAGCAGGATCAACACAAGGATTGAGAATTTATATAGATGGACAAGAAGATCCAAATAGTAATGTTTCAACAATAGGAATATCAAATTTAAATTCAAACTCATACACATTAAGAATTGGAGCACCACACGTAACACTAAATAAAAATTTAGACGGATCAATAGATGAATTAATGATATATAATAGAGAATTAACATCTCAAGAAATTACAGAATTATATAAAGGATATTTAAAAAAATATGATACGGACAAATACTATTATTTTTCAAATCATTCAAATTTAATATATGATACTTACTCATTTAAAGGATATTCAGAAGACATAATAGGAAATCCATCAGAAACAGATTTAAGATCAACAATACTAGCACCAGATCCATTTGCACCAGAAATAACCTTTGTACCTCCAACATATTCTGACGGCGCATTAACAACAGACAGATTCGTACCAATAAACGTATCGATAAAAGAAACAAACCTGGCGAATGTATTAATAGAATGGAATAATACCAATCAAACACTAATGGACAATTCATTAGTTTTAATATATAATTTTGACAACATAAGTGACTTGGGAGAAAATAATTCATATGTAAAAGATAATTCACCAAATAATTTACAAGGAACAATATATGGCACTCCTTATTTTAACAATTCAGGAAAATACTATGGATCAATAAAAACAGGAACAGGAAATTTTGTAAGAAATGATTATGTATCAGAATATATATCGGAACAAAATTTTACAATATTAATGTGGACAAAAAAATCATCATCAACACCACAACAATTTATATTAGGAATAAATTCAAATAACGGAGTAACAAATAGATTATTATTAGGTCATCAAAATGCACAAACAAACATGTCATTATATGATGAAAATGAAGGATGGGTAACAACAAATGCAAACATAAATGACGATGAATGGCATCAAATAGGTTTAAGATATGACGTGACAACCGGAAATATGTCATTAATATACGATGGACAATTTATTCAAAATTATACGAGTTCAGTAAATATCGCAACAGATGATAGATTTGTGCTAGGCGCAGAATACGACGGCGCAAGCGCAGGAGATTACTGGCAAGGGCACATAGATGAATTAAAAGTATTTTCAAGAAGTTTAACAAAAGAAGAAATACAATATAATTATAATTCAAATCTAAATAGATTAAATTCATCCTATTGGATCTTATATTCAAATCAAACAAATTTAACTTTAGGAACATATTCATATAAAATATCAGCATCAGACGTACCGACAAGTTCAACAATATCAGAAACAAGAACAATAACAATATTTGACAAATACATAATAGATTATAATCAAGCAATAGATATAGAAATGACTCCTCTTGACAACACAACAATAGTATATGCTTGGATTGATGCATCAACAAACTATGCAAATTTTGAAATATTTGATACAAATGGAACAAGAATAATAGATGAAATAACAATAGATACAGATGGAGGACCATATAGTAGAATATCTGTAGCTGCAATAAATACAAATAAATTTGTAATCGCATTAGGAGATGATCCGGACGATGATTTAGCGTATTGGATATATGATAGAGATGGAATCCTAGTAAGTGCAGAATCAATAATAGATACAAACATAGGCGTAAATTTTGATTTATCTATAGCTGAATTAGGAGATAGATTTGTAATTTGTAATGCGAATGATAACGATAATGATGCAGATTTTAGAATATATGATAATTCAGGAACAGATATATCCGGAGAATTAAATGTAGATGGAAATATGAACCCAGATTCACAATCAACAAACTATGTTGATTGTGCAAGTTTAGGAGATGGAGATTGGGTATATTCTTGGTATGATGACAACTCAAATGCAATAAGAGTTTCAGCAAGAGATGAAAATGGAACAATATATCAAACAATAACACCAGATTCAAATATTGGAGAACAAGGACAAATAGCAGTAACAGGATTAAGAAATAAAAGATTTGCAACATCATTTTTTGATGATTCAACAAATGAAATACAAATGAATGTATATTTATTAAGTGGCGCTAGCATAGTTTCTATTTTAGCAAACACAGTAATAGATACAGGCATATCAGCATCAAACATAGAAATAGCAGAAGTAGAAGATTCAGGAGAAAGTTACTTTGTAATAGCATGGCAAGATGATGTTGATGGAACAATAAAAGCAGCAACATATGACGATTCAGGAATAGAAAGAACAGCACCATTTAATATAACAACAAATCCTAATCAAAATTACCAATTAATAGATGTTGCAGGTTTTTATTCTTCACTAGGATTTGGACTTTGCGATGAATCATTTGCAATAGGAATAACAAACTCAACAAATCACACAACTTTCAAAACATACAATTTAGATGGAATTGAATGGAACGGACAATGCATAATAGATACAACACCTCCAAACATAACATTAAATGAACCAACAAACGGACAAACTCTAAATAACTACACAGTAACATTCAACTGGACAGCCACAGATAATGATGCGATAAACATGACTTGTGACCTAATAATAGATGACATAACAAGAGAAACAGGAACAATTTTAACAAACAACACATCATATTCAACAACAGCAAACGTAGGAATAGGATTACACGAATGGTACGTAGAATGTACAGATGAAGAAGCAAACACAGGAACAAGCGATACAAGAACATTCACAATAAACATACTAAGTAATACTAATAATGTTACGTTAGATAGATTAGGAACGCTTGGAACATTAATATATCAAGACACAGATAATGCAGGAACACCATTACAAAGAAACTGGACAGGAACACTAGGTGCAGAAGAAATATTAGCACCAGATTTAGGAGCAATAATAAGCTGGCAAAAATTCATATGCTCAAAAATAAATCCTGAATGCTACTTAGTAGCACAAGAAACAGACAACTCAATAGACTTCTTAGTTTATAATTTAGAAACAAGAATATGGCATAATCAAACAACTCTAACAGCAAACAGAGGATTAGATGATCAAAGAAGCTTTGATATAGCCTGTGAAGATGATGGAGTAAGCGAAGAATGTTTAATAATATATGAAACATCAACAGCAGCAAATAATGAATTTGAATATAGAATATGGGATGGACAAAATATTAGTTCTGCAAATACTGTTGTAGTAACAGAAGCACCAAATAATGATTTTAGATGGGTATCATTATATCCACAAAAAGGAACTAATACAATAGGATTAGTTGTACAAAATGATGCTGGTGCCAGAAATAGATATTCTATGATTTGGAACGGAGATAACAATTCAATAATAAATCAACATAACTTATCATTAAATGCAGCAGGAAACGATAGAAAACAATATGATTGTGCATGGGAAGGAAGTTCAGGAAAATTAATATGTGCTTACGGAGAAAACACAGATGATTTATTTGCAAAAGAATACAATCCTTCAACACAAGAATGGAGCTACATAGGAAACATATATCCTGCATTAGGAGCACAAGCAAGAGAAGTAACACTATGTGGAGAAACACCATATACATCAGATTTTACACATGATTATATAGGTATAATGACTTGTGATCAAGATGAAGATAGAGATGGAGGCATATGGGATGGAAACACATTTTCAAAAGCAGCAATAGGAGATACGCCTTCTCAAGATACTGCTAGTGAATGTGATGCAAACGAAAATAATCCAGAATTATACTCGCAAGCATGCGCATTTGAAAGATCAGGAGATCAAATAATATTTACTTGGGTTGATGCAAACGAGAATTTCCCAGAAGGAGGAACATACACAATAAGTTCAGACGAATGGTCATTTACAACATGGGGAGATGGAATTCCAATAGGAATATCAGGAACAGATGATGTTGAAGAAATACAATTAATTCCAAACCCGGTAACTGATGAAATATTTTTAATTGATCAAGATGCATCAGAAGAATTAAGTTGCGCAATATGGACTGGCAGAGCATTCACAGCAACAGATTGTGGAGATTATGAATTAACAGGACCTGCAACGGCACAAGGAGCATATATAAGTTATGACTGGATAAGATTTGACTCACAACCAAGAATAATATTTAACGAACCACTAGATGAACGAACATACACATACTCAGGAATAACAACAAATACATTCACACACGAAGCATATTATGGTGCAACACTAAATCTTCCAGGAACACCACCTTTAACAACTAATGAAACAAATAATTCAGGATACACAGCTATGTCGATAGCAGATAATAATTATTTTACAACCACGATAACAACAACAGGAGGAGAAAGAGCATACCAAAATTTCAAATTTGAAATACAACAAACACCAGATGAAATAGGGGAAATAAAAATATTCCACGAAGGATACGCAACAGCAACAACATTCCAAACGCAAGATACATATTATTTTTACATCTATAATCATACTTCAGATAATTATGTTTTATTAAAAACAAATGATAATACTCATGCTTATGATATATTTACAGAAATAAAAATACAATCAGGATTCTCAGATTTTATTCAAGATGGAAATTTATATATTTTAATAGAAGGAAATCATCAGACTGGAGGAGGAGGAAATGCAAGAGCAGATATATACACAGATTACATAGAACTTGACGTGAATTCAACACCAAATATAAATGAAATACAAACAATAAATATAGATGCAATAGATCAAAACGGAATAGAAGGATGTTTTTATAACTATGAAAATCTAACAGGAACACTTTACTTTAATTACTCACTAACACAAATAAATTTTACAAACTTTCAAACAACATCAAACACAACCCACAGAACGGACAACTATTACCATCTAAATATGTATTGCAATGATACTTTTGACAAACAAACAAAAGAAACAGAATTAGTAAGAATAGATAATACTGTACCGCTAGTGAATTTAATAATTCCAAATGAATCAGATTACTTTTCATATTCAGAAGTAAATTTCTCTTTTAACGCAACAGATAATTCAGACGGATTACTAAGTTGTATAATAAACACAGATGGTTCAACAAACATAACAAACATATTATTAGATTCAGGAAATACAGCAAATGAAACAATATCAGGATTTTCAGATGGAATACACACATGGTATGCTGCATGTATGGATGTAGCAGGAAACTGGTACACTACAGGACAAAGATCCTTCACTACAGATGCAGGCGCACCAACAATAACACTAAAAGCACCTTCAAATAATACTATAACAAACAATAACAATATACAATTCAACTACACACCTGACGATGCAATAGGACTTTCAAAATGTGAATTAATAATAAACGGCCAACTAAATCAAACAAATTCAACAACAATTCAAAATCATTTAACCAACTCATTTACAATAAATAGCATGCCTGATGGAGCGTATAATTGGTTTGTCAACTGTACAGACTTATCAAATTTTACAGGTTCAAGTGAAACTTGGTATCTAACAGTTGACACCACACCTCCATCAACATATCTAAATACAACGAGTGGAATAGAATTTACAAATGGATCTGCACAATTAAATTATACAACAATAGACTTATTAGATAATAGTTTAATATGTAATATAAGTGTAGATGATGAAATAAAAGATCAAGATATAACTTCATCAAATAACACACTTATATCAAGAAATTTAACATTAGCAGATGGAATAAAATTCTGGTATGTAACTTGTGTTGATGAAGCAGGAAACATAAACATATCAGAAACAAGAAATTTCACATTAGGAGGCCCTCCATATATAGAAATGTACGAACCCTACTTAAATGACATAGTATCTGGAACAGATACAGATTTTAACTTTTTTGTACAAGATGGAGACGGGGTAGATAATTGTTCATTATATATAGATGATACATATAATCAAACAATAGACGGTGGAGATTTAGATAATCCAGGAAATAATTCATTCACAGTTTCCAATATAGCTGCAGGAACACATAATTGGAGTATATATTGTATAGATTCAACATTATTATATAGAATAACAGATGCAATAAATTTCACAGTAGATAAAACAGCTCCAACTATAACTTTAGAAGAACCAATAAACGGATCACAAATAACTACAAACCCTGTAGAATTTATATTCACTCCAAATGACAATGCAGCATCAATATTAACATGTAGTTTAATAATAGATGGAAATATTTCGACAACAAATAATAACTTTAATTCAACTAACAATGAAGCAACATCTGTTTATGAAACAATATCTAACGGCAATCATAATTGGAGCGTAACTTGTAAAGATAGCGTAGAAAATTCAAATACATCAATAACAAAATATTTCTCATTATTAGCACCATTAACAGTAATAATAGAAACAAATGAAACAGCATATAATGGCGGAGAAACCGCGGGAATAACAACAAACACAACAGATGAATCAAATAATTCAATAAACGCTACAACTATAACAGATATAATATATACTAATACAACAATAACTCAAGCACCATGGTGGAACATAAATTGGAAAGAAAGAAAACCAATAATAATAACAGAAAATGACAACAGGACAAGAACAAACGATTTAATAAAAATAAACATAACAAATATAGATATAACAAATTGTCAAAATGAAATACGATTAGTCAAATTCATCCAACATCAAAATACTGAAATAGCCAGAAACATATTGAGTGGAGACAATTCTACATATTGTGAGATAGAATTTTATACAAATATAACTCAAGGAGATATATTAAACGATACTTATTTTGTATATTATAATTATTCATCAGCTCCAGCAACCGCACCCACAATTTCTGATAATAAAGTATTAAATGTACAAAGAGATACAATAACTGCAACAGGACAAATATTATTAGATGCAGTAAGTACAATAAATCCAGATAATTCATTCATATTATTTTCTGCAAATACAGGAAGCACAGCTCCTAATCAAAATCAATTAACCCCCAATATAACAAGCTCAACAATAATACAATTTACAAGATACGTTGGAACAACATCAACAGATTTATCTTGGCAATTAATAGAACATAAAGATATAACAGCACAAAGAGGAGAAGAAACAATAACCGCGGGCTCAACAGGAACAAATGTAAATATTTCAGCTGTAAATTTAGACAATTCATTCATAATAGTATATGGTAGAGCAGATAGCGGAAGTGCAAATAATAATCACGACGGATACTTTACAGCAGAATTTGTTGATTCAGATACAATAAAACTAACAAGAACAAGTACAACAAATGACGCGACAGTAAGTTGGCAAGTAGTAGAATGGCCAGATATAAATGTACAAACAGGAGTTACAAATTTTACAACCGCATCACAAACAGCACCGATAAACACAATAAATATATCAAGATCATTTCTAATATTTGGAAAAGCAGTAAGTGGAGATACAGGACTTGATGCAAATCATATAAGAGGAAAAATAAATTCTCCATCAGAAATAGAATTTAATAGACAAGTAGGTCAAGGAAGCGCAAGTGTATCTTGGTTCGTTGTAGAATTACCAGAAGATTCAATAGTAGAATCAGGAACAAAAACAATAACTGCAGACACAACACAAACTTTAACAAACGAATTCACATTAGATCAATCATTTATGATAGATAGTTCAGATAGTTCAGGAGGCGGAACAACATATACAAATGCAATGGTAAAAACAAATCTTAATGATTCAACAACATTATTTTTTGATAAAGAAACAACTTCAAACACAAACTACGACGATTGGTTCGTAATGAAACCAAGCATATACAGTTTAATAACCAAAAGTATAGGTGATAAACAAGTATTTATGCACCAAAATATAACAACAACAGGAATATTAGGAACAACTTTTTGGAATTACAGTACAGCATATTTAAACGAAGGACTTGCATCAGCAATATCAACAGGAACAGCATCAGGATTTTCTCAAGGAACTGATGCTACAAGTTTTACAGTAACCTCAGATATATTAGGACCTACAATAACACTATTAAGTCCTGAAGATGATATAACGTATATTTCACAGGATTTAATATTTGTTTATACTGCAGAAGACATATCTACAGGAGTGGCGGAATGTAAATTATTATTTAATGGAGTTGTAAACAAAACAGAAACAATAATTTCAGAAATAGATAATAACGAATTTGAAGTATTAAACATATCAGAAGGATATTACAATTGGACTGTTACTTGTAAAGATACCTACGGTAACTGGGAAACAGCGTCCCCGAGAGATTTATACATAGATAATACGAATCCAAATGTAACTGCTCACAATCCAAATAATGAAACTATAAACGCATTAGATATAATATTTAACTTTACAGTATCAGATAATTTCGATGACAATTTATACTGCGCAGTAAACGTTGACGATACATATAATGGAACAGGTTACGTACTAAATGGAACAACAGGAAATATAAGTATATCTGAAATTGGAGATGGAGACCATTCATGGAATGTTACTTGTTTTGATAATGCAAATAATAACTTCACATCAGAAACATTAAATTTCACATCAGATGCTCCACCAAGAATAACATTAGACACACCAATAGATGAATATGGAACAACAATTGGAAATGTTTCATTTTATTACTTTGTAACAGATGGAACATTACAAAACTGTTCAATATTGTTTGATGGCTCAATAAACCAAACAAAAAACTCAGCACAAATACCATATCAAGACGGCTCAAATATTAATAATTTCACAATAAATAACATAGCTGAAGGAACACATAATTGGACAATACAATGTTATGATGGAAATGGGTTTTCATCAAATGCAACAGAAAGAACATTATACGTAGACACACAAAACCCGATAATAAATTTAACAAGTCCAGAAGAAAACACAACATTTTACATAGATAATATAGATTTTGAATTTAATGTAACCGATAATATAGATCCAGAGTTATCTTGTTCATTATATATAAATGATGTGATAAATGAAACAGGAATAAATGCGACAAATGGAAATATAACAACAGTAAATGTAAATGGTTTCCTTGCAGGAAATTATAATTGGTCTATATATTGTGAAGATAAAGCATTAAATAATATAACAAGTGAAACAAGAAATTTTACAATAAGTTCAGACGTAATAGTATCTTTAGAAAATCCATATGATAATTCAACAGATGGAGATGGAACTGTGACATTCACATATACACCAAGCAGCGTAGCAGGATTTGAAACAGGAGGATTTTGCGAACTATATATAGATGGATCAAGTAGTCAAACAGACATAGGTGTAAATAATGGTTTATCAAATACATTTATATCTCTAACTCCAATGACTCAAGGACTACACACTTGGCAAGTAAAATGCACAGATGATAATGTAAACTCAGGACAATCAAATATATGGAATATATACATAGACTTATCTGATCCAGTAGTATCAACTCACAATCCAAACGGAGAAACATATAACGTAAGCACTGTAGAATTTAATTGGACAGCAACAGATAATTATGATAATAATATGAGTTGTAACATAATAGTAAACGGAACAACACAAACACCATCAAATATTTCATCAATAAATAATACACCTACACAACAAACATACACAGGATTTACAGATGGATTACATACATATTACGGTATATGTCTTGATAATGGAGATAGAACCGGAATTTCTTCAACTAAAAATTTTAATGTACAAGAACCACCGACAATATTATTGGATTTGCCATTAAATGAATATAGAACAAATATAACAAACATAACATTTTATTATACACCAACAGACAATTCAGGAAATATAAGTTCGTGTGAAATAGTACTAGACAGTACTTCAAATAATACAGAACCAAGTCCGCAAAATGCGATACAAAACAACTTAACAGTAAACAACTTTGTTCATGGAAAATACTTATGGACAATCAATTGTACTGATCCCTCAGGAAATGAAGGAACAAACATAACGGGAAGAAACATAACAATAGATTTAGTAGGACCAAACATAACTCTGAACGAACCATACGAAGGACAAATATACAATTACGACGACATAATAATAAATTGGACTCCAACAGATGATTATGGAACAGACATTACCTGTGATCTAACAGTAGATGACACAATAAACGCATCAGGAATAACGGGAAATTCAGGAAATGACTTTACATACTTAATAGAAAATTTCTCAGAAGGACCTCACAACTGGTCAGTAATCTGTAGAGATGATTTATATAATTATAACACAAGCATAACAAATAGCTTCATAGTTAACAGTCCCGACTTATATATTAATAACTCATTAATATCCTTTAACGAAACAAATCCAGACATAGGAGAAACAATTCAAATAAATGCAACAATATACAACTATGGGGGAATAGATGCAGAAAATGCATTAATAGAATTTTGGGATGGTCTTCCAGGAACTGGAACGCTAATAGGAAATGACACTATAAATATAACAATAAATGAAAGTACAGATGCAACAACAACATGGAATATAACAGCAGGATATCATAATGTCTGGGTAATAGCAGATCCATACGAAACAATGGTAGAATTAAATGATTCTAATAACAACGCAACAACAAATATATCTATACTAATGGGAAATTTAACCAATCCATTAAACGAAACATGGACTTCGAATGCAAATACAACAATAACTTTTAACCTAACCGATTTCACAGGAAGCATAATAAATTACACAATTTATGTGGATGGTTCTCCTTCAGTATATACAGGAACTGTAAATGATGCAGAATCAAATCAAATCAATATAACATTATCTCAAGGAACAAGAACAATAATGATAAGAGCTACTGATTCAATTTCAAGAATAAAAGATAGCAATATTATAACAAGATATGTTGATCTAACAAACCCATCAAGTGTTATCAACACTGCAAACGAAACATGGTATAATTATTCAACACCAGAAATAAACTTTACAATAAATGATAACATGGACACAATGTTAAATTATACTTTTTACGTAAATGGATCAGTTGATATAATAGGAAATCAAACAGCAGCAGTTCCAGGAAAAATAAATCTATCAACATTAGTAAATGGATCATATCAAATAATATTAGAAGCAAAAGATGAAGTAAACAGAACAACAAATTCAACACCGATAATAATTTATGTTGACACAGTAGCGCCAACAATAAATCTAAACGCTCCAAATAACTCAGATATATTTATAGTAAATGATGTAAATTTGAATTTTACAATCACGGATAACTTAGCAGTAGGCCCAGATCAATTAACATGCGACCTAACACTAGACGGATCAGTTTATTCAAATGACTTTACAGCAACAAGCGGAATACAAGAAAATATTTTAGCAACTGATTTAATTGAAGGAAATCATTACTGGAATGTAACGTGTACAGATTTAGCAGGAAATACACAAACATCAGAAACAAGAAACTTTACATCCGTAGCAGTACCAGTAATAACACCAATAACGCCACTAAATAATACATGGATAAATCAAGGAACATACACATTTTATTTTAATGCAACAGATGAAACCGGACTAGAAAATTGCTCATTAATAATTGACGGATTTATAAATTCAACAAAAACAACTGCACAACTAACAAATAATGCAACTAATAATTTAACAGCAACAGGATTGAATGGAACACATACATGGGCAATAGAATGTTACGATAATAGTACATTTAACGCATATGATATAACAGAAACATACACAATATATGCAGATTTAGAAGCACCACAACCAATATTTATAACACAAAATAATACTTGGTTAAACTCAGGACCTACACTAGAATTTAACATAACTGACAACATGGACTCCGCAATATTTTATAACATATACATAAACGGAATATACAACAAAAATGGAACTGCACCAAATGGTTTCCTGACAATGGATGTTCCTACAGGCTTAATAAATGGAACTTATAATGTAACTATAGAAGCAATAGATGAAGCAACAAATACAGCTAATAGTACAACAATAAAAATAAATTATGACACAGCAACACCTTTAGTAACTTTAGATTTTCCCCTTGAAACAAATTATACACAAACATCACTAGATCTAAATTTTACAACATCAGATAATATGGCTGAATATTTAATGTGTACTGTCATAATGGATACAAATACAATAGGTTCGAATTTAAATGTAACAAATAATTCACAACAAAACGTGACAGTAAATAATCTTGCAGGAGGATATCATTACTGGAATGTAACTTGTATAGATTTAGCAAATAATTCATACACAACAAACACACAATCGTTTTACATAGTAAGACCAGATTTGACAATCAACAATTCAGAAATATATTTTAACAATTCAGACGTAAGAGAAAATGAAACAATAAATATAACTGCAACGATAAGAAATATAGGAACAAGTGACGCAAACAATTTTGTAACACAAATATGGGCAAATCACCCAGATAATTCTGGTACACAAATAGGAACAGATTTTCATATGAACCTAACAGCGGGAAATTATACAAATATTTCAGTAACTTACACAGTGCCTTTAGGAACTACACAAATATATGTGTTAGTAGATACACCAACAGGATCAAATGGATTAGTAGCAGAAGAAAATGAAAGTAATAATGAAGAATATAAAGAAATAACAGTAGAATCTTGGCATTACGCATTCGGGCAAACGGGAGATAAATTAGTAGTAAATGATGCAAACAACGGAACATTATTTGATTGGATAAAAAGTAATAGTTCTGGTTCAAACTTATTTGCAGTAGATTCAGATTCAGTAATTACATGGACACAGTTACAAGCACTAGGAAGAGATACGAGTAATAATTCTCAAACAGGAGATTTCACAGAACTAGATATAGCACTAGGATCAGAAAATTATACGGATAATATAACTACGACTTTTACGAATAGCGGAACACCAATAGAAACAACCAGTTATAATATATTTGGAAAAACAATAAATAACATACCGATGCAAAACAGCACAAATAACACGAATTTCAAAACAGGAATACTTTGGGATTATTCAGACGGCGGTCCTCAGTATTCAGGGACACAGGACGTACTCTTTATGAGCCAGATAAAAGACGACTTAATTGGATTCAATGCTACGTACGATTATGAAATCAGAATTCCTGCAAAACTAAGAGAATACACAGGAGCCACAAACACAGTAGACTTCTACATTGAGATAAGGTAGGGATTAATTTAGGTTTTTTAACATCGTTATTGCTTCTTTGTCAAATTTTGAAAAGGCGAACCATTTTTTTCCTAAATCTTTTATTGATGCGCCAATATGATATATTTCGTTTTCATCAATTATTAAAAATCTGTCATGTGCTTTTTTGAATTCTTTTATTTGTATTTTTTCATTTTGTTGTTCGTATTTTTTTATATCTAGTTTTAACTGTTCACTTATTTTATCAGTACATATTATTATTTTTACTTCTTTTTTCTTTTTTGATAATAATATGAGCACGGAATCATCAATATAATTGTCAATCAATATTATTTCTTTTTCTGCTGTTCGAATAATATCTGAAACAAATTTATGCGCATCAAATACTTGTCCATCGTAGAATATTCCTTTTTCCGGTTTGATATTTTTTTCCTGTATTAAATTGAATACTTTCTCAAATTTGTTGTTTGTTGTAATTTCAAAGCCTATTTGATTTCTTTCTAAATTATTTATTTTTTCAAATAATTGATAATTTGAGTTAATGATTTTTCTCATTGATACAAATGCTCTTATGATTTTTATATTGACTTCTACAGCTTTTTTACTTCTTAAAACGCTTGAAAGGTTTGCCACTCCATGTTCTGTGAAAGCTTTAGGTTTATGACCTCCTAAATGTTTTACTGATGGTATCGCATTTTGCGATACCAAGATTTCTATTTCATTATTACTAATCTGAAACATGAAATCTTCTGGAAATCTTTGCTTATTTCTTTTTACTTGTTCATTTAACCTGCTTGTTGTAACTTCATATAACTCTGCCAAGTCTCTATCAAGAATTACTTTTTGTCCTCTTATTTCTAGGATTTTAGTTTTTTTGTTCTTGTTCCATAATTTTAGTAAAAACTATTATTTATTTAAAATTACCTCTATTTATCTTCCATAGTGAAGTTAATTTTCTGCTATTCATTCAAAACAAACATTTATATACTAGATATTCAAAAACCATATTAATACATAAAAATATGGTTTTTTTCCTGAAAGGCCTTTCAGGATTGATTTTTTATTTTTGGAAAAACTTAAAAAACAGTGAAAAATGGGTAAAAAGAAAATTACAATGACAGTGGATGACGACGTCTTCTTAGAGTTCAAAAGATATTGTAGAATGAACGCCATGAAAGTCTCTAGCAAAGTAGAACTCATGATGAAAAACTTCAATAAAGATCTTCAAGAAAATCAAAAATAAAATGATAAAAAGAACAAGTAAGCGGACGTTGAAAATAATTATGATTATGTTCTTAACGGTAGCAATAGCTATATCTACAAATGCATTAACAACAGATAAAACAATTTATGAATTAGGAGAAACTGTAATAATAAATACTAATACAACAAATTACACATTAGAAATACAATCATCAAATCAAAAATACAAATTAATAAACAATGAAGACTCAATAATATATTTTACTCCGACAATAATTGGAACACATACTATAACTTTGAATAATAATGAACTATTAAATTTTGAAGTAATACAATCAACACAAAAACAACCAACATCACAAATAAAACCAATTAAAGAAAAATCAATTTCCCTAACATCTTTAATAAAAAAAGAAGATTTACCAATATCTATTTTATCAATAGAAGATAGTTGGTGGAATTCAAATTACAATTCAAGAAAACAAATAAACATAACTAACAATGATGTAACAAATACAATAACAAACAAATACACAGCAAACATAACAATAAATACACAAACACTAATAACAAATAATAAATTACAAGCAAATTGTGATGACTTAAGAATAATCTGGATAAATTCAACAACGCCAACTGAAATAGATAGAACAATAACTAATTGTAACCAAACAAACTCCGTAGTAGAATTTAAAATACAAAAAAACATATCTGCATCATCAAACTCAGACAAATATTATATTTATTATGAAAATCCCTCTGCAATAAATCCTCCAAATAACAAATCAAACATATATTATTTGTGGGAAGACTTTGAAGATCAAACACATCCTTTCTCAAATGGAGCATTAAGCCCTACAGTAACAACTGGTTCAGCTAAAAATGGAGTTTATGGCTTAGAAGGAAACGGAGGAGGAGGATATAGAAGAGCAGTAGTTCCAGAAAATCTACCAAGAGGATTTACAATAGAATCATGGGTATACAGTCACGGAGATGGAAGTAACGCAGATTTACCAGGAATAAGTTATGGAATGCAAACAAGTGAATTAAATGGATACCAAACAATACTGGACTGGAGATCGGCAACTGCAGGAAGTGCAGATATGCAAATAAGAGAAAACTACGCAAGTGGATCGCCGCTAGCAACAAGCACAGCAAACACAGTAAGCAAATATCAATGGTACTATGTAACAACGACATGGAAAGAAAATGGAGATATACAAGCGACAATATATAATTCATCAATGTCATTATGGGGAACGATGAATGTAAATGACCCAACATATACAACAGGATACTACGGAATAAATGCATATAAATCAGGACAATGGGATGACGTAAAAGTAAAATTATTTATGTCAACACAACCAACATATGATTTATTAACAGAAGAACAAAGAAACCCTTTAACAGTATCCCTAAATTCTCCAGAAAATAATTCAGTAAAAGATATATTAACATTTAACATAAGTTGCACAGCTACAACAGAATATGAATTAATAAATATAACGTTATACATAAATAGTACAGGTACCTGGCAAGCAAACCAAACAAAATCAGCAACAGGAAACAACTCACAAAAAAACTTTGAAATAACCCTTGAAAATTTAAACTCATACAAATATAATTGTTTAGCAATAGATAACGAATCAAATCAAGCATTCGCAAATGAAAATAACACATTTACAGTAAATACATTTTTTGATTTTACTCCAGAAATAAATTTATCTTACCCACAAGAAAATTATACAAACAACACACAAAACATAATAAATTTAACATTAAATGCTAGTGTATCAGACGATGTAAATTTAGTTAATTGTTCATTATACCATAATTATTCAGGAACATGGAATCTAAATCAAACAAATACAGTTACAGGAAATTTAAACACAACAAGTTTTCAACTAAACAATATTGGAAACAAAAGTTTTATTTGGAATATTGGATGTTATGATGATGCAAACCAATTAAATTTTGCAGAAAATAATAGAACCATAATACTAGATAATGAAAATCCACAAATATCAATAAATGAACCAACAAATCAAATATACTACATAAATAACATAACAATAAACATAACAACAAACGAACCACTAAATTATTGTAATTATACATTAGATAATTGGTTAACAAATAATTTAACAAATCAAATATCTTCAACAGAATATCAAGCAACAGAAAATAATCTTGCAGAAGGAACATACACAATAAAAACAAGTTGCGAAGATATACATGGAAATATAAATAATACGGAGCAAACGATATTTACAATAAATCACAAAAAACCAAATGTAACTCTTACAAATCCAACGAACAATTATCTAAACAACACAAACCAATATGTGAATTTAACATTTTCTGCAACAGCTACAGATGGAAATGAATTAATGAATTGTAGTTTATATCATAATTATTCAGGAACATGGATATTAAATCAAACAAATCTAGTAACGGGAATAAGTAACACAACAAATTTTCAATTAAATAATTTAACAAACAAAATATTTATTTGGAACATAGAATGTTCAGATAAAAACAACGAAAAAGCATTTGCAACAAGTAATAGATCAATAATACTGGATATAAATCCACCAGGATTAACAATAAATTCTCCAAATGAAACCTATCAAGATCCATCACCATTAATAATAATAAACATAACAGATCAAGCAGAAACAGCATGGTACAACATAAACAATCAAAATAACATCACAATTTGCAATAATTGCACAGGAATACAAACAACATACAAAAATTTACCTGAAGGAAATTATCAAATAAATATATATGTGAATGATACAAATGCAAATTTAAACTCAAAATCTGAATTTTTTACAATAAATCAAAATTTAAATTACTACGAAACATATGATGATCAAAGTTCACAATATGTTTTGAATGATTCTTTAATACAAAACGGACAATTACAATTTACAGGAACAGGAGGCGAAACACTTCTAAACGAATCATTTGACGATAACAATTATTTAGATGGAAATCCAGTTACCTGGAATTTTGTAAATCAAGGAGTAGGAGATAGTACTCCGGAATGGCTAATAGCAGGAGGAATATTATCGGAAAGTGGAAATTGTCATGATGACTCAACAGATTTAGGAAGAGATACAACAGCAAAAGGATGCTATGCATACCCTGGAAATTATGAATGGACAGATATGAATATCACAGCAAGAATAAGAGCGAGTGATGACGATGGGATGGGATTGATGTTTAGATATGTTGATCAAAATAATTACTACAGATATAGATTTTCAGGAACAAGAGATTTTAGAAAATTAGATAAATTTGTCGGAGGTGTATGGTCAGAATTAGATGTGGACTATTTAGTGGATGGCGGATTCACACAAAATAATTGGCATATTATGACAATAACAATAATAGGCGATCAAATAGAAGGATATTTGAATGGTGTAAAAGTATTAAATGCAACAGATTCAAGCATAACAAATGGAAGTGTTGCATTATATTCCTGGGGTATGGACACTGGAAGTGTTGGAGGAGACTTTGATTACATAAATGTAACAGATTTAACACAAGGATATTCTTCAACAACATTTTATTCAGAATTCATAAACACAACCAACACAAAAACATTAATATCAAATATAACTTGGAATGAAAATAATACTGATCAAAATAATAACATAACCATACAATTAACAACAGATCAACAAAATTGGTGTCAAGCAACAAATAACCAAGGAATAAATACGGGAACTTGTTCAAATTTCACATTAAATAATAGTTTACAATACAAAGTATTATTTCAAAAAAATAATTCAGGAATAATAGGCTTAAATGATATAAATATAAGTTGGCAAGAAGATACAGAAAACCCTACAGTAGAAATAATAAACCCAATACAAAATCAAATATTAACAAACAATTACACAATAAATATTTCAATAAATGACAGTCAAAGTGGAATAAATACTGCAGAATATATAATAAAATATCAAAATCAAACAATAGCACAAAACTGGTCGCCTTTAATTTTAAATCAAGGAACAATAAATCAAGGATACTGGAGTTCAAATATAACAACAATAAACTTCCAAGAAGATACATATATTTTAATAATAAATGCAACAGATTTTGTTGGAAGATATAATGATTCAAAAAATATAAGTTTTTTTGTAGATAATATAGGACCCTCATTGACATTATTACAACCAACAGATAATCAAACTATAGAATTAGAGTCAATTTTAACAATAGCAGTAAACATAACAGATAATTTACAAATAAGTACAAACGCAACAATAGAATATCCAAATACAACAACAACTCAAATTAATCTAATAAATACAATTGGAAATACATATGAAGCAAATTTTACGATGCCTATAATTCAAGGAAGATACAATATAACAATAAATACAAACAATTCAAACGGAAGAACAAATCAAACAACAACGTATATTCAAGGTAAAGATCTGCAAAATCCACAAGTAACTATAATAAATCCTGCACCTTTAACAACAATAGAACAATTAACAAATATAGATATAAACGTAACAATAAATGATCAAACAAATACAACGGTGCAAGCAAATATAACTCAACCAAACTTGCACGATGATCAAATAAGTTTAACTCAAATAAATAGTACACATTATTCAATAGAATATACTAATACTTCACAAATTGGGATATATAATATAACAATAATTGCAACAGATGAAAATAATAATCAGAATGTAACTGAAACAATTTCTTTTCAAATTCAAGATTTAACAAAACCAACAGCATTTAATTTATTAAGTCCGACAAATGCAACAATAAATACAACTATACAACCAATGCTTCAATGGGAACAAACTACTGAAGCTAACTTTAAAAATTATACAATAAATATATATGAAGATCAAGCAAGAACAATTCTTAATGCAACATATTATACAACAACTATAACGAATACCTCGATAACAATTGATGCTCTTAATTCTGATGCTACATATTATTGGGATGTAACAGCACACGATTTGTATGGGAATAATAGAACTTCAAATCAAATATATAGCTATACAACAGATAATACTAATCCACAAATAAACTTACAATCCCCAAATAACACAATAATAAGAATAAACACAACAACAATAAATTATACACCAATAGATACAAATCTAAAAAATTGTACATTATACTTAAATGATACAGGTGTTTTTGCACCAAATCAAACAACATTAAATCCAATAAATAATCAAATTAATCAATTCAATATAACCTTACAAGACAATTCATATGATTGGAATATAAACTGTTATGATCAAGCAAATCAAAATAATTTTGCAATACAAAACAATACATTCACAATAAATACAAAACCAACAAAAATAAATTTGATGTCTCCACAAAATAACTCAATAGATTCGGATGGTATTATAACAATACAATACAATTTGTCCCACATAGAAAATGTAACAAATTGCACATTAAATTTTCAAGAAACACAATACCAAATAACATCAATAAATCAAAATTTAACAAATAATTATCAATTAAATAATGTTGAAGCAGGACAATATAATTATAACTTAACTTGCGAAGACTTATCAGGATATATTAACACTTCACAATCAAAAATAATAAATGTAATAAGAACAGAATCATTTTCAGGAAATACATCAAATATGAGTCAAGAATCACCAGAAAACTTAATTAATTTAATATTAGAAAAACCAAATAAAGGAAAAATAAATTTTACAGAAACAATTAATTTATCTGGAGGCGCAAATCTAAATCAATTAGTAGCAATAAATCAAAATTTCATATCAGTAGATACAATAACAGAACCAAGATTAAACAAATCTGCATCATTAACATTTTATAATTTATCATATCAATTCACACCAAGAATCCTAATAAATAATCAAATTTGCTCAGAATGTCAAATAATAAATTATGCTAGTAACACATTAATAATGAATGTAACTCATTTTACAAATTATTCAACAGAAGCAAATACGCAATTAATAATCTGGGATCAAGATGATGATGTAGCAGGAAATAATCATGTATCCATAGGCGATCAAGTACAATTTTATGCAAACTACACAAATAAAACATCAGGATCATCAATTTTTGGGGCAGGAGCATATTGTGAAATAATATTTGATGATACAAATTTAATAAATATGACTTATAATGCAACAACAAAAATATATGAATATAATAGAACATTTGATGCACAAAGTATAGAAACCTGGAATGTGAGTTGTATTGCAAGCGCACAAAATTATGAATCTTTAAATTCAACAGATAATGTAGAAATAAGAGGACCTGCACCAATAATAGAAAATGCATTTTTTAATGAAACAACTGCAAGAGCAGATGATTATATATTAGTAAATGCAACAATAACAGATTCATCTGGAAATGATACAGTCACAAGTGTAATTTATTCTATGCAATATCCAAACGGAACTAAACAAAATTACTCAATGACTCAATCAATAGACTATGATAAAACACATAGTTCAACAAATATATTATCAGAAGAAAGTTCATCAACGCCTCAATCAGATAGAAGAACAATAGGAGAAACAGGAGAAATAAATTTAACAAGTATGACCTGGCAATTAGTAGAATTAACTAATACATATAATAATACACCAGTAATTGTTGCAATACCAACAACCCAAAATGCACCGGCTAGTTTTGATGATTCTTATATGATACCAACAATAAGCATGGTTAATGAAACTCATTTTAATATAACTACTTGTTTAGATAATGGGACATCAACATGCACTCCTAGCGATGTAGAAGAAACAATACATTATTTTGCATTTGATCCACAAGCATCAAACCAATTTTCATGGATAGATGTAGGAACTGTAAGTACAACAACAGGAGGAGCAGATACAACAGTGACTTTTGGAAAAACATTTTCAAATACTCCTGATATTTTCACAACAGCCCAAACATATAATCAAAATGGAAATATTGCAGCAATAGCATGGGCAGAAGATACAGCAACAAAAACAACAAGTAGCGCACTAATAATTGGATGTGTACATCAAGGAACAAGCGATGCATGTGCAACAGGACAACCAGATGAAACCATGGGTTATATAGCAATAGATTCTGCAAATATTAATATCACTTCTTGGCAAACAGGGTCTGCATCAATAAGTGCAAGTACTTGGACCGCGGCTGCATT
Organism: Candidatus Woesearchaeota archaeon; assembly: GCA_021736975.1. Classification (GTDB taxonomy): domain Archaea; phylum Nanobdellota; class Nanobdellia; order Woesearchaeales; family 21-14-0-10-32-9; genus JAIPET01. The sequence goes on from JAIPET010000003.1 coordinate 30,261, forward strand.
TTCACCAACATATGCTGCGCCAAGAGTAATGGTAACACAAAATGATGATAATGGTGCTCAAGATCCAGAATATGCGTGGGCAAGAAGTTTAACAGGAAGCGGAATGCAATATAGATATTGTGAAGCAGACGGAGCAGATTACTGTGATTCCCACACAGGAGAAGTAGTAAACTGGTTTGCATTAGAACAAGGAAATATAACTGCAAGAGGAGCATCAACAGATACAGAAGCAAACAAATCATATGAATATTATTACGATGTAGACAATAAAAACGTAGTAAACATAACAAATATGAATATAACAATAGAAATAAGTGCATATAGTAATTTAGGCTCAATCAGCAAATCAAACAATGATCCAGATTTAATCATAGAAATTGCTTCAACAGATAATTCAAGCTGGTCAGAAATAGGAACTTTAGGAGTATCAGGAATTGGAAATTACACATTAAATATAACAAATCAAAGCATATTAACAGCATGGATAACTCAAACAAATAGAGATATACGAATAAAACCAATAAATTTAGATTTTTACGATGATACAAATCAAGACTACATAAATTGGTCAGGAATATATTTACAAATGACATATGATGCAGAATCTTCAAATTGGTACCATATATTTACAGATACATATCAATTAAATGAATATAATCTAACAGACATATATGTATCTGATGAAGACTTATTCACCAATCATAAATTATTTAATGATATAAGCTTCTCAATTTATACAACTGTTTTAGATTCATTTAATTTAACAAATCCAACAAATAATACTTTAAGTGCAGACAGACAACCAGTACTAAATTGGGAACAAACTTCAGCATATAAATTTAAAAATTACACAATTCAAATAGACAACAATTCAGATTTTTCAAGTCCTGAACAAATAATAATAAAAACCGTACTAACAGAAAATACATCAACAACATCAAATTTACCAGCAGATCAAACAAGTTACTGGAGAGTTATTGCATACAATGAATATAATAATGCAACATATTCAAATCAAATATTTAGATATGAAACAGATAATACGAATCCAATAATAAATTTAACAACACCTTCACAAAATCAAATATTTTACACAAATACAATAATATTTAATTATACGCCTAATGATTTACATCTTAAAAATTGTACTTTATACACTGATGTGAATGGAACTTGGTTTGCAAATGAAACAAATACAACTCCAATAAATAACCAACCAAATTATTTTAATAAAACAATAAATGATGGATATTATACTTGGAATGTGGAATGTTATGATGAAGTAAATCAAAAATCATTTTCAGAAAATAATAATTCATTCATTATAGATACTATTCCACCAACAATAAACTTAGAAACTCCGCAGAACAACACATTAAATGAAACAACAAACAACATATTATTTGAATATAATGTCACAGATATATTAACATCAATACAAAATTGTGAAATGATATTAGATGAAGATATAAAAGACACAGATATATCAATAACAGAAAATACAACTCAAAATTTTACAATTTTTGTAGCAAATGGAAATCACAATTGGAGCATAAATTGTACTGATGATAATGGACAAGTAGGTTCATCAGATATTTACAATATATCTGTAAATGTAGCATCAGAATCAGATCCTCCAATAATAGTATTGAATGAACCCTTAGAAAACACTTATTCACAATTAAATAATATAACATTTAATTATACACCAAGTGATGCAACAGGAATAGAAAATTGTTCATTAATAATAGATGGAGAAATAAATCAAACAAACACATCTTTAACTAGTGAAGAAACATCAACTTTTCAAATAAATGAAATGCCTGATGCACAATATTCTTGGAAAATAGAATGTTATGATAATAATACTCAAGCAAAAGGAAATAGTGTAACAAGAATATTAACAATAGATACAATAAATCCAATAATACAATTAAATTTACCAGATAATGATTCATTTTATACAAATTTAAATTTATTTTTTAATTACACACCAACAGATACAAATTTAGATTATTGTGAATTATTTCATGATGATACTGGAATATTTGAACTTAAACAAACAAATAATTCTCCTATAAGTGGAATAGAAAATTTATTTAATCAAACTTTACAAGAAAATACTTATCTTTGGAATATAAGATGTGTTGATTTATCAGGAAGAGCATCTTTCGCAATACAAAATAAAACTGTTAAATTAGATGCAAATTCACCAAAATACTCAAATATTTCTATTAACCCAGAATCTTCAACAAATTATACAGAAGAACAAATATATGAATTTAACATAACTATAAATGAAACATTTTTAGATACATTATACATACAACATAATTTTACAGGAACATTAACCAATTATTCAGTTACAACAAACCAAGGAAATACATATTTATACAATTATACAGATATATTTCCAGGTAAGTACATATACAAATGGTTTATGAATGATTCATTAAATAGACAAAATGAAACATCTATCTTTAATTATCAAATAAATATTTCAGAACCAAATATGACATTAACATTAAACGGACAACAAAATGACATAACTATAAATGAAACACAAAGTGTGACAATAATTTCAACATTAAATGAACCAACAAATAAATATTATGAACTATATCAAAATGGAATATTAATAAATTATGGAACATCTCCACTTTTAAATATAACAACATACAATAATGCAGGAATTTATCAAATAATAACAAATATAACCGGATCTGAAAATTACACACAAAAATCAATAAACTATACAATAACAGTTAATGATGTAGATTCTCCGATCATTACTTTAATTTATCCAGAACATAATTCTACGGTTGGAACCTCAAATATAACATTTCAATACAATGTAACTGATAGTACAAACATAACCAGTTGCGAATTATATGTAGATTCATCATTAAAAGATACAGATACAAACATAACAAAAAACACATTACAAACATTTAACTGGAATGTAGCTGACGGAGATCATGATTATTATATAAGATGTTATGATGAATACAGCAATACAGGAACATCATCAACATATGATTTTTCAGTTCAAGACTCAACACAAATAAATATAATAATAAACACCACAAAACAAACATATCAAGAAGGAGAAATAATAGAAATAAACAGTTTTACAGGAGACTTATTTGGAAGTCCACTTAATACCAGTTTAGAATTAGACTTAATATATACAAATACAACAACCAGTTCAGCATCATGGTGGAATACGACCTGGCAAAAAAGAAAAGCAATAAAATTAAACAATCCTGATAGTTCAGCATCATTAAAAACAGTGCATGTTAACATAACTAATTTAACAGGATATTTAACAGATTGTTATAAAGAATTAAGAATAATAAAAAACACTTCAACAGGACCAGAATTAATAGAACATGAAATTATATCAGGAGATAATACAACCTTTTGTCAATTAAAATTTAATGCAGATTTATCAGCAAATGCAATAGATGAAATAAATTATCACGTTTATTATGATAATAATACGCCTGTAACAGATCCTGGATTTACTGTTACAGATATAACATTTAATATACAAAGAGGAGAAATAACAGGATCAACAACATCTATAACAGATACAATGAATCAAGTTAATCAAGCAAACTCATTCATAATATTAAGTTCTAAAGCATCATCAACTGCACCCAATGGAAATCAATTTACACCTAAATTTGATTCTGATACTCAAATAAGTTTTGACAGATATTCTGCAGTTGCAGGAACAGCAAGTTGGCAAGTAATAGAATCATCAGATTATTTTGTGCAAGCAAATACAACAACATTAAGTACATCACAAGTAGCTACAACTGTTAACATATCTTCAATAAATACAGACAAAACAATAATAATACCTTATGCAAGAGCAAATGATGCAAGCGCATCAAATAATAACAGAGGATATGTATATGCTACAATATTAAATGAAACACAAATTCAATTAAATAGAAGTTCAACAGGTGCTGCTGCAAGCGTATATTACCAAGTAATAGAATTCCCAGAAACTTACACAGTTAGATCAGGAACTTTAAGTTTTACAACAACATCAGCAACTGATACAGTTCCACAAGTAAATACTAGTAGGAGCATGCTCTTCTTCTCATACGGTATTAATGGAGATACAGGACTAGATGCAAACCACATAAGAGGCAAATTTAATAGCGGAACACAAATAGAATTTAACAGAGTAGTAAATCAAGGAACAGCATATGTATCTTGGTATGTTGTAGAATTTCCAGAAAGTTTTGTTACTCAATCAGCATCATCTACGATTACTGCGGATACAGGAGTTTTATTGACAAATCCAATTGTATTAAACAAAACATTTCATGTTCAATCAAGAGCAAGTTCAGGAGGCGGAACAACATATACGAATGCAATGGTTAAAACAAATCTGACAAATACAACACACATATACTTAGATAAAGAAACAACGTCAAACATTAACGATATAGATTGGATGTTAATAGAAAAAACAACATCCACAACATCAACAAATACATCCATAGGAAATACTGAAGAATTAATACAAAAAAATGTTTCAATAACAGGACTTGACGGATTTGCAGATTTAATTTATTGGCAAACAATAAATGAATACTTTGGAAATTATTCTGTTGTAGGGCTAGCATCCAGATTTGCATTTACAAATTCAACAAATTATGCAACTTTTGAATTAACAAATGATACAACGCCTCCAATAATAACTATAAATTATCCTGGATCAATCGAAAATATAAGTAACAGTTCAACTTTATTTAATTTCACAACATATGATTATCAATTAAATAGTACTTGTAATATTACGATAGATGGAAGTATAAATCAATCAAATATTTTTACTGAAAATAATTTAAATGAATTAGTAACAACAAATAATTTTACAGAAGGAATTCATTACTGGAATATAACTTGTTGGGATAAATATAATAATTCAAACACAACTAACACAAGAAATTTTACAACAAAATTAGAATCTCCAGATGTACAATTAATAATTCCAACAAATAATCAAATATTAACTCAATCATTAGTATATTTTAATTATACTCCGACAGATACAACATTAAATAATTGTTCATTATATGGTAATTTTACAGGAGACTTTGAAATAAACCAAACAAATAATATACCTATAAATGGTCTTCAAAATTCATTTAACTTAACATTACAAGATAATATATATTTATGGAATATTAAATGTGTAGACAATGTAAGTCAAGAAAGTTATGCAACAACAAATTACACATTTAAATTAGATACAACCGCGCCACAAATAAATTTATTAAATCCAACTAATAATACATTAAATACAACAACGAACAATATTTTATTTGAATACTCTACAACAGACACATTATCAGAAATAAGTTATTGTTCAGTAATTTTAGATGGAGAAATAAAAGATACAGATATAACAATATCAGAAAGTGCAACTCAAAACTTTACAATTTTTGTAGCAAATGGAGAACATAATTGGAGTATAAATTGTACCGATTCAAATGGACTAGAAAGTTCATCAAATAAATATAATTTATCAATGAATGTATTATTTGAATCAGATCCTCCAGTAATAGTATTAAATTATCCTTTAGAATATTATTATACAAACATAACAAACATAACATTCAATTATACTCCAAGTGACGCATCAGATGTAGAAAATTGTTCATTATTAATAAATGGAGAAATAAACCAAACAAATACATCTCCAATAAATTTAATACCAAATTACTTTGAATTAACAAACATACCAGAAAATAATTATACTTGGCAAATACAATGTTACGATAATGAAACATTTGCATTAGGTTACTCTATTCAAAGCGATTTTACAATAGATTTAACAAATCCATATATTAATTTAACATCTCCAAATGATTATTCATTTTACACATCTTCAAATGTAGAATTTAATTATACTCCATTAGATACAAATATAGAAAACTGTTCATTATATGGAAATTTTTTAGGCTCTTTTGAATTACAAAATACAAATACAACACCAATATCAAATCAAACAAATACCTTTACAGAAATAATTAATGACGGTACATATTTATGGAACGTAAAATGTTATGATAAAGCAAATAGAAATTCATTCTCAGAAAACAACTACACAGTATATGTTGATGCGAATGCACCAAATTTATTAAATTCACAAAACAATCCAACAAGTCCAGCAGAATATGAATTATTACGAACTTATTATTTTAATATAACTATAGATGAACAATTCAAAGATACTGTGTGGATAGAACATAATTTTTCAGGAACAATGCAAAACTATACAGTAACAAATAATATTAGCAACACATTTATGTACAATTATACAGATATAGCAGTAGGAAATTATTATTATAAATGGTATGCAAATGATTCATTAGGACGAATAGGAAATACTTCAACAACTAATTATGAAATAACTAAAAAACAAGGAAGTGTAGGTTTATTATTAAATGGATTAGCATCAAACGTAACTATAAATGAAAGTAATCCTTTAAATGTAACAGGATATACAATAGAACCGAGCCAAGGATATATTATATTATATCAAGATGGAGATATGATAAATAATGGGACGGACTATCTTGAAAATATAACTTCATATTCTCAACCAGGATCTTATAATTTAACTGTGTTTTATAATGAAACACAAAATTATACTGCTTCATCACAAACATATTTTGTTAATGTTGTAGATGTATCAAATCCAACTGTAACTTTAATATATCCAGCAAATGAATCTTACGTAGGAAGTTTAGATATAAATTTTAGATATGATGTAACTGATAATGTTGGAATAGACAATTGCAAATTATATGTTGATGATATATTAGAAGATACAGATACAAGTATAGAAAATAATGCAGAAAATCAATTTCCTTACACATTTTCAGGAGATGGAAATTATTCGTGGTATGTAACTTGCACAGACACATCATCAAATAGTATGACAACACAAACAAATAATTTTACAGTAATAGAAACAACAGAAATGATTGTAAATACATCAATAACTAAACAAATATATCAAAAAGGAGAAATAATAAATGCATTAACAAAAGTAACAGATCAATTTGAATTGGAATTAGAAAATGCAAATTTAACATTAAATTTAATAATAGGAAATACTACAATTCCTTGGTGGAATGAATCTTGGGGAAGAAGACAAAAAATACTATTAGAAGAAACAACAGGACAAAATCAAACAAAGGAAACGATAAATATAACTATTGACACACAAACAATCATTTTACAAAATCTATCAGAATCAAACTGTATAGATTACAGATTTATAGATTCAAATTTAAACGAATTAGAATACAAATTAATCTCAGGTTGTAATACAACTCAAACAACATTTTTTATAAAAACAAATTTGACTGCAGGAACAAATAACACAATATATGTGTATTATAATAATTCGCAAGCAACAAATACAAGTAATGAAAATTTGAAAAGTACTATAGGAGAAACAGGAGCAATAAATATAAATAGTTTTACAGGATCAATAAAAAATTTCAACAATCAATACGCTTATCAACCAATAATACTTGCAACACCAGTAACACAAAATGGACCCACAAGTACTGATGATTCATATAATATACCAACATTATTTGATACAGGAAATAATTATATGAATATAAGTTTATGTCAAGATAATGGTTTAGTTACTTGTAGCAATCCTGGAGCAACAGAAACAGTTCATTATTTTGTCTTTGATGTAAATAGAACAAATAAATATTCTTGGATAGAAGTAGGGACTGTTAATGTTACAACTGATGGTATTGATACTGTATTAAACTTTGGAAAAACATTTAGTAACGTTCCAACAGTTTGGACAACAGCACAAACATATAATCAAGGAGGAAATATTTCATCAATAACATGGGTAGAAGATACAGCAACAAAAACAATAAGTAGTGCCCCTTTAATTGGATGTGTTCATCAAGGAATAGCTAATGTTTGTGAACCCGGACAACCTGATGAAACAATAGGATATATTGCAATAGACCCTTTAAATGTTAATATATCAAGTTATCAAGAAGGAAATTCAGACATTAGTAATAGTGAGTGGACTACAGCAGTATTCTCGCCAGTATATACAAATCCTAGAGTTATGGTTACAGAAAATGATGATGACGGCGGAGAAGATCCAGAATATCCTTGGGCAAAAAACGTAGTAAGTACTGGGATGGATTTTAGATTCTGTGAACAAGATGCTTCAGATGTATGTAATTCTCATACAAGTGAAGTAGTAAATTGGTTTGCATTAGAAGATGGAGATATACTAGCACCATTATTAGCAACAAATGATGTAACGATATATCAAGAAAACGAAGAAATATTAGTTTTAACAATACAAAATCAAACAAACCAAACAGGACAATGGAATTGGGATATAGATACATTGCAATTTGAATATTATAATTATTCAATTGTCTCAAAAGCTAGTTATTCAGGATACAATGATAATTATGATTATGCTCATTTTGAATTAATACCAGATACAACTGCACCGAACGTAACTTTAATAATTCCAACAATAAATTATATAATATCAAATAATTCGTTAATATTTAATTGGAGTGCAAATGATTACCAAAGAAACCAAACATGCAATTTAACTATAGATGGAACAAATAATCAAACAAATATATTTCAAAATAATGATGAAATAATATCAAGAAATATAAATAATATAATAGAAGGAAAACATAATTGGTCTGTAAACTGCGTAGATGTTTTAGGAAACTACGGTCCTTCAGAAACAAGAAATTTCACAATAGATTTAACACCACCAACAATACAAATAATAAATCCAATAATAGAATATAATACTACAAACACTACAATAAATTTTACATTTAACGTTACAGATCAATTCGCAGAGCAAACAAATTGTTCAATATATTTTTATGGAATAAATATAACGCAAAATGCAACAATACAAAATGCAACAAATTCAGGAATAAATGCTAATATTTCATATGGACGTTATGAATGGCTAGTAAAATGTTTTGAACCATCAGGAAATCAAGCAACATCAAATCCAAGAAACATCACTATACTAAGCCCTCCAACAGACATATACATAAAAATAAATCAAAATAAAAGTACTACAATAAACTGGACAAATATACCGGAAGCAGAATCATATAATGTGTATATAACAAACAATTTCACAGCAGGATTTCCTTTAACACCCAATGTAAGCGGAATAATAACTAATGAATTCACAGATCAAACAGCAAATACAACAATACAAAGATACTATAAAATAAGTACTCAAAGAAATACAATAGAAGCTTCATCAAATGAATATGTAGGAAAATATGAATCAGAACTTCAAACAGGATATAATATGATAAGTTCACCATTAACATACTCGGATTTAGAATTAGAAAATGGAACAAATAATGCATATACTTTTAATCCAAACAATCAATGTATACAATCTTTATGGAAATATGAATCAGGAACTTTCAAAAGATCAGACTGGCTCACAGATAAATTTGTACCTGCATCAGGAAGTGAAGATTTCATATCAATAAATAGTACAGAAGGATACTGGATAGAAACAAACCAAACATGTAATATAACATACATAGGAAAAATAAAAGAAATAAATTCAACAATATCTTTAAACACAGGACCAAACTTAGTATCTTGGTATACAATAAATGAAAAAACACTTCCAACAAATTATCAAACACCAATAATAAATACAAATCCAACTAATTCAGTTCAAGCAATTAATAGATTTAATGCAATAACACAAGAATTTGAATTGACAATACATTATGTAATAACTGGAACTGCATGGGGTTGGTGGCCATCATTTAATAATCAAGAGTTCCTATCTTTAAAACCAACAGAAGGATATTATTTTGATGCAAATCAAACAAATATTTGGGAGCATGAACCATGAAAACACATAAACTAAAAATAAAAAATGTAACTTTTGCGATTATCCAAATATTGTTATTAATACTATTATCTTTTTCAGTATTTGCAATTCCAGTTCCTAAAGGAATAGATGGGACAATATACAGATTAGATGGTTTAACACAAGTAATAAAAGGAATACCTATAACAATAACAAATTTAGAAACAGGAGAAATAAAAAATATTGTTACGGGAAAAGGAACTTTTGGAAGATATTCAACAACATTAGAATGGGTAGAAGGAACAAAAATACAAATAAAAGCAAGCAATCCAATAAATGAAATAAAAAGAAATACAACTATTACAGGAATAATACACAAATTTGATTTAATATTGAATATGAGTATACCTAATTTACCTCCAGAAATTATAACTGAGAATTTAGGACAAATTAATGAAGAATATTTATTTGAAAAACAAATTGAAATATTTGACTGGAATGATGATAAAATAATTTTTTCATTACAAACAAAACCAGAAGGAATGAAAATAACTTCTCAAGGAAAAATAAGTTGGACTCCAACAAAATATCAATCAGGAATACACGAAATAACCATTGTTGCAAATGATGGCGAATTAATTACAACTAAAACATTTCAATTAATAGTGATGAATACAATAAATGAAACAAATAACATTAATCAAACTGAGATTAATCCAACAAAAATTAATAACTTTGGAAATAGAGCTGGAAATACAAATTTAGCTTTAGAAACTCAATCTTTAACATTTTTAGGAAGTTTACCCAAATCAAACTTAACAACAAATAAAACAAATATTTCAAAAGAAAATAAACATTTGCAAATAATAAAAAATCCAAAAATCACAAATCAAAAAACAGTATATGAATATATACAAACAAATCAACACAAAGGAAAAACTGAAATAAAAATACTTAAAAATTGGTTAAAAGAAAAAGGAATAACAGTTAAAGATATAATTATCGAAGAATTAAATGGAAACAAATGGAAAGAACAAAAAATCAATCCTATTTATGATGATGGAAAAAACATAGTTTTTGAAACAAATTTAAAACAAAATAAATTATATGCAATAACAATAAAAGAAGGAGTGGAGATATTAGAAAATAAAGAACAAATAACAAATATAAATCCAACAAGAAAAATTCATGGAAAAATAATAATTCAAGGAGTGGATATTTCAAAAAATCCTAAAATAACAATAAATACAACAAATCAAATTGTAGATGCACTAGTAGAAAAAACTGACAAAAAAACAATATTTTATCAAGCAACTTTAAAAGGAAATCCAGAACATGCAACAATAAAAATTAACTATGCAAATAAAGAAATAGTGCAGCAAATAAATTTATATCAAGAAATAACTACGCACGATATGACTATAAAAAATAATGCTTTTAATTTAATTACAGGATTTGTATCAGGTCAAGGAGAAGTAGAAACCAACCAAATAATTCACATATTAGCACTTTTCGCATTTACTATGCTACTGGGAACAGCAATTTACTTTAATAAAAAAATTAACAAAAAAAATAAAGAAATTAAAGATGATGAAAAAAATAAATTTAATGAACAAAGTAAAAAAAATTAATATTGAAAAGATTAAGAATATTTAAAATGATAAATAAAAAAGATAAATTAAACATAGTAAAAAAATCAAAGAAAAAAATATCTTACAGTATTTTTATATTTGTATTGCTAATAATTATTTCTATATCAATAAATGCACAAGTACCTCAAACGATAAATATTGCTGGAAAAATATTAAAACAAGATTTATCTGGAGCAGAAAATGGACAAATAGTATATATTTATAATTTTAATGAGTTTATAACAGAAATAACACAAGTATATGCTCCGCCAGTTCCTTCATTAAAAGGATCATATTCTGCAACAATTACAGGATCAATTGGAGATATAATAAGGGCAAGAGCATATAATTATACACATTACGGGGAACTGAACAAAACAATTACAGATACAACAACAATTATGGGTGTGACTATGAATCAAACAAGAACTCCGGAAGCAAATATAAATATAACATATCCTTTAAACAATTCTTTACAAAATACTTCGAGCTCATTTAATTTAACTGCTAATATAACTATGCTAGGAAATTCAGGAACAAATTGTCAAGCAACAATAATGATTCAAGACACAAATATACTAAATTTAAAATCAGGAGAATTACAAACAAATAATTTAGGTGCTTTTACATTAGGCCAAACAAAAAATACTACATTTCAACTTGAAGTACTTACAGTTGGATTAACAACAATATCCGTAAATTCAACATGCTCAGAAAGTTTAACAAATTTTGAAAATTTAAATAATTACACTATCTTCATATCAACACAAGATTTTTCAGAACCAATAATAACAATAATATCTCCGGATAATCAAACAGAAAATAGTTCTACGAATACAATAAATATAAAATATAATGTTACAGATGATTCATTAATAACACAATGTAGATTATACATAAATGAAACGTTAAACAAAACAGAAAATTCAATAACAAAAGATATAGAACAAATAATAACTACAACATTACCAAATGGAATTTATAATTATACAATAAGTTGTACGGATCAATATTCTAATATAGGTCAAAGCGAAACAAGAACAATAAACATATCAGTACATTCTCCAGAAATAATAATTATGAGTCCAGATACAAATATAATGTTAAATGCTGGAAGTACAACAATAATAGAATGTAATGCGACCGCACAAGATCTAAATGGGAATACACAAATTCAAGGAATGAATATGACTTTATATAGTGAAACAACAAATCATTTAGCAGCAGATAATGAAAGAAATAAATATACAAACAATTCTTGTTTAGAAATATCTGCTTTTGGAAATCAAAAAAATTATAGTTGTACATTTGAATTAGAATATTATGCAATAAATGGTACTTGGACTTGCAATGCAACAACAATAGATCAATATGGATATACAGGAGCAAATAATTCAAACTTAACAATTTATCCTTTATATGCAATAAACACATCGAAAACATTAATTGATTATGGAGATGTTCAAGCAGGAAAAGAAACTTCAGAAGAAAATATAACTTTATACAATATTGGAAATCAACAAATATCAATAAATGCAAAAGGATATGGTGGAACTAATCCAATTACAGGAAATAATATGGCTATGATGTGTGATTTAGGACAAAACATATCTATTGAAAAACACAAATATGCAACAATACAAGGACAATCATATTCTTCTAAAACATCTCTTTCATCAATAAATCAAGCAACAGGAATAACAATAAATAATCAAATAGCTCCAGGATTATTACCTGAACAAGATATGTATTGGCAAATAAAAACAGATACTGGATCAGGAGTTCAATGTAATGGAACAATAGTATTGACTGCAACAATACAAAATACAGGCAATGTAAGAATAGAACCGACAATAAACCTAAAAATATTTGATCAAGAAAAAAAAGAAATTGTTAAAGAAATAAAATACGCGTATACTTCTGAAATATTACCAACTTTAAGAGAAAGGATAGAAGCACAATTAGATAATGAACTGCCAATAGGACAATACTGGGTAGAGATGTCTGCAGAAGAATGTAGTGGAACTGCAACAAAAACGTTTTCAGTACTTGATAAAGGAGGAATAAGTGATAAAGGAGAATTCTTAAGAATAGAAAACAAACCTTGGGCAGAAACACAAGAAACAATACCTATAATTGCATATTTTAAAAATTACGGCGATCGACAAGTTTCTGCACAATTTAAAGGAATAATAGAAAGTAATAACAAAATATTACAAACTGTAGAATCAGAAAAATTAATAGCATCACCAGGACAAACAATAGAACTTCAAACTTTTTTCAAACCACAAATTCAAGGACAATATCAAGTAAAAGGAAAAATAATATATAATGACAAATTAACATTTGAAAAAGGAAGTATTATAAATGTAATCCAGACAACAGTAGGAACAAAAGAAAATGAAGATTTCTTATGGAGCATAATATTGAGTGTTATAATAATAATTATAGGTATTATGTTTTTTATGATATTAAATAAGAAAAAAAAACATAAAAAATTTAAGTACTAAAAATAAAAAAAGAGAATAAGGATGAAAAAAACAATAATTTTAATAATGATTTTAATATTGATATTTTTAGCAGGCTGCACATCAACAAAATACATTTGTTATAATGGTCTTGAAACAAAAAATATCAAAGAATGTACTGTATATCCAACCATAACACTAAATGAAATAAAAGCATCAAGAGCCGTAGACAATTACGGAAGAGGATATGTCGTAGGAAAAGATATAACTTTTACACGAGTAAATACGTATGTTCAAGGAGGAGATTGGTATTCAGATGTATTATTCTCAGAAAGAAATACAGGATCTGTTGCGGAAGTAAAACTTAAAATAGATGGAAGAACATCATCTATAACTTGCATAGATGGATGCGAAGCAATAGGAATACAAACACCAACAGATAATGAAACTATAAAAAAAGATTGAATTAAGATTATGTGTTTTTTTATATTATATTTATAAATTACATTTAACAAATTCTGAATAAGATAAATATTAAGCCTAATATGAAACCCTCTGATTGTCTTGAAGTAAATTTGAAATATTTACATTTTACGTTAGTAAAATAGATATAAATATTAGTTATTTCTTTTTGGCAGAGTCAAAAATATGTCTTCACAATACAAAAAATTAAATGGTTTCATATTAGCCAAATATTACGTAAACTATATAAATTAATCATCATTTTCTAATAATATGTCAAAAGATAACCGAATAAATATGCCGAGCTCTGGAGCAGGACTAACAAAATACTTTTCTGATTACCAATCAAAAGTATTGATAACTCCACAAACAACATTATTTGCAATAATGTTCGTAGTATTATTAGTATTAATAGTCTCAGGCAAAATATTCTAATTAAAGGTGAATAAAAAATGATTCCTGGAATGAACCCAAGACAAATGCAACAAGCAATGAAAAGAATGGGAATTAAACAAATAGATTTTGAAGCAATAGAAGTAATAATAAGAACTCCAGAAAAAGAAATAGTAATATCAGATCCATCAATACAAAAAGTAAACATGATGGGAAATTGGTCCTATCAAATATCAGGCGAAGAAACAGAAAGATCATTAAATACAACTCCAGAAATCAATGAAGAAGACATAAAAACAGTTATGCAACAAGCAAATTGCACAGAAGAACAAGCAAAACAAGCAATAGAAGAATCAAAAGGCGATTTAGCAGAAGCAATAATGAAACTTTCTGAATAAAATAAGCTATTCTTAATAATAAATTTTAAATACTTAACCACTACATAATTGATATTAAGATGAAAAAAGAACACATATATTTTTTAGGCGGATTTTTAATTGCAATAGTTATAATAGGAATAATATATGGTATTGCAAGTCCTTCAATAACAGGAGGCGTAACTGCAACAATAAATGATAAAAATTTAGATAATAATATTCAAAATTCAGAAAATATAGGTCAAAATATTAAAAAAGATTCTCAAAACGCAATTATAACTGAACAAAATAATGAAAATACAATACCTTTAACAAAAGAACAAAATCTTATAAACTTAATTTTAAAATTAAGAGAATCATCTAACAAAAAAGATATAATACAAATTGCAGAATATTATAATGAAATAAATTTACAACTAAAAGGCACAGAAGTATCAAACAAATGGAATGAAATAACAGCATGCGTATATGAAACATGCGAAGACGAAAAATATACGGCTTTAATAGATAGTGTCGCATCAAAAGAATTAACAAATGAAAAAAATCAAAAAATACACAATTTAATACAAACATACTATTTATGGAATGGAAAAAATGAAGAATTATTCTCAGAAAGCCTAACACAAACAAATAAACAACTAAATACTGGAAATACAAAAGAATTATGGGAAAAAATAATATCTTGCAATGGTTGTGAAAAACTTCCAGAACTTATTTTACAAACAACACAAAAAATAGTAAACTAGACAAGATTTATATAAATAATATACATTACTAATTAGAAATGGAACGCTTTCAAGAATTAAGAGAAAAAGCAAAACAAGATATACGAAAAGCAGATCACTTGTTAACAACAACATATTCTCTCATACAAGAACCAAAAATATTACTCTCAGTAGCTAACAACTTATTTATAGCATTAGAAAATACTATGACTGCGCTTTTAGAATATGAAAGAACATTCAAAAGAATTCCTGCATTTAGTGAAAGTTTTGATTTAAAATTCACACTTTACAAAAATAAATTAGAACCAAAATATAATTTAAACAAAGATTTTTCAAGAATGTTACAAGATTTAAATGAAATAGTGAAAGCACACGGAAAAAGTCCGATAGAATTTTCAAGAAAAGATAAATACGTAATATGTTCAGATTCATACGAAGTAAGAACATTATCACAACAAGACCTAAAAAGAATGCTAAGCAAAGCAAAAGTTTTTATAGAACTTATAAATAATATAACAAAAGAAAATGATAGAATCTTTAAATGATGCAAAAGAAGAAATGAAAAGAGTAGATCATTTGATTTATGTCTCCTTAAAATATACGAGAACAGTAGATGTATTGAAAAATGCACTAAACAGAATGATAGATGCATATGACTTTATTTTTGAAGCCCTATTAAGAAAAGCAATGGAAGAAGAAAAAATAGAAGAAATACCAACAACACCTATAGAGCGAGGAAACAAAATAAAAGATTTATACGAAGAAGATCAACAAATAATAGACAACGTAGAACTATTTTTTCTAATAAGAAAAATTTGGAGAGCACCAAATCCAGAAAAAGAACAAGAATTCCGAAGACACGTAACCATGAGAGTAATGGTTGATGGAAGAGAAGAATTAGTAAACATAGATATAATAACACAATACTATCACTTCCAACTAGAATTTATAAGAAGAATAGAATCATTGCTAAATGCAGAACAAGAAGACTAAATAAATTTATCATCAAAGTCCTTATGGATTAAATAAACTCTTAACATGAACATTTTCTTTTCTAAAAACATGATAAAACAAATCAACAGCATCTATAAATTTCATATTAACAGAAATCATACCATGACCACCTGAAAAATTAACATAATCATGATTTTTAGCATGAAAATTATAAGAATCTTGATCAACAATTATTTGATCATTTATTTCTTTATTTTCTCTTAAGAAAAAAGGACCCATAGATCCAGTATTTATAGTATTAGAAAGACTTTCTTCTGCTCTTTTACTAGCACTTAAAATATCTTTTGTCCCTGTGATTTTTTTCAAAACAGATCTAGGAACTTTTTGTCTTTGAGAATCTCTTGTAAAAACTAAAAAATTATTGTCATTAGTTTTATTCTGATAAGCTAAAGTAATAACAATATTTTCTTCAGCATAACCAATATTTGTTTTTTCATAAGAAGGCTTATGAATTCTAATTTCAAAAGGGTGTTTATACGTACTTAAAATATTATGATCCAAATAATCAGCTATTTTAGGATTTAACAAATGTTTAGACATACCATTATAAGGAACTACTATTCCTTTATTATTTAATTTAGAATCTAAATCTTTAGAATTTAAACTAGAAGATGCAGCACTAACCAAAGAAGAAAAAATAGATACTAAATATTGTGAATGATTTAAATTCTCCAATTCTAACTGATTTACAAAATCAACAGCAACTTCATTAATAACTCTATCTATATTCATTAAAAAATAAGAATTTCAATTCATTTTTAAAATTTACCACTTTAAGATGGTTTTCAATTTTTAAAAAATAAAGCAAAAAATTAAAAAGCAACAACAGTATTAACAAAGATATGGCTAAATTCATATGTGTAATGAGTGGAAAAGGAGGAGTTGGAAAAACAACAACTGCAACAAATTTAGGCCTTGCAATACAAAAAATCGGAGAAGACGTAATAGTTCTAGATGGAAATCTAAGTTCACCAAACCTATCTTTACACCTAGGAAATACATATTTTCCAGTAACAATACACGATGTTATGCAAAACATACACCACATAAGCAAAGCAATTTATAATCATCATACAAATCTAAAAATAATACCCGCAGAACTAGGAATAGATGCAATGAAACTAGTAGACTTTAATAAACTAGAAAAAAATTTGCAAGACTTACACTTAATGACAAAATATCTAATAATAGACGGTTCACCAGGACTAGGCAGAGAAAGCACACAACTAATAAATATTTCAGATGAAATATTAGTAGTAACAAACCAAGACACACCAAGTTTAGTAGACGCAAAAAGACTAATAAACATGGTAAAAAGACAAGGAAAAACAATAACAGGAGTAA
Source organism: Candidatus Woesearchaeota archaeon (assembly GCA_021736975.1). GTDB lineage: Archaea > Nanobdellota > Nanobdellia > Woesearchaeales > 21-14-0-10-32-9 > JAIPET01. Next base: position 48,585 of record JAIPET010000003.1, read on the forward strand.
TAATAACAAAATACAAAAAAAGAAAATATAGATTATCAAAAGACGAAATATCAGAATTTCTAGAAGTGCCTATACTAGCAACAATAAAAGAAGACAAAAGATTTGAAAAAACAATAAACAAAAAAACACCATATATACACTTATATCCAAAAGCAAAAGCAAGCCAAGGATACTACAAAATCGCAGAAGCAATAACAGGCAGGACTCATTACTAATTCAAACAAATTCTTTTAAAACAACCACTTTAGAAATAGTAAATATACCCGCAATAAGAATGATGCTTCCTAATAGTATATATATAGCTGGAATTCCTATTTTTTCGACAATAATTGATAAACAAAAAGCAAAAAAAATTTGAACAAGTCTAGCAGAAAAACTTTCTATTGAAGAAATAGTTGCTCTAAATTTAGAAGAAATATTTTTATGAAATAAAGGACTAGTAATTGGTCTTGAATACCCTGCTGCAATAGATTCAAATAAAATTAAAAAACCAAAAATATAAACAGGAAAAATTCCCACAAAAATATAAGAAAGACCTATAATTATCGGAGAACAAAATAATAAATATTTTTTTCCAAACCTATTAACCAATGCAGGAGACAAATGAGCAAATAAACCTGCAAAAAACAACATCACAGCAAACATAATTCCCGCAAATTGAGTAGAAAAACCAATTTCTTTTAAAAATAAAGGATGATATCTAAAAATAGCAGAAACAAGACTTAAAATAGATGTAAAAAAGAACAAATACTTAGTAATTTTTTTTGAAAAAATTTCTTTAAAAGCTAATTTAATTTGAACATAATTTGTTTCAATAATTTTATGTTTTTTAGGTTCAACTAAAAATAAAGCTAAAATGATCATAATAATACAAATAACTCCACTAATTAAAAAAAGAGCTCTTAAATTAATTTCCGCAATAAAACTTGCTATAATTGTTGAAATAGTTGCGCCATACAACGCATAAGCATAAGATTTAGAAGCAAATTCACTAAATTTATGTTCCAAATTCAAATCTTTATAAGTGTCAAAAACTAAAGCAACATCAGACCCAGATCTAAACGCAATTTTAATGCCAAAGAAAAAAGCGGCGACTAACATCATAAAAAAAGAAGAAAACCAAAACATAATTAAAACACTAATTAATAAGCAAAAATATGAAAATAAAAGAGAATATTTCTTGCCTACTCTATCTGCAAAAACACCAGAAGGCACTTCAAATAAAATAGTAATAAAAGCAACTAAACCCCAAATTAATCCCTGCTCAAAAGCAGAAAATGACAAAGCAGAAAAAAATATGAAATAAAAACCCTGCCAAAGTAAAGAAACATGATCAAGAACATACAAAATGTATATAATAGAAATGTTTCTGCTTATAAAATTCTTCATATATAGATATAAATTAATAGAATTATAAATATTTCTTTAATTAAAGAAGTAAAATAATACAAAACAATTAAAATAACAACTAATTTCTTATACATATGAATATAACAATAATAACAGAACAAAATACAACAGATTTAGTGGTATCAGACTTAAAAGAAACATTTATTTTAGATAAAATAAAAAAAACAGGAAATTTCTATGTAAATTTAGAAGCAGAAATAGAAAAAATAATAGAACTAATATATAAAAGTCAATTTTCAAAAAGAATTTTACTAACAATATCAACAGGAACATTTACCAACGCAGAAAATTTAATAGAAAAAATAAAAAAAGATCTAAACGAAAAAACTCTGAACTTAATGACAGGAAAAACACTAAGAACAGAATGCGAACGAACCGGAGAACACGACTTTAATTCAGTACACATAGAACAAGAAATAACAAATATAATAACAGATAAAACAAAACAAAAAACAGATCTAAAAAACCCAGATAATTTAATATATATAGAAATAATAAATGATGAATACGCGGTAGGAATAGAACTAGTAAAAAAAGACTTAAGCAAAAGACAACATAAAATATTCAACGTATTTAACGAATTAAAAGGAACAACAGCATACAATATGCTATTATTCTCAGAAATAAAATCAAAATCAATAATAGCAGATCCCTTCTCAATGGGAGGAACAATAACAATAGAAGCTGCAATAAGAAAAAACAATTTTCCAGTACAATTTTATGAAAAACCAATAATAAAAAACATACAAGGATTTGAAGAAGAAACACAAATAAAAATACAAAAACAACAAGATAAAAAAATACTAAACAAACAAAAAGAAATATACTCAACAGATCCAGCATTCAAAAACATATCAGCACAAAAAAAGAATGCTAAAATCGCAGGCGTAGAAAAAAACATAGAATTCTCAAAAATAAACGCAGAAGACCTAGATTTAAAAATAGGAGAAAATGAACTAGATTTAATAGTCACAAGAATAATAGAACCAAGCAAACACATAAAAGAAAACAAATGTACAAAAATATATGAAGATTTCTTAAAAAATGTGAAAAAACCACTAAAAAAAACAGGAACAATAACAATAATCGCAAGAAATCCACAACTCTTTGAAAAAATAGCAAAAGAACAAAAATATGAAAAAATCAAAGAAAAAACAATAATGCAAGGAAAACAAGAACTAAATATGGCAATATTTAAAAATCAATAAACCGTTTTAAAATTATTACTTAAAAAGGTGCAAAATAATGCAATGCGAAATATGCGGGAAAGAACAAGCAGAATTTTTAGTTGAACTTGAAGGAACTCAAATGAATTTAGGAAGAAACTGTTCAAAAATGGGAAAAACAATAAGGAAAATTAGAAACGAACAAGCAAAAAACAAAACAAAAATTCAACAAAATCCTGCATTTAAACCTCAAAATTTATCAAAAGAAGAACCTGTAGAAATAATAGTAAAAAATTATTCTGAATTAATAAAACATGCAAGAGAACAAAAAGGCTTAAAACAAGAAGATTTTGCAAAACAATTACATGAAAAAGAATCAGTATTACATTCAATAGAATCAGGGCATAGAGAACCAAGAATAGAACTAGCAAGAAAACTTGAAAGAATGTTAGGAATAAAATTAGTAGAACAATACGAAGAAAAAACAATGAAATATGCAGCAAATAAAGATCAACCATTGACAGCAGGACATTTAATACAAATAAAAACAAGAAAAAAACAGAAATAGTTTTTTTTTAAAAATGTTAAAATAAATTTAATATACAAAAAATACAAATAAAAAGAAAAATGAAGAAAAATATGTTAATTATTATTTTTATTGCATTATTTATCTTAGTTATAGGATATGTATATTTTGCAATTCAAACAGAAAAATCAAGAAATCCTTTAATAAATGAATCAAATTTAGAAGAAACATATCAATTATACGTAACTTCAAATCCTTTAACAGAAAATAGATTAATAGAAGGACAAAATTCTGCTCAAATAACTATAATATCTGTGCTAGATCTAAATTCAAATGAATCAAATAAATTCTATCAAGAAACAATAAAACAAATAAGAGAAGAATATATTAAAACAGGACAAGTAAAAATCCAATACAAATACTACATAACAAATCAAGATAAATCAGAACAAACAGATAGATATTTAAAAGCAAAAGCAATATATTGTTATACACAATCAAATGGAAAAAACATAACAGAAATACACAATAAAATTATGTATAAAGATAATATAAACACAATAGAAGTAAACGAATTAAATATGAATTATGAAAAATATTTTGATTGTATTAGAAATCAAGAACCAAAACAACTAATTCAAGATATTATAGAAACAGAACAATTCAGAATAGAAGCACCAAGTTTAATAATAGGAATAAACGGAAAAGATAACACAAGATTATACGGACAACCATCAGAAGATATATTAAGAAGAACAATAAGAAATCAACAAATAAAATTAGGAATATAAATTAAAATGACACCGCAAGAAATAACATTATTCATATACAATTTAGCATTAATACCAGTAGTATTCTTTTCTTTACTATTTTTAATATTATCAGCATTAAACTTATTTGTAGATAATACAAAACAAAAAGATAAGAAAACAAAAAATTATTATCCATTTGTAACAGTACAAATCCCAAGTTTCAATGATCCTGTAGCTGTAAGATGCATAAAAGCATGTATGAAATTAAATTATCCAAAAGACAAATATGAAATCATGATCGTTGATGATTCAACAAATAAAGAAACACAAAGAATACTTAAAAAATTCGAAACAGAAAATAAAGGATTCATAAAATATGTTCATAGAGAAAACAGAGAAGGATATAAACCAGGAGCATTAAAAGACGCAATGCACTTAGTTAAAGGAGAAATAATAGCAATATTTGATGCAGATTTTATACCAAAAAAAGATTTTTTAAAAATAATAGTAGAACCATTTCAAAATCCAAAAGTAGCAATAGTACAAGGAAGACAAGGATTCATAAATACAGAAAAAAACCTAATAACAAAATTTGCAGCATACTTATTAATGATTCACCACACAATACTTATGCCAATAAATCATAAATTTAACTCAGTATTCTTCTGTGGAACAGGAGGCGCAATAAGAAAAAAAGCAATAGATGACGTTGGTGGATGGAATGCAGATAGTATAACTGAAGACTCAGATTTAAGTGTTAAAATACTAAGTAAAGGATACAAAAATGTATATGTCAAATTTGAAACTCCATCCGAAGTGCCAGAAACAATAGAAGCATTTTTAAAACAACAACAAAGATGGACTTTTGGAAATATAAGAGTATTTATAGATAACGCAAAACAAATAATATTTAGTAAAAAATTCAAATTTGGACAAAAATTCATGATGACTTTTGTCACATTAGGACCAGGAATTGCTCCAATAATATTACTAATGACCTTAGCAGGATTTGCAGGATGGTTCTTTGGAGAACCACAATTATTCGGAGTTCAACAACTAATGGAATTTACAGCAAAATTCTTCATAACCGCAGGATTTCTACTAATGGCATACATTACATTATATAAACAAAGAAGTCTAAAACATTTTCCAAGTTTAGTACTAGCAACTTTTTCAATATCAATAGTACTTGCAATGGCAAATTCAGTAGCTGTATATAAAGCATTATTTCAAAAAAATAAACACTTATACAAAGATAAAAAGAACTCATGGATAAGCACACCTAAAACCGGAAATGCGAAGTTCTTAAAATGAATCTTGAATTAATAATTTCAACAATAATAACAACAATATTTCTAATAGTTATAATTTCTTATTACATATTATTATTCAAAAAGAAAAAACAAAAAGAAAAAACAAACAAAATATACGATAGCATATCAATAATAATACCTGCTCATAACGAACAAAGATATATAGAAAAATCAATTAATGCAGCAATCAAAGCAAAATTTAAAGGAAAAAAACAAATCATAATAATAAATGATGGTTCAACAGATAATACAAAACAAATACTGCAAAATCTTGAAAAAAAACACAATCTAAAAATAATACACCAAAAACACAGTGGTAAAGCAAAAAGCATAAACAAAGCGCTAAAAATCTCCACAGGAAAACTAATAGCAATAATAGATGCAGATTCAATAATACAAGAAGATGCACTGATAAAAGCAATACCATATATAAAACAAAAAAAAGTAGGAATAGTGTGTAGCACAGTAAAAGTAGCAAACAGAAAACATCCAATTGGAATGTATTTACATTTAGAACAACTATATAATTCGCTTCTAAGATCATTATTTACAAAAATGAACGTAAACATAGTAGCGCCTGGACCACTATCTATTTATGATAAACAAATATTACAAGAAATGCAAGGATTTTCAACAAAAGGATATTCAGAAGACGTAGATATAGCAATAAGATACATAAAAAAAGGATATACAATAGAACACGCAGAAGAAAGCATATCCGAAACATATATGCCACTAGATGCAAAAGGATTCTTCAGACAAAGAAGCAGATTTGCAAAAGGATGGCTGAACATATTCTCAAAACACCTGAAAATGAATAAATTTCTCATAGAAATTTATACTCTACCCTTGATGTTGTTTTCATACTTTCAAGCAGTAATAATGGGCATTATAACTTTTTACAACATAATATCAGGATATATAACATACTTTGCTTCAAAAGGAATCTATATGAGTACAGGAGTGCTAGAATTCCTACTAGATTGGATAAGCATATCAGGAATAATAAAATGGACTATAAGAATAATACAAGGCCAAGAACCAATTACAGCAATTATAATAATAACACTATTAGCATCACTCCTAGTTTATCCGCTATACATAATAGCGATACTCAGATATGATAAAAAAATCAAAATATGGCACATAATACCAATACTATTCTTCGCACCATTTTGGTGGATAATAATGCTAATATACATAATAAATTTACCAGAATACTTCAATAAAAATCAAAAAAATATTTGGCATAAAGACACATAGGAAAACTATAAAAACTAGAGAGGCGTACTTTAAAAAATGATACTAAAAAAATCAATAACAAACTCAATTGCCTTTTTGAAAAGACCAGAAGAAACCTTCAAAAATTTAAAAAGCGAAACACTAGAAAAAGTGCTAGAAGATTATATGAAATTACTTCTCGGATCAGGAATAATAGCAGGAATCATATCAATAATATTTTCTATGTTAAGAGCAGTATATCTACAAACATTTCAAGGAATAACAATAGAATACTTAAGATTACTAAATTACTCAATAGGACTAGGAACCGGAATATTCTTTTTTTATTTATTTATAGGAACATTTGGGATGATAATCATATCAACAATTATTTGGCTTTTTGTAAGAAAAATAAAATACTACGAATTTATAAAAATAATATGTATGTCATTATACCCTTTTTTCTTATTTTCATGGATATATGTAAAAGCAGCTCCGATGCTATTAATATGGTCTTTATTCTTATTAATACTAGGTATAAAAAATTATAATGAAAAAAAACAAGAAAAAAATGTCCCGAAAAAAACAAGAAAAAAATCAAAAACGAAGAAATAAAATAATTATATTGGCAATTTTATTTTCTATAGTGTTCTACGTAGCAGGAACTATTACAGGATTATATGCAAATAAAATATTTTCAGAACAAATATCTCAAGATCTTGATAAAATAAAATCAGATTTAGATAATTCTGCATTAGATATAAAAAACATTCAATTAAAACAATATTATATCGAAAATTTTAATGAAGATGAATGCAAATTTATGAAAATATATAATGAGAATCAACTAAAATTAATAGAAAACTTTTGGTCAACTCTCCCTAAACGAATGGAAGAATATGAAAAAAATAATGAATTAACAGAAGATTATATTGCAATAAAAAGAGAATACGCAAGATTTTCATTAAGATATTGGTTAACATTAAAAAATTACAATGAAAATTGTCAAAAAGAAGAAATAACACCAGTATTATATTTTTATACTAAAGATTGTCAAAATTGCTTAGAACAAGCAAAAGAATTTGATAAATTCAGAGAATCATTAAGTACTCAAAATAAAACACTTTTAGTCTTTCCCATAGATGGCGAATTTAATGAAGATATGATAACTATTTTAAAACAGTATTATGAAATACAAAGCTATCCAACAACCATAATAAAAAAACAAGTCATACAAGGTAAAGTAATTGATAAACAAGAAATGAGACTTGCAATAAATAACTAAACACAAAATATATTCTTCACAAAGTTTAAAATCTTTTTAAAAATATACATATATATTATAGAAAAATAATAAGAAGACAATAACAACAAAAATGTCATTAAAATAAGAAACAACCAACCAGCTAAATTCAAATTAAAGTTAGTATATATTGGCATAAATAAATTAAATAAAAGGATTGAATGTAGCAAATAGATGATCAAAGTATGCTTTCCAATTTTGCAAAAATAACGATAAAATACAGATTTTTCAATAACAAAAAACTTGTTTTTTAATAACAACATCGCGAAAAAAATAAATATTGAATAAATGAACATTGAATAAAAATGATTAACATAAGAACTAAAAAATAATACAGATAACAAATAAATAGCTAAAGGAATCATAAATTTTCTAAAAGAAATACTCTTTAAATCAAATTTTGAAAAATAAATACCAAATACAAAAAAGAAAAAAAATCTGCCACAAAATGCTAAAGAATAAGGGTTGGAATTCCAATTAGGAGTCTGCAAATAATATTCTAATATAAACATAAAAAAACTAAAAACAAAAGAAACTGCCAAACCCAAATAACTTACTATGAATTTCTTATACTTTAAAATTAAAGGAAATAACAAATATAATTGAATAATTAAAGGAATAAAATAAAAATTCCCATTAGCAGTACCTAAAAACAAATATTCCAAAAAACCCTGAAAAGATAAATTAGGCTTGTAAAAAATAATTAGAAGCATAACAAATAAAGCATAAGGCAAAAAAACCCTTTCAAACATAGAATAATAAAATTTTTTGATAGTTATTTTAGACTCGTATTTTTTCCCTAACAATATTCCTGAAACAAGAATAAATAAAGGGATAGCAAACCAAAAAAACTCGTGTAGAACAACATAATTAGAATCAAGAAACCATATTAAATGAATCATGATTATAAAAACAATTGCTACGCCTTTGATAAAATCAAAAAAAAGAATTCTTTGATTAATAGTGTGGTTGATTTTCAAATTTTTGAAATTAAATAATATGGCGCCCAAAAATAAGAGGCTAAGGAAAATTTCTAGCAAATAAAACCAATTAAACATTAGATACCTACAAAAATAATGATATAAAAATATTTCGTTGACAATTCAGTTTCCAACAAAACGATAAATAGTAATTGCATCATTATCAAAAACTTTAACAAAAGAATTACTATTACTCAAAAGAAAAAGAACTCCGTCTTCAGGTCCATTCCAAACTAAACCATTAAGCATTCTTTCATCAATTAAAATATGTGAAATTTTATTTCTTTTAAGAATTTCTTTTAACTCTTTGAGATCCCTAGTATAAAACAATTCATTTTCAATATTTTTTTTATCAAAATAAGTAACATATGCTGATGAATATGAATCTAAAAACGTTTTTTTGCCAGCAATTTTTTGAATCATAAAACCATTAGCAAAATAAGAAAATACAACTTCATCATCATTCATAGTTTTTAAAAATCTAAAACTATCAACATAATCGCTGCTCATAAAGTTTGTTTCATATTTCATAAAAACTAAAGAAGCAAAAATAATACTACAGATGATTATTAATAAAATAACTTCTTTTAACCAAGCAACATTCCATTTTTTTGAAATAAAATATTTCACACATATTCCTGAAAATACAGAAATTTCAAGAATAACAAAAATTCTTAAAGACTCAATAAAAAAAGAACTTATCAAAATAAGTATAGAAATTAAAGAGATTAATAAAAATTTAAAATCTCTTTTCCACAAAATGAAAATACCTATAAAAAATAAAGCTAATGTGATGCTGGAAAATGCTTTGGTTCCACCAAGACTAATAAGAATTGATGAAACTGAAAAATTATTTAGAAAAAAACCAAAAAAAGGATTATGTTTAAATAAAAATAAATTTACAAATAAAACTATTAAACTCGTTATTAAACTCCCCCAAATTATTTTTTTATTAAACTTATTATTAAAATAAGAAAAACTTAAAATTACAATGAAAAAAACAATAAAATACGCGATATTTAAAAAAGCAATAAATCCAGAAAAAGGAATAACCCAATAACTTTTTTTTAAAAATAATACAAATGAAAAAAGCAAACATATTAAATAAAAAGATTCTACATTAACACTTGTAAAAGTGTATATGAAAATAGGTGCAGAAATAAGAAATATTAAAGAAAAAATACTTGCATCTTCATGAACGCCAAATTCTTTAATCAAATAATAAAAAAGAGATAAACAAATCAAACCCATAATTACAGGAAGCATATTAATAATAATTATATTTGGAATATTTAAAAAATATAAAAGAAAATAAAAAAAATTAAACTCAATAGGTCTATTCAAAAGTAAATCAGTATCATAAACACCAGTTTCTTTATATTGATCAATAATTCTTATATGATAATAAGATTCTTCACTTAATAAAAAATCAGAACCTCTGAATAAAGATAATAAAACAGGAGTTAACAATAATAACAAACCAGCTATAAAAATGAAAGGTAACACATTTTTTTTAATTTTCGTATTAAACATTTTAGTTCTCCACATTGAATAAACAATTTACCTTAAAAATTTTTGGAGAATTATTTCCTTCAAATTCTTTAATTAAAGGTAAACAAACATTATCTTTTGCTCTGAAAAAACGTCTATCAAATTTTTTTTGATTATTTTCTGTTAAAACAACATAATTTACAGAATAAAAAGTTAAAGTTCTAAGAGCACTTGTTAAAAAAGCTTCATCATAAACACTATTAAGATCAGAATAACGTCTATTTATATTTTTAATTAACAAATAATTTTCATCAATCACATTTTTTCTATTAGAATAATAACTCATAACACTACCTTCTTCTGCTAAAACTAAAACACTAGAATTTTCTGGCGTATTATTTTTAATCCATAAAAATGCATTTATGTCATTATTTGAAGGAATGTCTTTTTTATGAGTATCTAATAAAAAAAAATTCGGAACAAATGATGCAAATAATAATATGATCAAAATTAATATTAAAATAAATTTTGAATACTTAAATTTAAATTTTTTTAAATTTGAAATATGATCCTTTAAAGCATAAGCAGAAAGAATAGAAAGAATCACACCTAAAAACATTAAACCAACTACAACTTGAACAAGGCCAAGAAACATTAAAATGAAAAAAGTAATTGCCAAACTCATCATTAAAGTTGCAGCTTTACTTTTCTTTGAAAATAAATTTTTATAAAGACCAGAAAGACCAAAAATTAAGGGAAGAACACCAATAGCATATAAAGATCCTGCTAAAGTAATTTTACCAAAAGTTTGTTCAACTAAAGTTAAAGGTAAATTTTGCCAAATAATTTCAAAACCATGCGCAGAAAGCGCAACTTTGTAAACCAAAATTGTAGCCCATAATACAAACATCAAATAAAATAAAACAATTTCTGGCTCTTTAGAACTTTCTCTAAATCCCATAGATTTAACAAATAAAAGATATACTAATAATCCTAAAGCAAAAACAATAGACATAGGATGAGAAGCAACTAAAATAATCATAGAAACAACAAGCCAATTCAAATAATTAATATCTTGATTAGATTTAAGAAATAAATAAACAACTAAAAAGAATAAAGGTAAAACAAAACTAAATATGCTCGCATTATTTATAGTATTATTAAAAAGAACAGGTATAAAACCTACAAATAAAGCAGAAAGTAAAGAAGCTTCTTCATCTTTACTAAAATGTAAAGAAATAAAGAAAACTATGACTGATAATAATGAAATAAATATATTTGGAATTATTTTAACTAATAAAAAATCACTTAATACAAAACCAAATATTGCTAACATATAATGATAAATAGGACTAAAAAATTTTTCTCTTCCACCAAAACTAAGAGCATCATTAAATAAAGGTAAACCAGAGTCTTTAATAGAATCCACATTTCTTAAAATCGAATAAGATTCATAACTTACACCATCAATACTAAACGTAAAAAAAAGTCTTACTCCTAAAATTAATACAAAAATTAGTATTAACCAAATTAAGGTATTTCTTTTCATTTATATACTAGAAAGGAACATTATTTAAAAATATGTTGAAATTCTTTAAAAATACTTAAAAATCGTAAGAATTACGGATTTATATTAACAAAATATAAAATGAAGTTCATATTTCATATATTATGCCTCATATATTAAGTCAAAGAAAAATATTATTACCTAGTACTCTTGAAAGTTTAACAGAAGAAAATTTTATACAATATCAAAATTGGCAAACTGAATCATTACAAATTACAAAATTCATAATAAATACGTTCAAAGATGCTTTAAAAAAAGAATCTAAACATTCAGATGAAAATAGACCTAATTTTGAACAAAAAGAAATAATAAAAATATCTAATAACTATTCTTTTCAAATAACAACAAAACCAACTATGAAAAAACCAGCATATGCAAACGTTTTAGATGAATTTCAAAATTATGTCAATTTTTTATTAGAACAATATGAAAATAATATATTAAGAAAAGATATAATGACTATAGATAACGAACCATATGTTTCTATTGAAGATGTAAAAAATAAATTAGAAGAAGAAATAGAAAATTCTATGAATGGAAAAGAAGGAATATCTCAAAGTATAAAACTAATAAATCCAATAGAATATAACGAAAATATAAAAGAAACTATTACCGTTTCATTTACAAGAGATTATTCAAAATTATCCGAATCAAACAATCTTGCTTTTTTAGACTCAGAATTATTCTTAAACGAGGGTAAAAAAAGAACAAATGATTTTAAAGAATTATTATTTGAAGATGCAATGAAAATATTGGGAGATGCACCTACTGAAGCTATACAAGTAGAATATCCTTTCTCAAAAACAACATTCATATATCAACTAGAACCTAGAACTACAGTTAAATACAAACAAGTTTTAGATGCTTTAAGTGCCGAAAATGAACTTCCAAAAAATATAACTGTAAAAACAAAAATTTCAGATTTTAAAAAAATTGAATTATATTTTTCAGATTTGAAAAGTAAACTTATAGAAAAAGGAATAATTGATGATGATTTTAAAAATACATATTCTCCCTCAAAAAGAGGAGATAGAATATTTATTAGACTTAATGGATTAAAAGATTCTTTAGTTACTTATAAAAATAAAAATGAATCAAATAGTTTAGAAAAAAATTTAACATTATATTTAAATTAAAATTAGAAAAAATAGAAATTAAAAAATTTATTCGTCGTCTGTATTATAACTTGGAACTGCAGATTTACTAATAATCATGATGTCGCCAACACTTTTTACAAGTTGATGAGGAACTATTACTCCTTTTGCACTTCCTAAAATTTTATTTAAAAAACTATTTTTTGTAGCTCTCACTTTCCATCCGAAAATCTTTGTGTTTGTAACGATTGCTTCTTCGATATCTCCAAAGTAATCTCCTTGATCAGTAAAGACTCTCATTTCATATGTTTCTGTAATTTTTTTCATCTTTAACATTTATAACCACCTTCCAATTATTAATGAATATTAACATTAAAAATAATATTTCTTCTATATATAAACTTTTTGTTTACAAAGTCATTTATTAACAATATGGAAAATAATTATTTTTTTACATACTAATCGAATTTTTTTATTTGCTATATAAATACGGCAAATATAAACCAGCTGTATTGTCTTAAAGTAAATTTGAAATATTTACATTTTACTTTAGTAAAATAGATGTAAATATTGGTTATTTCTTTTTGATAGAGTCAAAAATATATATTCACAATACAAAAAATTAAAGGGTTTCATATTAGCCTATAAATACAAAAACTTTATATAATACATTAAAGCAATAAAAAATAACACAAAAAGAGGTGTACAAAGAAAATGGGATCAATGGATACAATCATACTGGCAGTCATTTTGGCAACATTAGCAGCAATAGTCTACAGTTTAAGAATTCTAGTTCTAATGGAAAGAAGAATAGCAAGAATAGATATTCATATAGAAGCACTAGTAACAAGAATATTCCAAGAAGAACAAAAAATTGAAGAAGAAGAATTCAAAATTGAAGAAAAACTAGGAATAAAAAGACTTTCAAAAAAAGCTGTTCCAAAAAGAAAAACAGCAAAAAAGAAAGTTACTAAAAAAAGAAAGTAAACACAAAACTTTTTATACAACTTTTTTTTCTATATTTATATGATTCTAAAGACGTCCTTAAAGCATAATTCTCACGGATATTATCATTACAGAATACATTCAAGAAAAATAGACAAACTTTGTAAAGAAAAATATCTTTTTTTAAAAGAATATTTACATGATATGCTACAACATTGTCCACATGAAAAATTCTTAGATGGTCCAAGATCCTCGGTTTTAAAATTTAAAATAGGATCAAACTTAAAAAAAGAACAAAACCAAGTAGAAATACTAGCAAGAATAGGACTAGATTCAAACTATTACCAAGAAGCACACATGAATGTACAAATGTTCATGCTAGCATATGATGAGAAAACAATAGCAATAGAAACGCCGATATGGCTACAACCTGAAGAATTAGAAAATTACGAAAACTTTTTTGAAACAAATTTACCTTTAAGTGGACACATAGATCTAGTAAGAATTGAAGAAGATAACAAAATATGGATTTGGGACTACAAACCAAACGCCCATAGAGAAAAATACGCAGATACACAAACCTACTTTTATGCACTCATGCTAAGTAAACGAACAAAAATACCACTTGAAAACTTCATGTGCGGATACTTTGATGATAAAAATACATACATATTTGATCCGAATGAAATAAAATTATGACAAAACTTAGGACATTTTTAACTTTATTTCATTTATTATTTTGTCAGAATCACATTTGATCAAAATTTCTTCACATTTAAATATAAAATTTTTAAAATTTTGTTCTGATAGTATTGCTAGTTAAATTTTTTTCAAAGGATAATAGTGTTTGTATTAGAAAATCAAGATATATTTAAAACTCATAAAGATCGCTTTGATTATTTATGGAAAAAATCAAAGCAAGTTAACAATTAATCAAATCCTCAAAAGATAAACCTCGCCTTTGCGCAATTTCTGTTGTAACAACAAAATGTTTACCACTACTCTCCAAATCTTCTAAAGTAAGAAAAACCCAATCCTTCCTAAAAAACTTAATTCCAACATAAGGCTCGCCGCCAAACAAATTAGCAAATTCTTGCAATTCTTCAATTTCTTTATCCATAAAATACTTTTTATCCTCTGTAGTTAATTTAACTTCTAAAACTAATTTTCGCAAATTATTACTAGCAACAATATCAGGACAAGGATAATGATTACTACCAGAACCAGCACTTCTCATAGCAGCCCAATTCTTTTCCCAAAACTTATGAATTAAATTACGTTCTGCATTACTTCCTCTTGATTTAGTAGACATAATAATAAAAATAAATAGCAAAGTTTAAAATGCTTTTCATAAAAACTAAGTGATGGTATCTTATAGTGAAATATTACAACAAAAAGCAATAGATTATCAAATTGAATTAGAAACGGAATTTAATTTGGAATGTGCAGTAATTCCTGAAATAAAATATGTTCATAAACGAACCGATTTTAACGAATTAGGATTGTCTAATAGTTATTATGATGAATATCTATATGTGGTTGAAAATAAAAGTGCAATAACTTTAACAGATAAAAATTTAATATTAATAGCTTTAAAAGAAGATTATGTTTTAGCAGAAGAGATAGGTCACTTTTTGCATTTTAAATTAGCAAATATACGAAAAAGTCCTGCTCAAACCGAAAATTTAACATATTTTAATATTTATGTTGAAATGCTTGGTTATTTTAGCTCAAAAATAATTGATCCAACAAGAGAAAATAAGGTTTATGGAGAATATAAAGATTTTACAAAATTATCAAAACCTGAATTAATTAAAGAATATTCTTTGATTAAAAATAATTTTGGAGATAGAGTTACATTTAATAATTTTTTTTTATATCAACAAGGATATTGTTTAGGAGATGAATTATTTTATCACTATATTTCTAAACAAATACCAAAAAAACAAATTAAAAATTTATATGAACTAAACGTTGAAAATATGAATTTTAAAAATTTATTTAATCTTATGAAATACAATCTTCCACAAATATTAAATAAATTATAACTTACTTATTTTCTAAGAATATTGGTTTTTTTGATAAAATTACCACAAAGTATATAAAAAAAGGTCATTTTAGCCTTTATGGGTGGTAATGATGCCAAATAAGAAAGGAATTCCTTTAGCGGCGATGGAGAGGCTTTTAAAAAATGTAGGAGCTCAAAGAGTATCTGAAGAAGCCAAAGCAGCGTTAAAACAAGCTTTAGAAGATTACGCAACAAAGATTGGGGAAGGCGCAACAAAATATGCTGCTCACGCAGGAAGAAAAACTGTAAAAGCAGATGATATAAAATTAGCAACAAAAATTTAATGAGGTGAAATAAAATGTGGGAATGGATAATATTAGCAATAGTTGTTTTAATTGTACTAATCGTATGGGGATTATACAATGCATTAGTAAGATTAAAAAATCAAGTTAAAAATAGTTGGTCGCAAATAGATGTTCAATTAAAAAGAAGAAATGACTTAATACCAAATTTAATAGAAACAGTGAAAGGATATGCAAAACATGAAAAAGGAACGTTTGAAAAAGTAACTGAAGCAAGATCAGTGATGATGAAAGCAGGATCAGTAGAAAGTAAAGCAGAAGCATCAAATATGCTATCAGATACTCTTAAAAGCTTGTTTGCAGTAGCAGAAAACTATCCTGATCTAAAAGCAAATCAAAACTTCTTACAACTACAAGAAGAATTAGCAGGAACAGAAAATAAAATAGCATATTCAAGACAACACTACAATGATATGGTTATGGTTTTTAACACAAAAATAGAACTATTTCCAAATAATGTCTTTGCAAATATGTTAAATTTTAAACAAGAAGAATACTTCAAAACACCAGAAGCAGAAAAGAAAGTACCAAAAGTATCTTTCTAATTTTTTATTTTTTAATTTTTTTGAGGTATTTAAATGAATGAAAAAAGAATAAATTTTAACGAAATAAGAAATAATAATTTCAAATCAATATTATTATTTTTTATGTTTGCAATATTAATAGCGATTTTAGGATCTATTTTAGGTATTGTTTTGATAGGAAATATCTATTTTGGATTAATTTTAGCAAGTATATTTCTAATAATATATTCATTAATATCTTGGTTTGCAGGAGCAAATATGATAATGGGTTTAACAGGAGCAAAACCTGCAACAAAACAAGAATATCCTCATTTATATCACACAGTAGAAGGTTTAGCACTAGCAGCAGGATTACCAACACCAAAAACATATGTAATAAAAGACTCCGCATTAAATGCATTTGCAACAGGAAGAGATCCAAAAAACTCAGCTATTGCAGTAACTACAGGATTACTTGAAACTATGAACAGAGAAGAATTAGAAGGTGTAATTGCTCACGAAATGAGTCATATAAAAAATTATGATATTAGAGCAATGATGATTGCTACAATAATGACAGGAGTAATAATTCTATTAGGAGATGTTATGATAAGATCATTTCTTTTTGGAGGTTCTGGAAGAAAATCAGAAGGAAATATGTGGATTATCATAATAGCTATTCTTTTAGCAATATTATCTCCAATAATTGCACAAATGATAAAATTAGCAATTTCAAGAAAAAGAGAATATGCAGCAGATGCAGGAGGCGCTGTATTAACAAGATATCCTCCTGGATTAGCAAGCGCATTAAAAAAAATAGCAAAAGATCCAGATCCATTAGTTGACAAAGCAAATAGAGCGACAGCACATCTATTCATAAGTACACCATTTAGAAAAAAGAAAGGATTTATGACAGGACTATTTGCAACTCACCCACCAATTGAAGAAAGAATAAAAAGATTAGAACAAATGTGATGAAATTTTATGGCTAAGAAAAAGAATACGTCTAGTTTGACAAAAAAAAGAAGATCTTCAAATAAAGATACGAGTATAATGGGAATCATTTTAATAATTATTGGTGCAGCATATCTTTTAAGAGACTTCATACCAGGATTTAGTTTATGGATGCTCATTCCAATAATATTATTTGTATATGGTGTTTATTTATTAACAAAAAAAGCAATATTGACAGGAACAATATTAATAATAATTTCAGTTGCATTAATAGGTAAAGATATATTCTATTGGTTTAATTTAAATTATGTTTGGCCAATAGTGTTAATTTTATTTGGAATTTACTTAATTCTTAAAAGGATTAAATAGTTTATATTATAGTATTTATATGACAATTCCGCTAATTAAATGAATATAATCTAATAGATAATTAAATAATGCTCCAAGTGAAATCCAAAACACCCATTTCCAAAACATATTGCTCTTGTAAAAATTATAACTAACAATTGCAAGAATAAAAAATGAAGTTATGACTGGAAAACTATGAAGAGGATAAACTGAAAAACTACATTGAGAACCTAACCCATTTTGACAAGCACTCTCAAACCAACCAAGTTTACCTATTAAACGAATGTAAATATGATCCAAATCAATTAAATTACCAATTAATAAACCATAAAGCATGGTTTTGTTTCTATAAAAATAAAAAATTATTAATGGTAAGATATAGTGTAGTATGAACATTTTTTATAGTTATTTTATTAAATTATATACTAATTTGTTTATAATTTAACCTTCATAAAATCAAAAGCAAGTTCTGTGTTTGGGAATACTGCTTTAGCTTCTTCTTCAAGGTCGTGCAAAGTTCTGTATCTTTGACTGAAATGGGTGAGGATGAGTTTTTTTGTATTTGATTTGCTTGCAATTTGAGCAGCGCCTTGAGCAGTCATATGCTTTCTTAATTCTGCTTTTTCAGCTAGTTTTATAGACATCGTGGATTCGCATATTAGTAAATCACTATTTTCTGCCAATTTATAGCAGTTTTCTGTCAGACCTGTATCTAGAATAAATGTTGTTTTTTTCCCTTTTTTTATTGTGCTTACCATGTCAGGAGTTATTGTTTTTCCTTCGTGTTTTATTGTTTGTCCTCTTTGTAATTTTCCTAAGTTTGGTCCTTCGCTCAAGCCTAGTTTTTTGGCTTTTGGAAGATTTATGTTTCTTTTGTCTTTTTCTATAAAGGAATATCCTAAGCATGGCGTTGAGTGTTCTAGGGCGGCCGCTTCTATCATGTAATCTTCATGTTCAAAAATTGTTTTTAAATCGTTTAAATCTAGTTCAGTTATTGTTAAATCTACTGATAAATCAAAAATACAACTGTTAAGAAGATGATTCATGTGTTTTTTTGTACCTTTTGGACCAAAAATTGTAAGTTTATGGTGATCTTCTTTATTTGCATTACCAAGTGTTTGAATTAAGCCTATTAAGCCAGATACGTGATCTCCATGCCAGTGACTGATAAGGATTTTTTTAACTTTTAATCTATTTATTCCTTTTATATTCATTTGACGCTGCGTTCCTTCCCCGCAATCAATTAAAATACCTTCTCCATTGTAATCTAAGTAAATGCCTTGAACATTCCTATCTTTTGTCGGAACCATTCCTGCTGTTCCTAAAAATGTTATTTCATAAGTCATAAGAAATAGTTTTGTGCGTGCATTAATATATTTATTGATTTAAATATATGTGTTCTAGCTTTTTAGTTATTGGTACTTTATTTAATTTTGTAAGCTTCTTTATTAAGTCCAGTACTTAGTGTTGCTAAATAAAATTCAAGAGGAGATTTATATGAATTAGGCATTTTTTTCATAGAATTTAATATATCTATGCTTATATTTTTTAATAATGCTTTATTATTTAATCTGATTTTATTGTGATTATTATATGTCCAAATAATTTTTTTATCTATAATTATTCCTGAATCTGGATGAAGTAGATGATTAAGAAAAGATGATTTAATTATGTTTTTTTGACCAGATATTATTAGATGTGAATTTTCATACTTATTTTGCATATTACTTTCTAAATTTTCTTGATTTTTATATTCGTGAAGTGGCTTTTGATCAAATGATAGCATATTTAAAATGAAAGAATTTTTTTCATCAATATCTTTAAATTCGAATGTTTTTTTAGTTATTTCATCATCATCTATCCAACTGGTTATGAATTCTTTTATTTTTTGTTTATATCTTGATTTAGTTAATAATTGTTTTCTTCTTAATTTTTTTTTACTTTCCGGATGAAGAGAATAAATTTTTGATGTTTTTACAGTAATTTGAGTATATGAATCCCAATCAAATCCCAGTTGATCTAATATTTCTTTTCCTTCTTCAACTAAATAATTAAAATTCTTCTCATTTAACATATTTGAAAATAATACCATATAATTAGGATTTTAGAAGAGTTTTTAAGATTGATGGAAAATTATTATTATTTTCTATATGGAAATTAATTATAATTACATTTATAAAATATAACTATTTCCATAAGTATGCTAGTCCGGGGCGTTAGCCGTGCCTTGTAACCTTTAGTCGGCTTTAGAAGGGGACGAAGCCTAAGAGGCGGTCTGCTTTAGTAAAGCAGTCCTATTGGAACTGTTGATATCCTGTCCCTCTTGGTCGTCACTTATATGAACCGTGTCAGGCCAGGAATGGAGCAGCAATAAGTTTAAGAGTCGGTGTTTGAGGGGTTGCAGGAAGTAGGAACCTTTGGGAATACACTGATTTATTAAGGTTAGATCCACTCTTAGGCACGCATTTTTATTTTTAAGGGATACTATGCAAGTAACTAATGAATATACATTTGAAGAAAAACATTTTGATACAGTAAAATTAAAATATGTCAAATCAAAAACATCAAGAAATAAAAAATCAAAAAATAAAGATCAAAAAAATTCTTTAAATATAAGTTCAATAATACATAAAGAAAGAATACCTATAAAAGAGAAAATTTTTCATATAGATTTTTTTTATAGTGATTTAAAAAAAGGCTCTCACAAAATAAAAATAATAACAAATCAATCAGTTTCAACAAAAAATAGATCTTTTCAAGATTTAACTATGAAAAATAATCGAAAAAGAAATTTTTTATATTTTCTAAATGAACATTCTGAAAATTATTATAAATTATCAAATGAAAAAAAAATACAATTTGTAAAAAATATACCAACTATACAAACAGCTATAATATCAAGAAAAATACAGATGTTACATTATATTAAAGAGATGTTTTCAAATCAAATAAAAAATCCGATAATTCATTATCATTTACAAACTAAAGGATTAGAATTAAATAATAAATATTATAAAATAATTATAAATAAAGTTATTCTGGACTATGAGGCCCAAATAAATGATGAAGAGAAAAAAATCAAAGATGTTTTTTTAGATTTTCAAGTTATAGATTATAAACTTGACAAATTGACATTTAGAGTAATAAAACCTTTATATTTAGATATGCTTGTAGATCTCAAAAAATACAATGGTTTATTCAGTGTAGATAAATTAAAAAATGAAAAATCAAAATTAGGAAATTTAGTGAAAACAACCTATGACAGCATATATGATAAACTACAAAATAATATTTCTATGGATAAAAATCAAATAAACAGATTTTTAACATTATATGGAAATAGATCAATTAACTAAAATCGCAGGTTTTCCAGGGATTGCATTATTTGCTTTTTGTTCTTTTGATTCATCAGCTTTTTCAATTAAAATATTGCAATTAAATTCGGATTTTAAATTTTCTAAATTTTCATCTAAGTTCTTAAATTCATCATCTAAATTAATAATTTCTTTTGGTAATTTTGATTCATCTTTTAAGAACGCAGGAATCATTTTCATAATATCTTTACTGTATTTTTTTAAATCTGTTTGCATAATATTTGAAATAATGTCTTTTGGATTTCTTGTGTTTTGAATTGTTTCTTTGAACATTTTAACAAATTCATATTTCCACGAATTACTAATAATTAATTTTATTTCTTTTGGATTTTCTACTTTTATTAATTTTAAAACATCTCTAATATCTTCTTTTAAATTATCGATGGTTTCGTCTAAATAGTCAAGTTTTTCGTTTATTAATTTTTCATCGTATTTAGGCCAAGTTTCTAATGATAAAAAGTTTTTGTTACCAATTAGTTCCCATAATTCTTCGGTTACATGAGGGCAAAATGGTGCTAATAATTTTAAATAAGATTCTAAATCTTCTTTACTTATTCCTTTATCTAAATGATCGAATAATTCTCTTATTTGAATAATTGCTAAATTATATTTTAGATTTTCAATATTGTTTTCAACATTTTTTATTGTTGCATAAAGTTTACTTTTAACTTTAGGATTGGTTTTTGATTCTTTAAAGTTTGTAATAAATGAATATAATTTATTTAAGAATCTTTGAGAACCTTCAGTTCCTGTATCTGACCAATTTATGTCTTTGTCTGGGCTCGCTTGTGAAACTAAAAACATTCTAGCACTATCAAGTCCGAATTTTTCAGATACAACTTCAGGTAAAATTACGTTGCCTTTTGATTTTGACATTTTTTCACCATCAGGACCTTGAAGCATACCTTGATTAAATAATCTTTTAGCAGGTTCATCAAAATTTAATAATCCTAAGTCTCTTAGAAACTTAGTGTAAAACCTTATGTAAATTAAATGCATGCAAGCATGTTCTTTGCCGCCAATATAAGTATCTACTGGCGCCCAATAATTGGCATTTTTTGAATTAAAAATTTGCTCATTATTAGTAGGATCTGTGTATCTAAGATAGTACCATGATGAGTTTACAAAAGTATCCATTGTATCTGTTTCTAATTTGTATTCTTTACCATTAATTTTTATTTTATGAGTTTTACTAGTTTTCAGTGGATTTCCCTTGCCTTCTTCAAAAACTACATCTTCAGGTAAAGTAATTGGAAGTAATTCATCAGGAACTGGTTTTGGCTCGTTATTTTCATCGTAATAAATTGGTATTGGAGTTCCCCAATATCTTTGCCTTGAAATAAGCCAATCTCTTAATCTGAAATTAATTGTTTGTTTTCCTTTGTTTAATGATTCTAATTTTTCTGTAATTTTTTTCTTAGCAACTTCGCTTTCTAAATTATTAAATTCGCCGCTGTTAACTAAAATTCCATATTCTGTGAATGCTTGTTTTTGATTAATAACTTCTTTTAATAACTCAGGAAATTCGTTTGTTCCCATGTCGCTTTCAGTAAAGTGCCCTTTTTCTTTAAATTCTATTAAGTTTCCACCTAAAATTTTATGTATTTCTTTCGCACTTTCAATGATGTCTTCTTCATCATTATCTGAAACAATTATTGTTAAATCTTGAAGTGTTTTTTTAAGTTTTGAATTTATTTTAAACTCATATAGTTTTTCTAATCTTTTCGTTCTATCAACTTGAACGTATGCGGGTGCTACTAAAATCACTTTATGAATATTTTTATTTGTTTCAGATAAATATCTTAATATGAATGCAGTTCCAGCGCTATGTCCTATTAATGTTGTATTTTCATTTATATCATTTTTTTCAAATATTTTTTTCCATTCTTCATAATCAGGTTCCCAATCTTTTGGATATAATTCATTTGAAACATTCATGCCAACTTTTTCAAGTTTTTGTTTTAACCAAGGCTTCCAATGTCTTTCGTTTTCAGGTTTACCTTCTGTTGAACTTGATTCTGAAGAATTTGAACCATGAACTATTACACAATTTTGATTCTTTGGTTTGATAACATATTTGATTGGAATACTATATTTTTTTGCGAATTCAAAGTCTCTTTGGTCATGAGCAGGAACTGCCATAACCATTCCACTACCATAATCAGCCAATACAAAGTTTCCTGCATAAACAGGAATCTTTTCTTTCGTTAGAGGGTGGATTGCATAGCTTCCTGTAAATACTCCTTCTTTTTCTAATTTATCAACATCTTCCGCTTTTACAGAATGAATTTTTTGTTTGAATTCTTCAACTTCATTTCTTTGTTCTTTTGTTACTAAAGAATCAAGTTTTGGATGCTGAGCTGCTACAACTACGAATGTAACTCCCATTAAAGTATCAGGCCTTGTTGTAAAAACAGGCCAATTTGAAACTAAGTCATTTTTTAAAAATTCTTTAACTTTATTTACGTCTTGATCATAAAAATGAGTTTTTATTCCAATTGATTCTGCTGATTCTTTAGCTTTAATTCCATGTTCAAAATAAACTACTTGATTTTTAGTTAAATTATATTTTTTTAAAGCTAATTCATAATATTTAGGATCTTCTTTTGCAGGATTAAACTCTAAAGTAAAAATTTCGTAATCAATTTTTGAAAATAACTTTTTATGTAATTCTTTTTTTGCATTTGTTAAAACAATCTTTTTATTAGGTAAAGAATCTAAATATTCTTTTAATTCTTCATTCACGTTTCCTTCTTCATCAACAAGCGCGTGTACTGCATCTACAAAAATTGTTTTGTTGTTATTTATTTCAAAATGTACTTCTGAGCCATAGCTTTTATTTATCCAGTTCGTTTGTAATTTTTTAATTGTTTCAGGCCAATTTTCTAGTTTTTTTATTCCTTCAAATAATTCATCTGCATATGCTGTTATTTTTAGGTACCATTGATTTAATTTTTTAACTTCAACATTTGTATCTTCGTGTCTCCAGCATTTGCCGTTATGTACTTGTTCGTTAGCTAAAACAGTATTACATTTAGGGCACCAATTTACGCCTGATTCTTTTTTGTAAACTAAGCCTTTTTTATACATTTGAAGAAATATCCATTGATCCCATTTGTAATATTCAGGAGTATGAGTTTGAACCATTCTATCCCAATCATACGAAAGTCCTAAACCTTTCATTTGTTTAATATAATTTTGAATTGCTTCTTCTGTGAATTTTCTTGGATGTGCTTTTGCTTTTATTGCCGCATTTTCTGCAGGTAATCCAAAACTATCAAATCCCATTGGATAAAGAACATTAAATCCTTGCATTCTTTTAAATCTAGCAAAGATATCTCCTAAAGTATAATTAAGTGCATGACCCATATGAAGACCAGAACCTGATGGGTATGGGAACATTTCAAGAAGGTAATATTTTGGTTTGTCAGAATTTTCTGATATTTTGAAAATTTGCTTTTCTTCCCATTTCTTTTGCCATTTATCAGCAATTTCTTTTTGGTTTAGTTTTTCATCAGCCATATTATCTAGATGTAAAGGGTGATTTAAATAGGTTTTGGGCGTAATTTTTGAAAATATTCATTTAAATGATGTTTATTGATTGTTTTTTAATGCAATTTTATTTAACAGATTATAATGTGCAATTAGACTTTGTTCTGTTAAATTTTCAAAGGTACTATTATTCATTATTGAATAAATTGATTTTGGCATTAATCTTGAAAGTAAAATTCCAGCGGGTAAAATTTCATCATAAAATGTTTTGATATTTTCTTTAATTTTATCAATATTATTATCAGGTCTGTTTTCAATTTTCATTCTTTCTTTAGCTCTATTAAGAACTACAAATTCTAATTCTTCTTTATTATTTATATTAGAAACAGGTATAACATGGAATAAAGCCATAGATTCAAAAATTTCATTTAAATTTTTTACTTGACCTTGAGTTCTTGGATATCCATTTAATAAAAGAATTTTATTTGATTCATAACCAAATTTATCAGAATCAAAACGCATTGCATATTTAACAGTTTCATTCATAATTTCATCAGCTAACAAATTACCTTGAGCAGATTCTTTATATTTTTGTTCGTAATTTTTTAAATAAACAGGAGTATTTTTTGCATATTCTCTTATTATTTTTCCAGTAGATAAGTGAGTGTATGTATTTGTTTTTTTTAATAATATTTCTGCTACGCTATCTTTTCCTGCGTTAGTTACTCCAAATAAATATGCTGCTTTAGGTTTATTCATTTTATCATTTTTTTTGTTATTTTGTAGTTAAAACACTTAGAATTAATATACTTTGTTATAAAAAATACTATTTTTAATAAATAATATCCTTATTTTTAAAATTATTAATAAATTAAATAGAAAAAAGTGGTTTTAATATTTTTTAAATTGAGCAGATACATCAATTAAATCAATATGACTTAATAAAACGCCTCTACAACAACTTCTTTCTAGGCCTAATTCGTCAAGAACTTTTTTAGGATCTTCTCCTTTAGCAATTTTTTCTTTAAATTTTTCCCATAAATGTCCTACTGGTTTTCCGCAACTAAAACATCTTATTGGTATTATCAAAATTTCACCTCAATCAAATTTTGAGAATTCAAAAATTTCCTAATTTTTGTTGTAATCATATTTGTTCACCTAAGTTTTATTTTTTTGTTAATCTTTTGTATTCTTTTTAACGTATACAAATTTATTTTGTATGCACAGAAATCATCTGTATGATTTCTGACGTTTTGCTCTTGCTTTTCCATGACTATTTGGTTTTCTTGATTCTTTAAATCGTACATCAGCAACTATAAGTTGTCTGTCGTAGTCAAGGAACTTTTGTCTTAAATCAGGATTATGTTCAGCTAATGCTTTTGCAATTGCTAATCTAATCGCATCAGCTTGACTACTTACACCGCCACCTATTACATTTACAGAAACATCAACTTTTTTAGCTACATCTCCTGCAATGATCATTGGTTCTTCAATTCTTGCTTTTGCAAGTTTTGGTTCATATATTGATAATGAAATATTGTTAATTTTTACAACGCCACTTCCAGCTTTTAATGTTGCTCTTGCGATTGCGCTTTTTCTTTTTCCACTTTCATGAATTATTTTTGTTGCCATTTTATTTTTCCTTATTTAAATTTTGCACCAAGTTGTTTACTGATGTCTTTTATGTGTATGAATTTTGCATTTGTATTATGAACATTCCATTTTTCCATTACTTTAATTTCTTCATTTTTTAAAGTTTCAGGAACTCCAATATGGCATTTTATTCTTGCTAATGCTTCTCTACCTCTTGGTTTTTTATAAGGTAACATACCTCTTATAGTTCTTTTAACAATCATTTGAGGTTGTCTAGGAAAATAAGGACCTACTAATGGAGCGCCTCTTTCTCTAGCTCTTTTGAATGTTGCGAAAATTTCTTTTGGTTTTCCAGTTATTACTGATTCTTCTGCATTAACAATATGAACTACTTCACCCATTAAAGCTTTTTTAGCAACAAATGTACCAAGTCTTCCTATTATTATATCTTTTGCGTCTACTACAATCATTTTATTCATCCTAATATTTTTATATTTTTTCCAGTTGGATTTTGTTTCATTAATTCCTGTATTGATATTGCATTTCCTTTTTCTGAAATCTTTTTTAATGCATCTTCTGAAAAATTAAAAGCTGCTATTGTTAATTTGTGATTGATATCTCCTGTTCCTAAAACTTTTCCTGGAACAATAATTGTATCATTTTCTTTTGAATATTTATCTACTTTGTACAGATTTATTATTCTTTTCTGTCTTACTGGTTTTTCAAGATCTTCAGCTATTCTTTTCCAAATCTTAACATTATTATCTATTGATAATTTTTTAAGTTCTGAGATAAGCTTTTTTATCTCTTCGTTCCGTACATCTTTTCTTTGTCTCATTTTATTCCTTTTTGTTATGTTTTGAATTGTTTTTTTGATTTTTATGCGGGACTGCAAAAACACCTTGTGTTTTTGTGCCCCTTATTCGCTTTGCGAATGCGGGGGACGAGGTTCGAACTCGCGCACCCACTAAGGGACAAGGCCCTCAACCTTGCGCATTTGACCACTCTGCCACCCCCGCGAATGATTTTTATTTTTCGTGGGCTCAAAAGCTTTGCTTTTGTTTGTCCGCGAATGATTTTTTGCGTGGTGGTTTTTGTTTATGCGTCTTTAATAAGTTTTTCAAACTCATCAAGTTGATTGTTATATTGATTAATTCCTTCTTCAACAATTTCTTCTGGAGTTAACTGTCCCCATGATTCAATTGTGAAAACGAATGAGGTACAAGGATTTGCATATTCTATTTTTACTACGTCTTCATCTACGCCTGTGCAAGCGTCAATAATTTCTGCAGTACATATTTTTGATGCATCAATTTCTCCTTTTTTTACAATTTGTGGAGGAAATTTTTTGATGACATCTTTTAAATTTGCTGATTTATTATTTACAGTTATTTTTGGTTTGTAATAATAACTTACTAAACCAGTATTCCATTTTGAATGATCTTTTCCAAAACCTAAATGTGCAGTTGCAACAAATTCTAATTCTTGATTGTCTAATAATTTTACTATTGGAGTATCATTGTGAATTGGCGATACTTTGGGATCTTTTGATTTGATGTCTGATGCAGTTACTATTTTTGGTCCGGTAGCTTTTAATATCATTTTCAAATGAGTAGCAGCTCCTTCTTCTTCTCCTTCTTTTGGAATATTATATGATTTTAAGTCTGATTTAATTGCTAATAAACCTAATCTATGAGCAATTATTTCATCGTATAAAACTGAATTATTTTGTTTGAAATCAACTTCTGAAATAGCCATAGTTGGAACTTCTGTCATGAATACTCTTCTTAATGTATTTACATAAGCAGGTGCTGAACCATCTATTTCAAATGTTAAATTATCCTTTTTTTTATTAACAAGTTTTAATTTCATTTGTTTATACCCTTCTTCCTCTTCTTCCGCCTTTTTTCCTACAACCGCCATGAGGTATAGGTGTGACGTCTTCGATTAGGCCAATTCTTAATCCTCTTCTTGAAAGAGCTCTAACTGCAGCTTGCGCTCCAGGTCCTGGATTCATTGGTCCATTGTGGCCACCAGGTGCTTTTATTTTTACATGAATAGCATTAATTCCTTTATCAAGTGCAAGTTCTGCAACTTTTTTAGCAGCAGCCATTGCTGTTGTGGGACTACTTTCTAATCTATCTGATTTAACCATTTGTCCACCGCTTGATACTGCGATAGTTTCTGATCCTGTAACGTCTGTGATGTGTATTATTATGTTGTTATATGAAGCATAAATGTTTGCGATTCCCCATCTTAAAGGAGGTCTTTTGTATTCTTTTTTATCATTCATTCTTCTTTAACCTCTTCTTTTTTTTCTTCTGATGGTTTTGATTCTTCTTTCTTTTTAACAGGTTCTTTTTTAACTTCTTCAGGTTCTTCTTTTTTGATTGGTTTTCTTTCAGGATGATCTGGATCAGTGAATTGTGAACTTTTGTAAAACTCAATATTCATTTCTTCTTCTATTCTAATTATATATCCTGGAGCTGTTAACATTTTTCCAGCTACAATTACATGTTTATGTGTAATCATTTGTCTTGCTTGATCAATAGTTCTTGCTAAACCTTTTTTGAATAATACTGTTTGAAGTCTTCTATCTAATAATTGTTCTATTTGCAAACCTAAAATTTCATCTAATACGTCACTTTTAACTAAATTTAAAGATTTTAATTTTTTTATTAATTGAGATTTTTCTTTTTCTGCTTGACTATCATTTCTAGCAACTAAAGATTTAGCTGTATTTTTGAAATTTTTTAAAATTGAACCAGCTTTCCAAAGTTCTTTTTTATTCTTTAAACCATATAATTTCATTAAAGGTTTTTCAGAATCTATTCTGTCTTTCTGCCATGGATGCATAGGCTTTTCAAATTTGTTTGTTATTTTTCTTGGATCTCCCATTTTCTATCATTTTCTTACTGAAGTTTTTCTTTTTACGCCAAGGCCTTTACCTTTTTGTCTTCTAAAATTAGATTTAGTTTTTTGACCTCTTACAGGTAGACCCCATTGATGTCTTAATCCTCTGTAAGATTTTATTTTTTTTAATCTTTTTAGATCGTTATCTTTAGTGAATGTTAAATCTGCATTTAATAAGTGCATATCTTCGCCAGAATCATAATCATTATTTCTATTAAACATCCATTTAGGAACTTTATATTTTAAGGGGTTTAAAAGAACATCATTTATTCTTTCAACTTCTTTATCTTCAAGATCTCCTGCTTTCTTTGTTTTGCTTACTTTTGCTAATCCAAGAGCCATATTTGAAAACATAATACTAACTCCTTTAATTTTTGTCATAGCTATTAATAAGTGTTTTTCACCTTTTAAATCGGTGTTTGCTACCCTTACAATGTGTTTGAATTCTGCCATTTTTATCATTAACAAGTCTTTTTTGTAATTTGTGTAGAATGAGGTTTAAATCCTCGCCCTATACGCATACACTCGGACGTTATTTAGTGGGAAGAATTGTTCTTTTATAAATCTTTTGTTGGTTAGGTTAATATGAAACCCTTCAATTTTTTGTATTGTGAAGATATATTTTTGACTCTGTCAAAAAGAAATAACCAATACTTACATCTATTTTACTAAAGTAAAATGTAAATATTTCAAATTTACTTCAATACAATACAGAGAGTTTTATATTAGCCGTTGATTAATTATTTTTAAAATTAATATTTTATTAGATTCTATTAATTTGGGTTTATTTATAGGCTCTATTAATAAGTATATATTTTAGCAGAATTTTTATGAGTATATTAATATGGTTGTTGATTTAAGGGCTCTAGCCGGAATAACACTTTTGTGTATACTGGCGCCCATCGAGGCACATGCAGTCTCGAAGAGAATACATAGGTTGTGCCGTGTTTCAGTATACAAATTTATTCTTTTCCGGCCAGAGCCGATTTAAGAAAATATTTATATAAAAAAGAGTTATGTATGTTTATTATGTTTAAACATATAGGATTTATTGTTTTATTATTTTTTGTAGTTTTACTTGCTTCTTGCTCTTATAATCTAGATATAAATTGCGATAGTTCAACTTTGACTTGCTATGATAGTAAAGGGATAGAAATTGAAGTGGATAATCCAAGAAAGTATATTGATCCAAATGATATATACAATCAAATATTAATTTGTCAACAACAAAATATGAGTATTTTAATTGAAGGTGTTGGATGTGTTCAGACTTGTAATGCTTATTCTAATGAAGAAAATATTTGTTTTATTGAAAATGAAGAAAAATTATATCAAGGAATATGTACATATACTAATATTAATAAAAATTCTTCACATTGTGATTTAAATTTAGCAGCATATCACGATGCTTATTATGATTCATGTCCAGAAAATCAAGAAACATCAAAAATAACTTGTGATTCAAATGATTTATTAGGTGGTTTTCAAGTTACCGGATTATGTTCAGATGGAGATTGTGAAGTATCAAAAAATTTAAACTTGAATTTACTTTGTTCTAATCAAGAAAATGGAACTTATTGTTCAAATAAAGAAGGATTATGTTGTCAAGAAACATGTGTGAATATGAATAGTGTTAAAGCAGGAAACTCTTGTTGTAGCGACTCAGAATGTGTGTCAGGAAATTGTAAAGATGGATTTTGTGTAGATACACAAAAAAATCAACTTCTGGCTCTAGAAAAAGTGGAAGTTCAAATAGTTGTAATCCTGTGTGGGCTTGTTCAAAATTTTCTCTTTGTACTTCAAATGAAAAACAACAAAGAACCTGTAATGATTTGAATAATTGTGAAACAACAACAAATATGCCTGAATTAGAAAGGAGTTGCAACTATATAAAATTTAATTTACCAACAGGACTTTCTAAACCTAAAACAAATGAAGAACATTTACAAGAATATGTTAAATATGAAGCTTTACAAAGACCTAAACAAACAAGAGAACCTCAAAAAATAACAAATGTGCCCTCAGAAGAATTGCAACAAGAAAAAGGATTTTTATCATGGATTTATATTTTAATAGGTGTAGTTATACTTGGTTTAATTGCTGGAGGAATTTATTATTTCCTTAATCGACACAGTTTTAAGCATTAATGTATTTCTTTTAAAAATAAAGTATTAATTTAAATTATTTATGTTGATAATTATCAAATTGAAACTTATTACTTTATATCGATGATGAAGTTATTTTCAAACTTGTTTTGAAAGTTCTGAATCGTTGTTTGCCAATGATGAAGTTATTTTCAAACTTGTTTTGAAAGTTCTGAATCGTTGTTTGCCAATGATGAAGTTATTTTCAAACTTGTTTTGAAAGTTCTGAATCGTTGTTTGCCAATGATGAAGTTATTCCCGGCTGATATATGATGAAAACGAGTAACTGCTGAGGCATTTTATACTCATAAACTTTAAATATGTACAAGTATATTGTTTTTAATATGGACAAAAAAATACTTTTAATAATAGCACAGAACGGATTTAGAGATGAAGAGTTATTAGAACCTAAAAAAATTCTTAAGGAAGCTGGTTTTTCAGTAATTGTTACAAGTGAAACAAAAGGAAAATGTATTGGCAGTCATGGAGTAGAAATAGAATCAGACATTTCTTTGAATGAAATTAATGCGTCTGAATATGTTGCTGCTTTTATTATTGGTGGACCTAAGAGTCCATTACTTATGGAGTTAGATGATGTTGGAATAATAATGAAAGACTTGAAGGATTCAAACAAATTATTTGGAGCTATTTGTCTTGGACCTATGGTTCTTGCAAGTTTTGATTTAATTAAAGGGTATGCAGCAACAGTATATAAAACAGAACAATCATTATCTATGTTTAAAGAGAAAAATGTTTCCTATGTAGAAGACAGAATAGTTATTGATAGAAACTTATTAACTGCAAATGGTCCATTAGCTGCAAAAGAATTTGGAGAAAAAATTGTTTTTTTATTAAATAAAAATAAAGAAGAATATGAAGGAAAAAGATATAAAATAATTTATCATAAAAAAGAATGTATCGGTGCATTTGCTTGTCTTGCAGCAGAACCAAAATCTTGGAAACAAACTGATGATAAAGTGGATTTAATTGGTGCTAAAGTTGATGTCGGTGAGGGAGATCAGGTTTTTGTTAAGGAAGTTGATGATTTAGAAAATAATTTAGAAGCAGCGCAGTGCTGTCCAGTAAATTGCATTCATATTTTTGATAAAAAAACTAGGAGGAAGATATTATGACTATTGCAAAAATAGATAAAGAAGGAAATTCAAGAATTATAACTTTTCAAAAAGAAAGAATTATAGGTCTTGATTTTGCAAAATATTTTGAAAAATTAATAGAAGAAATATCTGAAAAAAAAATTGATTATATACAATTAAATTTTGAAGCAGTGACTTTTATTGATTCAGGAATGTTAAGACGAACTTTAGAATTATCAAAATTATGTAAAAAAATGAATGTTGGGTTACAATTAATAATAAATTCTAAAATTGAAGAAATTTTAGCTATAGCAGGAATGAGTCTTAATTATTTAGAAGTTTCAAATAAAAAAGCTGCATAAACAAAAAAGTTTATAAAAAACAAAATAACATTAGATTGTATAAAAAAGGGGTGTTTAAATGAAAATAGCTTTCTTTGAACTAGAAGAGTGGGAAAAAGGATATTTAGCAGAAAAAATACATAATCAAGAAGTAAAATATTACACTGTGCCGTTTAATGAAGTTGCATATGATGAAGTTAAAGATATAGAAATTGCAGTAGGTTTTATTTATACAAAATTCACAAAAGAAGTAATAGATTCACTTCCAAATCTAAAAATGATTGCTACAATGAGCACAGGGTATGATCATATCGATACAAATTATTGTAAGGAAAAAGGAATTGCTGTATGCACAGTTCCAGCATATGGAGATAACACAGTAGCAGAACACGCATTTGGATTAATCTTAAATTTAAGTAAGAACATACATAAAGGATATGTTAGAACTTTGCAAGGAGATTTTACTTATGACGGCTTAATGGGTTTTGATTTAAAGGGAAAAACATTAGGAGTTTTAGGAACTGGACGAATAGGACAATGCTCAATAAAAATAGCAAAAGGCTTTGGAATGAATATTGTTGCATATGATGCATTTCCAAGAGAAAGTTTAACATCAGAACTCGGATTTGAATATGTTTCTTTAGACGATTTATATAAAAAAGCAGACATAATAACAATACACGTACCTTTACTTGAATCAACAAAACATATGATTAATGAAGAAGCCATTTCTAAAATGAAAAAAGGTGTACGCATAGTAAATACCTCAAGAGGACCAATAATAGATCAAGAAGCATTAATAGAAGGATTACAAACAGGAAAAATAGGCGGCGCAGGTCTTGACGTATTAGAAGGAGAAAACTTAGTAAAAGAAGAAATTGATTTGGTTAAATCCCAATCAAATTTATCAAATAAACAATTAAGAAACATAGTGCAAGACCATATTCTAATGGATATGGAAAATGTTATTGTAACTCCGCACTTAGCATTCTATACAAAAGAAGCACTTCAAAGAATCTTGAATGTTACGCTTGATAATGTTTTTGATTGTGTAGAAGAAAGAGGATATAAGAATCAAGTAAACAAATAAATGTTTTATCAAAACATTTAACAAAATGTTTAAGTACGGTATAAGCAATGCTTAACCGTACGAAGAAGATTTCTTTTTTTATTCAAATATGCCTTCTGGCGCAACATTGTCTTTTACTACATCTGTTATTATATACATGTCATGAATTTTAATATGAGATCCAAAAACTTCCTTGAATTCTAAAAGAAATTTTCTAAACTCCTTTGAATCTTTTCCTATAAAACCAATATCTATGTCCCAGTTTTCGTTCCCAAAATATTTATAATAGAATAATGTGTTTTCATGATTTCTTATATATGCAATAAGTTTTTTCTCATATATACTTGAAAGCTTTAATTGTATGTTGTAAAATTCTCCAATTTGTTTGAAGTCTAAAGATGTTGTATATCCTTCTATTATGTTGGCTTTTTCCATTGATTTTATTCTGTATTTTATTGCATTTGCACTAAGTTTTAATTTTTTTGACAAATCCTTGTATTCTGCTTTTGAATTTATTGATAAAATTAAAAGAATTTTTTTATCTATTTGATCCATTTTGTATTTAATTTCTTTTTCTTTCTTTTCAATTCTAGATTTAATTCCTACAAGTTTTGTAGGATATATTTCAACATCCATAGCAGTTCCATTTACTATGTAACTTTCAAAATAATCTTTTGCTTCATTTTTTATTTCTGACAATATGTCTTTCAAATGTTCGTCATTTTTTGCAACGACATCTAATACCATATTCCATTTACCTATTGTTGGTCCAAGGTATGTGACAAATTTATGTTTTGTTAAGTATTCAAGAAATTTATTTTCTTCTTCTACAGTTATTCCTTTTAATTGTATAAAACAAATGAATCTTTTAAAACCTAGTGCTTCAAAATTTATTGTTGTAAAGTAATGTTTTATCAGAGATTTTTCTAATTTTTTTATTCTGTATAAAGTTACTTCTCTACTTAAAGCAACACTTTTTGCTATTTGCGAAACTGGTTTTCTTGAGTTTAATAATAGTTCAGAAACTATTTTTTTGTCTTTAGCATCTAACATGTAATTAATAATGCAAATATAATATATAAATATTGCGTTATTGTAAAAAAATAGATACAATGTTTTATTATGTGTTTTATGTTACTACTATACAGAAAAACAAAAATAGGTATTGAAAAATGGAAGAAAATAAAGAATTGAGGTGTGATTAAAGTGTTAGAATCATTATTAAAAAAAATAAAAAAACAAGAAGCTAATATTTTCATTGGGACAATTTTAACCTTATGTGCAATATCATATATAGGAGATGTTTATAGAATAAAAAACTTTAATGAAAATATAAAGAAAGCAGATTTAGTAACAAAACCAATTCCTGGGTTAACAGTGCCTACAGCAAGATTCGGACTATTTGATGATGATAAAGATGGTGAATATGATAAGATTCTTTATTTACAAAAAATAGTTGCGGGAAAAGGAGCAGGCATAGATATTCAAGAAATGTATCCAAATGATCCTGGATTTAATAATAAATTGAAATACATTCTCAAATGCAACGAATACTTTAATAACACGAAGAAAAACAGCAGTAATTGAAAATGAATAAACAAAAAAATAATTCAAATAAAGATAATTTTCTTAAACAATATTGGAATAATTTTTTTAAATATGTGACGATGGGGGCGATTAGTGCTGATTTGTTAATGAACATATCCTTAAACTATTCAGCCCTAAAAAAACATGATTCTTTACAAGAAATCCCTTTAAGAATAGAATACATGATAAATGAATTAGAAAATTCTGAAAAATTAAACTATGAAGAATTAAACTATGAAGAATCAGAAAATTCACTTTATGAAATAATAAAAGACTTTAAACAAATATATAGGAATGACAAAGGTAGTTTTGGATTTGTTAATTCAGAAGACTCAAAATATATAGTTGAACCATTAGAAAATTTATTAGATGATTCTAAAAATTTAAATAGAAGTGCGGAAATCTCAACCTTTTAAGGTTTGAGATGGATAGCGTTAAATAATGGTTGTTCTAATTGTGTTTTTGATAGTATAATGATGTGCCTCACTGGAGGTGAGGCAACATGCATTACGACGAAAAT
>JAIPET010000036.1 GCA_021736975.1 Candidatus Woesearchaeota archaeon
ATTACTAGAACTTCTACAAATAACACAAGAACAAATAAAAACAGAAAAAATCAAATACGAAGAACTAAACGCAAAAGGATTTGACGAAAGAAAAATAAAAATAATCATAATACAACTAGACAAAGACAGACACATAAAAAAATTCTTAGAACAACTAAACACCAAAATGAACAAAGAAGACAAAGAAATTATTTTAAACCAAAAAAACAGACTAGACGAAGACCTAAATTTTTACATAAGACTAGACAAACAAAAACTACAAAAAGGAACGTACAAACTAACAAACTCAGGAAAATGCTACCACATAAAAATAAACATAGCTGCATTCCCAAAAAAAACAGAAAATGCATGGAAAACAATAAAACAAATATTTACTTAAAACTTACACATTAAATCTACATAAACCTATTAATAAGATGATTAATTGATTTCTTATTATAAATCAATAATTCTTTTCTGACATAATCATCCTTATTTTCAAAAGAAGAAATATAAAAATTATTAGGTTCCAAAAAACCATAATTCATAGATGTCAAGGGAAAAACAAAATTCTTAAAATTATTAAACTTAAATAACAAAGAATCAGATAATAAAAGAGTTCCGCCTGTATCAGGATGATCAGAAAAATAAATATCAATATTAGCATTATCTCTTTTCTCTTTGAATATTATATCAATAGAAAGATTATCTAAACAACACAATTTATTAAATTTTTTATCTTTCTTAAAAAAAATATTATAATCAGATGAAGATTTATTAAATTTATTTTTAAAATCTTTCAAAGAAATCATAAACTCATTAATACTATTATTATGAAGAGAATCTACGAATCTAGCTTGATTTTTCAAATAACTATTAATAAGCATAAAACAAGAAACAAAAAACCATTTATAAATTTTACTACTTAATAATTACTAATTATGTCTGAAAAGCTTTATAAAAAAGAACATACAAATAAACAAAATGGCAACAATAACACCCTGGGAAGTAAAAGGAAATATAGATTATGACAAAATGATCAAAGAATTCGGATTAAAAAAAATAGATCCAGAACTACTAACAAGAATAGAAAAAATAGCACAAAAAAAAGGAAAAAAACTACACAGACTACTAAGAAGACAACTCTTTTATGCCCACAGAGAACTAAAATGGTTCTTAGACGAATACGAAAAAGGAAACAAAGTATTCATGTACACAGGATGCGGACCATCAGGACCAATACACCTAGGACACTACATGATATGGGAATTCACAAAATACTTACAAGACATCCTAGACATAGAACTCTGGTTTCAATTCACAGATGATGAAAAGTTCCTATTCAAAAATCAAACATATGAAGAAATACAAAAATGGACAAAAGAAAATATGCTAGATGTAATAGCAATAGGATACAATCCAAAAAAAACATTCTTCTTACAAGATACAAAACACGCAAATCTAATGTATCCAGAAGCAATAAAAGTAGCAAAAAAAATAACCTTTTCAACAGTAAAAGGAGCATTTGGATTTACTAACGATAAAAGCATAGGAGAAATATTTTTTACAGCAATGCAAGCAGTACCTGCATTCTTACCTAGCGTCATAAACAACAAAAAAATGCCTTGTTTAATTCCACACGCAATAGATCAAGACCCGCATTTTAGAATAACAAGAGACGTAATAGAAAAACTAGGACACCATAAACCAGCAAGTATACAAAGTAAATTCATGCCAGGTCTATCAGGAATGGAAGATGGAAAACAATCAAGCTCAAGCGGAAAAGCAATTTATATGAGCGACACACCAAAAGAAGTCAAAAAGAAAATAAATAAATACGCCTTTTCAGGCGGAAAAGACACTGTAGAAGAACACAGAAAACTAGGCGGAAATCCTGATGTAGACGTAAGTTATCAATGGCTACTCTTCTTTGAAGATGATGATGAAAAAATCAAACAAATCTATGCTGATTATAAATCAGGAAAAATACTAAGCGGAGAATTAAAAGCAATACTCATAGAAACTGTAAATAAAATCTTAAAAGAGCATCAAGAAAGAAGAGCGAAAGCAAATTCTGAAGAATTTATTTATAAAAACTAATCAAAAAGTTTTTTCACATCATTTTTTGGAAGAACTATTTTTTCTTCTAAATCAAATTCAAAAGGTTCGTTATATTGACCAAAAATAACCTTTATGTTTTTATCCTTTGAAACTAATCTAAATACTCCCTATCAACAACACCTTTAAACTTTAAAAAAACATTTTTATCAATATCATTTAAACTAGAAACAATACTCTCCACTTGGTTATGGTGCTTAATAGAAAAATAAAATTCGTCAGCACTAAAAAAATTCTTTTCATCAAAACTACTGATTGAAGAACCGCCATAAAGAGAACCATAATTAGTGTTTTGTGCGCCACCATTTCTAAAAAGAAAAGAAACAGCACCACCAATAGGCACAAATTTTTTATCAGATGCAGTATAAAAATCAGATCTTAAACCTCTCTTAATAGGAATAATGCAAGTCGCAGTTCTCATAGAAATATTAGCGCCCTTTTCAACACTAAAAAAATAAAACTCATTCAAAACAGCATTAGGAGGAATTAAAGGCCCATCAGACATTAAAACTTCTCTTAAACTCGGTTTTGTATTAGACCTGGAATTATTAGTAAAAACTCCTTGAGCAACAGCATAAAACTGACCACCATCAAAACCAATAACATCTTTAACATAATCTCCTACATGAGAATAACTTTTTATATCCATAAACAATGAAAAAAACAAACCATATAAATAATTTACTATTAATTAATAGAAAAAAAGAAAAAAATTATAAATCACATAAACCGACCAATACAAAAACAACAACAATATCTCAGAAAAATGAATGAAGAAAAAACAACAAAATATTCAAAAGAAATGATTCACCTAATATACACTCAACTAGGAGAAATATATTTACTCCACAAATTAACATACGCCACACCACTAAAAAAAATTACAAAATTAGAAAAAGCAGAAACATACTTATTAAATCAGACACTAAAACCATTGAAAACAAAACATGAAGAATTAATAAAAAAAGGCATTAAACCTACAATTAAAGACATACATTCTCTTGATGAAACAACAGAATTATTGACTGACGACATAAAATTAAGAAACGCATCGTTAGATTCTCTTGATTTTAACTTAATTAAAGAATATACTCCGGAACAAATAATTTTATCAGGACTAAAAGGAACATACGACGATATAAAAGAAGAACTAAACAATGTAGTATACATAACAAAAAAGTTCTTGTATGACCTTAAAGAAGACTACGAAGACACATGGACCTCGCCAATTAAAAACAACATAGAATTTTTAAGAACAAAAAGTAAAATAAGACAGTACGAACTAGCTATAAAAATGCACAATCATTTAAGACCAAATAATGAACCAGTAGAAGAAATAGAAAAATTAATGACTAATTTAGAAAAAGATGCGAATAACACAATAAACCTAAATGAAACAGCTGAAACGCTTATCAAACATTCTCCAAAACAACTAATTGAAAAAGGCATAATAGACACATACAATAAATTAAAAAAAGAAATCGCTGAACCCTCAAGTTGCATAGTTTATAATTAAAGAAAAAAATACGCAAACAAAAAAAACTCATTCTTAAATACCAACATAAAACTCTCAATATCGCATTGAAGTAAATTTAAAATATTTGCGTTTTATACACCAAAATAAGTGCAAATATTATTTTTTGTTTTTAACGGAGAAAAAAATATTGATTTACAATACAAAAAAAAGAAATTCATAAAACCATTCTTAAAGGCTCTGGCCGGAAAAGAATAAATTTGTATACTGGAACACGGCACAACCTATGCATTCTCTTCGAGACTGCATGTG
The DNA here is from genome assembly GCA_021736975.1 of Candidatus Woesearchaeota archaeon. Taxonomy (GTDB): domain Archaea; phylum Nanobdellota; class Nanobdellia; order Woesearchaeales; family 21-14-0-10-32-9; genus JAIPET01. The sequence goes on from JAIPET010000036.1 coordinate 3,884, forward strand.
CCTCGATGGGCGCCAATATACACAAAAGTGTTATTCCGGCTAGATCCTTCTTAAAGAAAACTTTATAAACAATAACTAATGATATTATATAGAGAGGTGGGAAATAATGTCAAGAACAACATGGGCACCATTACATTCAAGTTTCATGGCAATCAGCATAATAGGATTCTTCATATCAATATGGTTATTTGATTGGGCAAGTGACTGGGGAATAAAATGGGGATTTACCTTCATGCTCTTTTTCATAATGATGTTTATCGCTGCAATAATAAGCATGACAAAATCAGAAGCTACAGATGAACATATGCAGCACCTAGCAGTACATGAAAACTATTACAAAAAAAGAGAAAAAGGCGAATTTCACAAAATAATAAGCACCCTAACAGATAAACAACTACCAAAAAAATGGATTTGGCAAGACACAATATTTCTCATATACGGAACATTCTCATTATACTACGCAATATCAGCATACGCAAATGCAAACATAATAAAAAACGCAGGAATAGCAGTACTAGCAATAATTGCAATAAATTTATTCATAACAATCCTTATGATAATAGATGCATTAAGTTCAGAAAAAATGACAACGATGTCAACAACAATCTGGGTAATAATACTTGCAATATCAATGATTGTAGCGCCAGGAATAGGCCCGGGAGCATACTACGCATACAGAAGACACAAACACCAATTCGGAATGTAATTAAACAACAAGATTAGATAAATCATACTGCTGAGAATTCAATCTTTTTCTTTCTTTCATTAATGCTCGTTTTCTCATCCCCTTAAATTTAGGATTATTACTTGGAAGACGCAATTTAATACCATTCGCGCCTTCTTTATAATCACCTTCAACATCTTTATTAAGAATTCCATCAATAAAATTTATTTCTCTAAAATACTCTTCCTCTTTCTTTTCGTTTCTAAACTCATCAACCAAAGGACCAATATAAGAATCATCAAGAAGATTTTTAACTTTAAATAAAATAGGCATACCAACCTCTTTATTAGACCCAGTATATTTTAATATAACTTTAACACCCATTTCATAACCATATTTACCAGAAGTCAACTCTCTAACTTCAGAATAATTCTCAAACAGCAAATTAAGAGATCCTGCCCCATAAAATACAAAACTATTAATCTCTTTATCATATACTTTTCTTGATAATTTTAATTTAACCTCCATATTAGAAGGAAGACCACCGAACTTATCATCAATAGAAATTGTTTTTATTTTAGAATATTTCATTCCCCTGACACCATATAATTTGTTTAATTGGTTCTGTTCGTTAGAAGACAACCCTATATTTCTTAATTTTTTTTCTAAAATCTTAATTTTTTTCTTAGATTTTCTTTTAATTTTAGAAAAATACTTTTCACCAACAATAATTGTCTTAGAACTCTTTTGAAAATCAATATCCCCTAAGAAAGATAATTCATCCAATAAATTATTTATATTTACTTTATCAAGACTAACACCATATTGAGGCTTTTTATTATTTGCAACACTAAAATTAGAAAATTCTACATCTCTAAAAATTCTTGTTCGAGAATTTCTCTTAGGTCTTTTATGAAACTTTTCAGGAATAGCCACTAAATCCTGATCTTCATTTAAATTTAAAGAAAAACCTTTCGTTGACGTGTTAATAAGAACATAATCAAAATTTTCAACTAAATCATCAAAATTTTTTATTTTCTGTGTAAAACTCAAATTATCCCCTATATATTAATAAAAAAGAAAAAACTATATAATATTTTCTGTGTCCATTTAGCGTGACAAAAAACAAAAAAAGAATTAATCTTTATTAATCAAATCAAATTTTTCTTTTGTTTTCCTTTCTTTAAAGAAAATCTCATGACTAGCACGCTTATCAAATAAAGACGTAGCAACCTCAATAAGAATTTGTTGACTTTCAAGCAATTTTTTATCACGAACAATAGAACGCGCATCATCAATACATTGCATCATTTTCAAAATATTATCATTCCTGCACTCTAATTCTGCTTTTTTCTCTTCTTCATCAGTTAAAAAAATCTCTTCCCATTTAGGATACACAGATTTATCAGAACTTTTTGGAAATGTTTTACTAAAAGCCATAAATAAAAGAAATCAATGATTTTTATATATTTAATGGAAAAGAAAAGCGAAAAAACAACAAAAAATTACTCTTCTTTATCGTGAATAGCAGTAGGACTTCCACCGCCATGCCAAGTAAATCTAGGCCTAACACGCATAGGATACATTTTTTCATTAGTATCATCAAAAATAATAGCTGCGCCCTTTTCTCTAGGCAAATTATCTAATTCCTCAACCAAACCCTTTCTCATATAAGACTGCATTAACGTGCTAAGAGCATCAGTATCTAGCTTTGCAGTGATACGATGAGCAATAACAGTATCTGATTGAGTCATAACATCCGTATGAATCTTACCAGGCTGCTGCGTTGCAAGTATAAGAGAAATTCCAGGCTGTCTTCCTTCCCTAAGAATCGTAACTAAAGGCTCAGTAGCCAAAGTCTTACCTTTAACAGGTAAAAATTCATGAGCCTCATCAACAACAAGCCAAACTAAAGGAAACTCCTGTTTTTTAACAACATCACTATAAGGATTCAAAGATTTATGAACCTCGTTATACTCTTCTTCTTTTCTTGAAGTCATCCTTTGAATGAAAAGTTTCTCCGCAACCAAACCAACAACCAAATTCTTAATATTCCAAGAACCCTGCATAGTAGCATAACAAGAAACATCTAAAACAGAAACTTGACCAGGCATAGCAATATCAGAAATCTTAGTAGCACGTTTAGAAAATAAACCCCAATTTTGAGCATTTAAAAACCTATTCTTAACAGCATTCTTAGTATTAATATCCGAGTCCTTATCACTTTCAATAGCCTCTAAAATTTCTTTAATACCATATTCTTTACCCGATTCTTTTAATTCATAAATCAAACGCTCAATCAAAACACCAACAGAATCATCATCAGACACATTAAAAGTTACATTCCAATCATGACCAGAAAGCTCTGACGGCTTAATACTAAAAGGAAAATCAGTAGGAATTCCTTTATCTTTATACTCCTCATGATACTTAGAAGGTGTAAAAATCTTAACATCCAAATCTTTAGCATCCAAATTCCACTCTTCTAAAACATCCCTATCCTGCTTATTACCATACTTCATAGTCCAATAAACACCCATAGTATCAACTAAAATAATAGAAATGTTTTTCTTAATATCTTCAGGAAGATCAGCAACACCCTCAGCAATAACACCCATAGTATAAGAATTATGAACAATTATATCATTAGCAACAAAATTATGAGTATTAGGAACTGAAAAATCATAAACATCTACTTTTTCATTTATTTCCTTTATTGAAATAAGTTCATCCCAATAAATATCTGAATTGGCTAAATCTAAAGCAAATTCATTGTTATCTGTTAAAGCAATCTGAGCTAATTTTTGTCTAGAACAAGAATAATTAATTGAACTTCTCGCAGCCTTTGGAGAACTATAACCTAAAGATTTTCCAACAGAAACCCAATTAGAAGGTCTGTAAATATCCCAAATTTCTTTAGGAACTGTATCTAGGTTAGGATTGCTTTTTATTTTTTCAGTTTCTAAAAATGCAATCTTTTGCTTTTCTTGTTTATCGCCAAAAAAACCAATTTCTTCAATAAACATTCTTAAAAAAGAACTTTGAATAATTAGCTCATAAGCAACACCAAAATCTGATTTGGTACTTTTTGTTCTGATTTTACTAACTATCTCAAATCTGGACAATAAATGTTGAACATCATCAATCAATCTTCTTGAAATTGAAGAATATGAAATTCTCCACCGATTAGATTCTGAATAAATACTACCATCACAAGAAAACAACCTATTCAAAAACAAAGAAAGTTTGTGTTTAGGAAGTTTAAAAATTTCTTGAGGAATATATTTATCTTTGGAGTTTAAACCATAATACTTAATTGAATCGAGCCAATTTCTTAAAGAAGATTTAGAATCAAAAATAATACCTTTACTAAATTTTCCTTTTTTATCTCTTTTAGGAGAAATAACCTTTCTTACTTTATTCTCAACTACCCTGACTGAAAAATCTCCATGATCCATTATTTTAAGATTAGAATCAAATTGATTAATAGAATTACAATAATCAGAAATCAACTTTTCATCTTTATTAGTGAATAGAATAAAATTGTTATTAATATGTCCCTCTGTAATTAAATATGCTAATATTTTTACTTTATCTTCCGATAAGTCATCTTCTCCAAAAACTCTTTGAATTCTAGGAACTGCTATTCTAGAACCTATTTTTAGATTTTCTACAGAATTCCAGCCTTTGACAGTTAATAGAGGATGTTCAGGAGTCAATCTTATTTGTTTACCAGTTTTAAGAGTTATCAAAAGAGTTTTATTAACAGATCTTTTGAAAAACTCATCTTTTAAAGTTGATTTTACTTTTAAGTTTTCATTTAAACTTAGAATTTCTCTATCATCATTCTCTAAGTCAGCAATACTAACCAAAGAACCATCTCCAAGAGTAATTCTTGTATCTCCTGTGAGGCATTTTCCACCACCACGCTTACCACAAATAAAAACAACATGACTATTAATCATATCTAAATAAATATTATTAGAAAGACTATTTGTTCTACCCATTTTAATATAATGTTTTCCAAGAAAAATAGCCCCTTTTTCACCATATTTTTCCCTATCTTTATTACTTCTTCCAATCACAATATCGTTCATATAATAAAATACGAAGAGGAGTTTTATATATTTATCTTTAAAAAAAGCTCAAATTGTCACCATTATATAATTAGTGCAAACGATAAGTTTAAAAATAAACACTTCATACTCAAAACATAATCTTATTTTATCAATGAGGGTGATATTAGTGGAAAAAGACATGTTTAAAGACGTAGATGATCTAACCGAAATCGAATATGATGCTGAATTATATCCAAAAAGAAAAAGTCAAGCAGAAATAGAACTAGAAAAAGAATTAAAAAAAGATAGTGCAGCTTCTGAAAAAGAAGAAAAAGCAGAAAAAGCAGCCGAAAAACAAGAACAAGAAAAAAAAGCTGAAGAAAAAAACAAAACCAATAAAAATAAAGATGAAAATCAAATAAAATCAGAAAAAGAACAAAAAGATAAAAAAATAGAAGAAAAAGAAACTAAAACAGAAAAAGTTGAAGAAAAAACAGAAAAAATTTCTAACAAATCAAAAATTGCAAAAAAGAAATTCATAACTAAAAAATCAGATAAAGTTGAACAAACACCTGATAAAAAAACGGAAGAAAAAGAAACAAAAAAACAACAAGAAAAAACAGAACACAAAAAAACTAAATCTGACATACCAAAAACAACAATAATAGAAGATGAAGAAAAAAATAATTGGGCATTAATAGCCGCTTCCGCATTAGTAATTGTAGCAATAATCGTTGCACTATATTTTGCATTCTCAGCAGCTAAACCAAGTACAGAAACAAACAACATTCTAGCAATAGTAAATGGAGAACCAATATACGCATCAAAATTAGATTTTAGAGAAAGAACTTTACAAAGCCTTGGATTAACAAACCTAGATAAAAATGAAATATTAAACGAAATAATAAACGAGCGATTAATACTTCAAGATGCAAAAAAAGAAAAAATAATAATAACAGAAAATGAAGCAGAAAACGCTTTACAAGAAAGAATGTTAGTCTCAGGAATAAGTCCTGAAAATTTAAAAACAAGTCTTGAAGAACAAAATATAAAATACGAAGAAATGGTTACCTTTTACAAAGAATCATTAATTGTAAACAAATATATGAACGAAACTTTAAGAGATCAAATAAATACCTCGGAAGAAGTATTAAAACAGTATTACAAAAACAACGAACAAGCATTTATAATGCCAAATGCAGTAAGAGTAAGACACATTTTAATAATGTACGGAAATGAAACTCAAAACGAAACATATACAAAAGCAAAAAAAATAATTGAAACTGTAAATGCAAACAACACAAATTTTTGTGATTTAGTAAAAGAACACACTGACGACATTGCAAGCAAAGAAACATGTGGAGAATACAATTTTACAGAACAAGACCCGCTAGTACCAGAATTCAAAGCAGCAGGATTTAAACTAAAACCAAAAGAAAAAGCTTTGATAAAAACACAATTTGGATACCACATAATGCTAAAAATGGAAGATATGCCAGGCGGAAAATTACTATATGAAGAAGTAAAAGACCAAATAAAAGAAGCAATAATACAACAAGAACTACTAAAAGAATACGATAAAAAAATTGAAGAATTAAAAGAAAATGCAATAATAGAAATATACAGTCAAGAAGAAAAAAATGTGACTACAACACAAACAACAATAGATATAACGGAGCCTACAAAAACAACCAACGAAACAGAAAAAACAGAAACTTCAACAAGTAGTTCATCAACAAAAGTCCAAATAGTAAATACTAAAGCTGCGACACTCCAAAAACAAGTAGAATGTATATCAGAAAATGCAAAAATGTACACAGTGGACTGGAGCCCATATAACACAAATCAATACAGTTATTTTGAAGACTATGCAGAATCAATAGTAACAATAGATTGCGAACAAGAAAGTTGCAATCCAGCAATAAAATCATACCCTGCATGGATAATCAATGGCGAAGTATATAATGGCGTACAAAGTTTAACAAAACTACTAACTTTAACAGGATGTTAAACCACAACCTTTTTATTTATATTAATTATTAATTCTAATGAAACAATTAAAAGAGGAAAATAAATGAAAAATGAGAAAATAAATATAAACCAATCCGTAGCAATATTATGCGATGGGAACAACATCGAGCGAAGCATACAATCAATAACACAATCTAATTCAATGCTTAACTTTGACGTAACAATACCTAGAATATTAAATGGAAGATCACTAAATAGACTCATATATTTTAGAGAAGGAAGACAAATATCATCAAAATTAGCAGATAGACTACACGAAAACTTTTTTGGATCAGTAGTACCTTGTCACAAATCAGCAGACATCCCTTTATCAATTAAAGCAACACAACTAGCAAGCAAAGTAGATACAATAATAATTATGAGCGGAGACTCAGATTATGTAGACTTAGTAAGACACTTAAAATCAGAAGGAGTAAGAGTTGAAATTGTAGCAGTTAAAGAAACAGCAGCAAGAATACTACTTGAAGAAGCAGATTTCTTTCACCAAATAACAAAAGAAGATTGGTTTGAATATAATAAACCAAATAGACAACAAAATAATTATAGACAACAAAATCAAAATAACAACTATAAAAATAACAACTATCAACCTAATAAAAACCAACAAACACAAAGCACAACACCTATAATAATAGAAAAACAAACAAATTTTGATAATATAGACATAATAAAACAAAAACTAGAATCAAACCAAGAAAAAACAACAATACCACTACCAAATAAAACAAACACAGAACAAAAAAAAGAAGAAAACAAACAAAACACTACGACAAATAAGACAAACGTAAATAAAAAAGAAGAACAAAAAACACCAACAGAAAATAAAAATACTAAACCAATAAAGAAAAAAACTCAAACAACAAAAAAGAAAACTACAAAAAAAACAGCAAAAAAAGAAAATAAAAACTCTGAAAAAAACAAAGAACAAACAGAAAAAAAAACCGAACCAAAGAAAAAAACAATACTTCAAAAAATATTAAAAAAATAAAGAAAATCAAATATCATCATTTTTTAAATATTTAGCAAGCGTATCAAGTAAAATATTTTTATCTAATGGCTTATATACAACTTCATCACAACCAACATTAAAACAATTATTTTTAGTAGATAAATCCGCGTGAGCAGTTTGAACAATTATA
>JAIPET010000037.1 GCA_021736975.1 Candidatus Woesearchaeota archaeon
TTCTACAAATAACACAAGAACAAATAAAAACAGAAAAAATCAAATACGAAAAACTACACGCAAAAGGATTTGACGAAAGAAAAATAAAAATAATCATAATACAACTAGACAAAGACAGACACATAAAAAAATTCTTATTGTTACGTGGTTTGCTTGTTTCATTTTATTTTCTTTATTTTTCTTTTATTTATGTATTTTGTTATATTTATATTCTATATTGAAATTATTTATTTTTTGTTCAAATGTTTATATATTAGTTCTTATTTCTTTACTTTTATGGATACGAATTTTTCAAATGATATGTTTAATAAATTAACTAATGTTAGGATTGTTGAAACTGATAGTCGTAAGTATAGGATTTTAGAAAGAAAGACGCATGATAGTGCCAAAAGTTATAGGAAAAATGTTGATATTCATGGAGAATTATTTAATCCTATTGTTTCTGATAAGAGATTAAATTCGGTGCGGGATTATGTTGGGTTTATGGAGTCTTTGATTGATACAAAGGTTTTAAAAGAAATCAAGGTTTATGATTATGCTTTGAAAAAGGAGTTGGTTTTTAATTCTAGTTTTGATAAGAGATCTAGATTGTTTGATTTGTCTAAAGTTGTTATGAATAGTGTTCATAGGAAGTTTGAGGTTGATTTCGTTTCTAATAATGAGATGTTTAATTCTTATGCTTTTATGAGGTTTAGGCCTTTAAATGGTAAGTCTGTTGGTTATTATTTTTCTGTGCCAAATCAGCATAAAGAGTTATGTGATGTTGTTTGTGATTCGGATTTTGCTTTTATTAATGCTGTTTGGGATTTTCCTAGTGATCCTGATTATTTTCCTGATAATTATAAGTTATCTAATGGGATTTTTGTTTAGTTTTCAATTAAGTTTATATAATTCGTCTTTGTTTATTTATTATGAAGCATAATCTTAAAATTACTTTGTTATTTGTTTTATTGTTTTTATTGGCTAATGTTGTGGGTCTTTCACTTGTAAAACTTTCAACAAATCAAATAACTGAATTAAATGGAACTATTCAAATTAATTATACTTCAACAATAATTGGTGAAAGAGCAGAATTAAATCAATATGAACAAATTATTTATATTGTTGTCGGGATAGCAATAGGTACGAGTATCTTGTTATTTTTAGCAAAGAGAAAGAAAAAAAATTGGTGGAAGACTTGGTTTTTAATGGCTGCAACAATTTCTATGGGTGTTGCTTTTGGAGTATTAGTTAAAGAAGAATATTATTTCTTTGTTTGGGTATTTGCTTTTGTATTGGCTTATTTAAAAATTTATAAACCAAATTTATATGTGCAAAATATTACTGAAATATTTATGTATGCAGGTATTGCTGTATTATTTGTTCCTGTACTTGAATTAAATATGATGATAATTATTTTAATTTTAATTTCTCTTTATGATATGTATGCTGTTTGGAAAAGTAAACACATGGTTGTAATGGCTAATTTTACTGCGGATGCAGATGTTTTTCCAGGATTAGCAATTCAGTATAAATCTAAAGGGGAAAAAACTAAATTAATAACTAAAACTACTAAACAAGCACATAAAATTTCAAATTCAAAGGTTGGCGGGGTAAAAACAGGAATTTTAGGTGGTGGAGACATAGTTTTTCCAATGTTGTTTGCAGGATCTGTGATGACAAATTTAATTTCACAAAAAATTCCTTTAAATTTAGCATTTAATTATTCGTTAATAGTAGTTGCTGGAGCTGCAATTGCATTAACTGGATTATTTATATTGGGTAAAAATAATAGATTTTATCCAGCAATGCCTTTTATAAGCACTGGGTGTTTTTTAGGGTACGTAATTATGTTATTGTTGTTATAAACATCAATATCTTTAAAAACAAAGCTATCATCTCATATTAATATGGCGCCAAAGAAAATTTCAAAAAAAAGTAAAGAGTCTTTAGAAAGTAGTTCTGAGGATACAACTAAAAGTTTAGTTAAGAAAAAAGTAGTAAAAAAAGATCAAGAAGCAATTGCTCAAGTTGAATTAGATCCAAAAGTTAAAGAGGAAAAACAATCTTCTAGAAAACCACCTATAAAATCTATTTTTAGTAAGGAAAGAATTGTTACTGAGAATACAAATGAGGCTAGAGAATTATACAATCAATCAAGATATGGTGTTGTTCTTGAAAATGGACAAGTTCAATTAAGTTTACATGAAGCTTTATATTTGATTGAAAAAGGAAAATTAGAAGTATCAGATGCTAGAAAGAAAAGTTTGTCATTTGAAGATTATTTAAAAAAAGCAAAAAGAGTAGAACCTAGTTTTTGGATTAGATATTCTGTTTTTAAAGATATGAGAAACAGAGGTTATATTATTAAGACTGCTTTAAAATTCGGAGCAGATTTTAGAGTTTATGATAGAGGAATTAAACCTGGTGAAGATCACGCAAGATGGGTTGTATATCCAGTACACGAAGGTTCAACATTAACTTGGTATGAATTCGCTGCAAAAAATAGGGTTGCTCATAGCACTAAAAAAAGATTAATGATTGCAGTGGTTGATGATGAAGCAGATGTAACTTATTGGGAAATTAAATGGATAAGGCCATGAAAATATGTCTATAGAAATTGTAACATCGGAAGAAGCATTAAGCGCAGTACAAAACAGAGGTCCTCTTTTACCTATGGATGTTAGAAAATATCTTGGCAAAGGAGATAGTATAACTATTGGTGCTGCTTTATCGACTTTGTTTCAATCAAAAAAAGTTTTAACGACTAATGTTAAAAAAGGAGGAAGTCCTTTTTATTATGTTGTCGGTCAAGAAGCAAAGTTAGATTTGGTATCTGGTAATTTAAATGAAAAAGATAAACAAACTTATGATTTTCTAAAAGAAAATAAAGTAGTAAGGGATAGTAAACAAGATCCTCTTACAAGAGTTTCTTTAAGACAAATAAAGGATTTTTCTAGATCTTTTGAAGTTGTAGTTAATGGAGAAAAAGAAACTTTTTGGAGATATTATTTAATTTCAGAAAAAGAAGCATATATTGTATTAAATGAAAGATATGCTCCTAAAAAAGAAGAAGTAGAAATTCCAAAAGAACATGAATCAAAAGTTCAAGAAGTAAAAAAAGAAATGATTCAAGATGATCAAAAATCAAATGAAGAAAAATCTAAATCAGTTAAACAAGAACAACAAGTAACAAAACAAGACAAACAAGAGACACAGAAAAAAGTAAAAACTTCAGAGCAAAGAAATTTTACGCAAAAAAAATCAGAAGAACAAAAAACGTTGCAAGAAGAAGATCAAGAAAATATTTTTGAAACGGTAGAAGATGATTTTCTCGATACAATAAAAAAATTCTTTGATAATAATCTTATAAAAGTAAAAGAAGCAGAACTTATTAGAAAAGGTTCAGAATATAATTTTGTAATAACGATGAGTACTCCGATGGGTAAAGCAGAATATTTTTGTAAAGCTAAAAGTAAAAAGAAAAGTAATGATGGGGATTTAAGTTCAGCTTATATTCAAGGGCAAACTAGAAGAATCCCCACTGTTTATTTGACAACTGGAGAAGTTACAAAAAAAGCTAAAGAAAAAATTAACAAAGAATACAAAGGAATGCTGATTAAAGAAATATGAATTAAGGTATTAAAAATGGAAGAAAAAGTAATGTGGAATTTAGAAGAATTATTAGGTGGTAAAACAACAGATCAAATAATTGATGAAATAAAATCTGATGTTCAAGAGTTTAAACAGTATAGAAATAAATTAAAAGATGCAACTCCGGAAATTGTTTTTGAAATAATTAAGAAAAAAGAAGAAATAAATACTCTTTTTTCAAATTTGTCAGCTTATTATTCTATGAAATCTTCTGTGAATACTAAAGATACTAAAGTTTTGGCAATGCAAACTAAATTGGGTCAATTAGGAACTGATATGTCTAATGAAATGATGTTTTTTTCTTTGTGGTTTATAGAGCTTGATGATGTTAAAGCTAAAGAATTTTTAGATTCTAAAAAACTTGAATATTATGATTTTTATTTGAAAAACATTAGAAAATATAAACAATTTACTAAATCTGAAGAAATAGAAAAAATAATTAACATAAAAGATGAAACTGGTTCAGATAGTACTGTTGATATTTATGAAATATATACTACTGATTTTAAATTTGAATTTAATGGGGAGCCAATTGCAAAAGAAGAATTGGTTGCTAAATTTAAATCTTCAAATCCTAAAGAAAGAGAGGAAGCATATAAATTAGTTTATGGTAGGTACAAAGAAAATAGTATTTTGCTTTCTGAAATGTATAAAAATATAGTTATGGATTGGAATAATGAAGCATTAAAGATAAGAGGATTTAAAGATTCTGCAGAAGAAAGACATTTATCAAATAATGTAACGCCTAAGGCTGTTGAAGCAATGACTGCTGTTGCAAGGAAAAATTTTTCATTGTTTAAAGATTTTTTTAAAACATTACATGAGTTAAATAAAAAAGCAGGTAGTGAATATGAATTTTCTCGTTATCATATTTATGCGCCTTTTGCAAAAGAAGTTGAAAAAGAATATTCGTATGAAGAGTCTAAAAAAATAGCTATGGATACTTTAAAAGAGTTTGATGATGAAATATATGTTCATGCAATGGAAATATTTGATAAAAATCATGTGCATAGTCATCCTGATGAAAATAAAAGAGGCGGTGCTTATTGTTATGGTCCTGCTCCGAATGTGGCGCCTTATATTTTTTTAAATCATACAAATAAGTTAAGAGATTTATTTACTATAGCTCATGAGTTTGGTCATGGTATTCATGATCAATTAGCAAGAAAACATTCAATTTTATATTATCATCCTGGTATTTGTATGGCGGAAACAGCATCTGTATTTAATGAAGTTATGTTATCTGAAAAAATGCTTGAAAATGCAAAAACTTCAGAAGAAAAAACAAGTTTGCTTGTTATGATGCTAGGGGATGCGTATGCGACGATAGCTAGGCAAACAGGTTTTTATTTATTTGAAAAAGAAGCTCATAAAATGATTCCTAGTGGTGCTACAAAAGAAGAACTTGATGAAACTTATTATAGTTTATTAAAAGAAATGTTTGGTGATATGAAGATTCCTGAAGAATTTAAATCTGAATGGAATTATATACCTCATATTCATGCATCACCTTTTTATGTTTATGGTTATTCGTGGGGTCAACTAATGGTTTATTCTTTATTTCAAAAGTATAAAGATGAGGGAAAGCCATTTATAGATAAATACAAATCTATTCTTGCAGCAGGTGGAAGTAAACCTGCCGTTGATCTTTTAGGTGATTTAGGTTTTGATCTTGAATCAGAAGATTTTTGGCAAAAAGGGTTTGATAAATTATATGGTTATATGAATCAGCTAAAAGAAATAAATAAATAAATAATCTAAAAATGAAATTATATTTAGTTAGGCATGGAGAAACAGAAGGAAATTCCAAAAATATAATTCAAGGCGGGGGAACTCATGGGATATTATCTGAAAAAGGCATTAATCAAGTAAAAAAAACTGCTTTAGAATTGAAAAATAAAAAAATTGATGTTGCATACGTTAGTGATTTAAATAGAACTAAACAAACTGCGAGTGAACTTCTAAAATATCATCCTAACGTAAAAATTATTTATGATGAAAGATTAAGGGAAAAACATTTTGGAGATTTTGAAAATAAAAAAGCTGAAGAATATTTACGATTAAAGGAAGAATTTGTTGCTAAAGGAATATTGTTTGTTCCAAACGGTGGAGAATCACCAACTGAATTAGAATTGAGAGTTAAAAATACAATAAATGACATAATTGGAAAAAATAAAAGTAAAAATATACTTATTGTTGGTCATGGAACTTATATTAGATATGTTCTTTGTTTTCTTTTAAGTATAGATATTCAAACTTCTCATCCTAAATATTCGCATAGTAATGCTGCTTTTTCTGTAATTGAATTAAATAAAAATAAAAAGTATGAATTAAAAATTTTAAATTATAAAGAACATCTTGAATAAACATCAATAATATTTTATTGAATAATTATCTTGAATAAACACCAATTAAAGTTGATGAATCAATGATGTGTCCTTGCATTTCGTTTATTACTTGATTTTTTGAGGCTCCTGATTTTAAGGATAATCTTGTATCAAGAGAATAAATTCTAAATATGTATTCATGACTGCTTCCTTTTGGTGGACAAGGTCCGTCATATCCTACGGTTCCCCAGCTATTAATTCCTTTTGTTCCAACACCTGTATTTTCATCTATTATTTTATCAGGATTTATATTATATAGTACCCAGTGAGTCCATATGCCGTTTGGAGCATCAGGGTCTTCCATTATTATTGTCATTGTATTTGTTTGGTTTGGCATATTATATATTTTTAGTGCTGGATTTACATCGATTCCGTCACAAGTAAATTTTCCTGGTATTTTTTCGTAATTGTTAAATGTGGTTGCTTTTAATTCTATTATTCCTGTTTTTATTATTTCATTATTTTTTGTATTGTTGTTTAAAGAATTATTTTCATTTGAATTATTTGTTATTTTATTGAATTCTTTTTTATTTTGATTTTTTTCAAAACTATTGTCGCATCCTCTTAAAAGCAATAGTATGATTATAATTATTAGTATTATTATGATTATTTCTACCCATAGTTTTCTTTTTCTTTTTTTTATTGGTTCTTTTTCTATTTGTTTTTTTTCTTCCATTTATTTATTCTTATATTTTATTATTTTAATATTTTTACCAAAAAACATATTAAACACCTTTATTTTCATATATTTATGGGTGTTGCAATAACTGAATTATTGGAAGGTAAAGAAGTAAAACCTGAGGAACTTTCAGGTAAAATTTTGGCTGTTGATGCGTTTAACACACTTTATATGTTTTTAACAACTATTAGGGGTGCAGATGGCAGTCCTTTAATGGATTCTAAAGGTAATATTACTAGTCATCTTCAAGGTTTATTTGGTAGGTTTTCTAATCTTATGGAAAAAGGTTTGAAGTTTGTTTTTGTTTTTGACGGACAGCCTCCTGAACTAAAGACTAAAGAAAGAGAAAGAAGAAAAGCGCTTAAAGAAGAAGCTAAAGAACTTTATGAAGAGGCAAAGCAAAAGGAAGATGTTGAAAATATGAAAAAGTATGCTGCTAGAACTGTTTTTTTAACTAAAGAAATGATTGTTGAAGCTAAAGAATTATTGTTCGCGATGGGGATTCCTTATGTTGAAGCTCCTAGCGAAGGTGAAGCTCAGGCTGCTTTCATGGTTAAAAAGGGTGATGCTTATGCAGTTGTTAGTCAGGATGCGGATTCTTTAATTTCGGGTTCTCCAAGAACGATAAAAAATCTTTCTATTAGTAGGCGAAGAAAGATGCCTGGTTCATATAATTATCAAGTTGTAAACCCTGAACTTTTATCATTAAAGGATAATTTGGAAAGATTAGAACTTTCTCAAGATGAACTTATTGCGCTTGCTATTCTTATTGGTACGGATTATAATTATGGTGGTGTGAAAGGTATTGGTCCTAAGAAAGGTATTAAACTTGTTAAAAAACATAAAGGTGATTTTAATGCTTTATTTGAAGAGGCTAAGTGGAGTGAAACATTTGATTTTGATTGGAGAAAAATTTTTGAAGTTTTCAAACAAATGCCTGTTAAAGAAGATTATGTGATAGAATTTAAAAATTATGATAAAGAAAAATTAATTAATTTACTTGTTAAAAAATGTGAATTTAATGAAGATAGAGTTAATAGTACTTTAGATAAATTAGATAAAGCTAAGAAACTTAATGAGCAAAAGGGTTTGGGAGATTTCTTTTAGTCCTAGAAAAATATTTAAAAGATTAATTTAAGTTTTTATTTATGGCTTGGTATATGTTTGCAATTCTTACTGCTGTTTTAACAGCTACTCAAGTTATTGTTCAAAAAAAAGTTTTGTTTAAAGAACATGCAATGAGTTTTTCTGCAACTTTAGCTGTTGTTGCAGCTGTTATTGCTATGCCTTTTTTATTTATTGTTGATTATTCTAAGATTACTTTGCTTGCTTGGATTATTATGTATAGTATTAGTATTTTTGGTTCTATTGCTTTTTTATTGATTGCTAAGGCAATAAGGCACATGGATGTTAGTTCTAGTAGTCCTTTGCTTGTTATCAGTCCTGCTTTTACGGCTATTATTGCTTGGATTATTTTAGGTGAAACTTTAACATTATTGCAAATTAGTGGTGTTGCTTTACTTATTTTCGGTTCTTATATTTTGGAATTGAAAAAGCATCATGATTTACTTGAGCCTTTTAGGGTTTTTAGGAGATCTAAATATATTCATTACATTGTTCTTGCGTTAATTCTTTATGCTATTTGCGGTACAGGGGACAGATTTGTTCTTGGTACAGCTAATCTTAGTGTTGCTCCTGAAGCTTATATGGCTATAATGCATATTTTTTTGGCAATTAATTATTTGTTTATGATTAGTATTTTTCATGATGGTTTTAAAGAGATAAAGAGTGGTTTGAAAAGAAATGGTTGGTGGGTTTTACTTGTTGCAGGGCTTACTTTTGGTTATAGGTATTCTCAGGTTTTTGCTATTAAAGATGCTAATATCGCTCTTGTTTCATCTATTAAGAGAAGCGCGGCACTGTTTACAACAATTATTGGGGGTAGATTATTTCATGAAAAAAATATTTTTAGAAAATCTATTGCTTGTCTTATGATTATCGGTGGAATTCTTATAATAATATTATAATTTGTTAGATAGATTCGTCTTTTTTATAATAAGATTTTTATAGTTATATCTTCAAATTATTATTTATGATTGAAATAACAATATTATTCATTGTTTTATTACTTGTAATGCTTATCGTTGGTTATTTTGCAGGTAGAAAGAAAGATTCAGAAGAGGATTTTCAAATTTATGGGAGAAAATTATCTAAATTAGGTTTTATCACGTCTTATGTTGCAACTTTTATTGGTGCAGGTTTTTTTATTGTTGGTAGTGCTTATGCTTACGAATTTGGAACTGGTGTTCTTTGGTGGGCGGCAGGTTTACTTTTAGGTGTGTTTGTTTTTGGTTTTTTTAGTTTTTGGCTTAGAAATTATTCTGATAAAAAAGATTTTTATAATTTACCTGATTTTATTAGACATAAATTTGGTGATGGTGCTGCTAAAGCAGTTGCAATAATTTCTTTATTTGCGTTGGTTGGTGATTTAACTATTCAACTTGTTAGTGGTGGTAAAATACTTGATGTTTTAGGTATTGCACCTTATAATGTTGCGGTTCTCATCACGGTTTTTGTTATTGCTATTTATTTATTATCTTCTGGTTTTAGAGCTGTTATTTGGACTGATTTTATTTTGGCAATTTTAATTGCGATTCTTACATTTACTCTTTCTTACATTTCGGTAGGTACTTTAGCTTCGACAGGTATTGATTTTGATTATGTTCCTATAGGAACTATTCTTGGTTTTTTTATTTTTGGTGTATTTGCTCCTTTTTCATTAACGCCTTATTTTCAAAGAATTTTTGCTTCTAAAGATGCGAATACTGCAAAGCATAGCACTTGGATGAGTGGTTTGATTTTGTTTGCATTAGTTATTTTATTAGTTGGTATTGGTTATGCTGCTAAATTTTATTTTCCTAATATCGATTCTGATTTGGCTTTTGTATCTTTACTTTCTAATTTTGGTGGATTGGTTTTAGGTATTGGTGCTCTTTTAATTTGGATGTCTTTAATGAGTTCTGCGGATACTTATACTTTTGCAGGTGCTCAAATTGCTACTAAAGATATATTTGGGAGGACTATTAATAGGGCTAATATTCGTTGGGGTATTGTTATTGTTTTAGTTTTTGCAGTTATTTTAAGTTTTTTAATTCCTAGTCTTGTTCAGGTTTCTTTATTATTTGCTGCTTGTTCTATGATATTAGGTCCGATAACTTTTTTTCAATGGTTTATGAGGTTTGGTCAAAAAACTGTTGTTTCTGCAACAATTATAGGTGTTATTGTTTTAATTGTATATTCTATTTTTGTTGGAATAATTCCTACGTTGGTGGCTGTAACTTTTATTGTTTCATCTTTGGCAATACTTATAGGTTCGGTTATTGAGAATGTTTCTTGGTTAGGGCATAATAAAGATTGATTTAAAATGAAAGAAATTAATATAGTTAGGGGTTTAATAAAAAAGGGTGATAAGTTCTTACTTCTTAGAAAAGTAAAAGATGAATTTCCTGAAAATATTGGTAAGTGGGAGGTTCCTGGTGGTAAAATAAAATTTGGGGAAACTCCTAATTTGGCTATGAGAAGAGAGGTTGTTGAAGAAACTAAAATTCCTTGTAGGATTGTTAAAGAACTTGGTGTTTTAGAAGATACAAGAAATGATATTCATAGTAAAGCTCATATTTTTTTACTTGATCCCACTCATACAAATGTCAAACTTAGTAGTGAACACGATCATTTTATGTGGGTTTCAAGTCTTGAAGTAAAGAAACTTCCTATGGTTTTATTTGGTGATTTGTTAATAGAATTCTTTGAATCAAATTAAATTTAAAAAAATAAAAAATAATTTTTATTACCACGAAGAATATATTTTTCCTTTATGTTCTGTTGTAATATCTGTATTTGTATTTTTGTATGAAAATGAGAAATCTCCAGATATTTTATCTCCTATATCTCCAGGATCATTACAAGTCCATGTAATTACAAATGTTTCTCCGTTATTCACGTTAGTTTTATCAGTACTTATTTGAGCTAAGTCGCAAGTTCCTTGATTTAAGTTAACGTTTCCTGAATTTGTTGCTGTAATTAGTTCAATAGGATTTCCTTTGCCATTTCTAAATGCTACTTTTATTGTTCCATCATTTTTGTTTAATGCTGCGGTATCTAATGAAATAAAAGGAACCCCAAATGTTGTTTTTTCAGGAATCATTTCACTAGTATTTAATACTCCAAAAGATGCTATTACTGCAATCATTACAAATATTAGTCCGCCTACTATTGTTATTGAGCCCATTATGATTCCTGCTATTGATAATCCTTTGCCGTTTTCTTGTTGTTCTTTTGATTTTTTTAGTCCTT
>JAIPET010000038.1 GCA_021736975.1 Candidatus Woesearchaeota archaeon
ACCCTCAGTATTGCCTTGAAGTTAATTTGAAATATTTGCATTTTGTACAGCAAAATAGGTGCAAATATTGGTTTTTTGTTTTTGACGGAGTCAAAAATAGTGCTTCGCAATACAAAAAAAGAAGGGTTTCATATTAGCCTAATTTTTTTGATAAAGAAAGAATATTTATTTATCAAATTCAATTTCGCCATCAAGATAAACGCCTTTTCTAAGAACAACAGGCCTCCAAGAATCTTCAACAAGAGTCGCATTTAGCCACTCTGATAATTCAGCAGGATTACCAATTGTTGCGCTCAAGCCTATTATTTGAATATTTTTTAATTTTTGTTTAAGAATTGTTAAAATAATCTCAAGAGTCGGACCTCTGCTCGCATCATTAAGCAAATGAATTTCATCAACAACAACAGTTTTTAATCTTTGAATAAAAGGAGCTTTATGTCTTAATAAAGAATCAAATTTTTCACTAGTTGTAATAATAACATCACTATAATTAAGATGAGAATCAGAAGAATCCAAATCACCACTACTAAGACCGATTTTAAGACTAGGATAATCCTTTTTGAACTGCTTAAATTTTTCAGAAGCTAACGCTTTTAACGGAACAATATAAGCAGCTTTTCCTTTGTCATGTAAAACCGCATTCAAAAAAGCAAACTCAGCCACAAGAGTTTTACCAGAAGCAGTAGGTGTACATACAAGTAAATTTTTATCCTCAAATAAACCAGCATCAATACTTTTATATTGACTAGGACGCAATTCTTCAAAACCTTTAGTTTCAAGTAAAGAATAAATCTTTTCAGGAATCTTATCTTTCATTAAAGAAATCTTCATGATGATAAGAAATTTCAACTCATATAATTAGTTTTCGATAAAAAAATCACATTTCTTCCGGAGCTTTAATATTAAGAAGAGACAATCCATTATTTAACACATATTTAATTTTATTAATTAAAAAAAGTCTTGCATTCATTAATTCTTTTTCCTCAATTATTATTTGAGTTTCATGATAATAATTATTAAATAATTGAGAAAGCTCTAAAAGATAATTTGCTATAAGAGACGGCCTATAATTTTCAGCAGATTTTAAAATGATGTCTTTAAAATCTTCAAGTTTATTTATTAAATTTCTTTCAGAGTCAAGTTCTAAAAGTGAATAATTTATGTTTTCAGGATTTAAATTTGCTTTTCTTTGAATACTACAAATCCTTGCATGAGTATACTGAATATAAGGACCTGAATCTCCAGTAAAACTTAAAGATTGCTTTGGATCATAAACGAAATCTTTATGCGCATCATATTTTAAAATGAAGAAATTTACTGCTGCAGAAGCAATCATATCTGCACGCGTATTTAACTCATCATCATTTAAGTCAGGATATCTTTCTTTAACTTCTAACTTTGCCATTTTAACCATATCAGATTTAAAATTATCAGCATCAACAATAGTTCCTTCCCTAGATTTCATTTTACCATCAGGTAAATATACCATGCCATAAGCTAAATGATGACATTTATCAGCAAAAGGAAAATTTAACATTTTTAGAATTTCAAACAAAACCTTAAAATGATGAATTTGTTCAGAACCTACAATATAAACAATTCTATCCATATTATAATCTTCAAATCTTTGCCGTGCAAGCTCAATATCTTGAGTTATGTAAATACTAGTACCATCAGCTCTAAGTAAAACTTTTTTACCAAGACCTTTATCTTCAAGATTTGCAATAATTGCGCCGTCTTCATCTTTTTCAAACAAACCGTTTTCTAAACCATTTAGAATAATTTCCTTACCAGCTTTATAAGTCTCACTTTCATAATAAGATTTTTCATGAACAACATCAAAATTCTTAAAAGATTCTTTAAAACCAGCTAAACACCAATCCCTCATTTTCTTCCAGATATCAAGAGTTTCTTCATCTCCTTCTTCCCAAAGTTTTAACATTTCTTTAGCTTGATCTTCAAGCTCAGGATTATTTTTCACTTCCTCTGCAAATTTAACATAATATTTTCCAACAAAATAATCTCCTTTCATACCTGAACTTTCTGGAGTTTCATTATTTCCAAATAATTTATATGCAAGCATAGATTTACAAATATGAATTCCTCTATCATTAACAACATCAACAGGAATAACTTCATGACCTAAATAATTCAAAATTTTCTTGTTGGAAACACCTAAAAGCATATTCCTCAAATGACCTAAATGTAATGGTTTATTAGTATTTGGGCCAGGGGATTCAAGTAAAATTTTATCTTTTTTATCTAAAACAATATTTTCTTCTAAACTTTCAAGAACATTCTTCACTAAAATTTCTTTTTTAATCCAAAAATTAACATAAGGACCCTTAGCCTCTACTTTTTCAATAAAATTTTCTTTTATTTTTGATGTCAAATCAGTTGCGATTTCTGCCGGAGATTTTTTTAATTCTTTGGCTAATAAAAAACAAGGAAAAGCAAAATCACCAAGTTCAGGCTTTGGAGGAACTTCTAATAATTCAAAAACTTTACATTCATCTAAATTTGTATGATCAGATATTTTTTTGGATATTAATTCTTTGAAGTTCATTTTAATCAAATACTCTTAATACTATTTAAAATTATATGTTAAAAAATCATCAATTATAAGAAAAATAAAAAAATTTAGAAGAATTATTCTTCTTTCTTTTCTTCATTAGGTGCTTCTTCTGATTTAACTTCTTTAGCAGCAGTTTCTTCTTCAGCGGTTGCTTCTGCTTCAGGTTTTGCTTCTTCAAAAAGAGGTGTTTTTCCTTCTTTAACAACTTTAAGATTAATTTGAGCAGTTCTTTCATAAATAGTGTTTCCTGCCATTGTTTTTCTAACTCTTCTTCCCTTTCTATTTTTTCTAATACCAGTACCTGATACTATTAGAATTTTTTGTCTAGCAGTTCCTAAAACATCACGTCTCATAGGAACTCCTGTATAATCTGAACCGCCTGTAATTTCAAATTCGAAACCATCAAATCCAAATGAATCTCCTTTAACTTTATCGCCAATTTTTTTGTCTAAGAAAACTTCTGTTTCATCGTCTTTGATTTCATGCTTTTTAGTTTTTTTTGTCTTAGGATCCCCAAGATTTAGTTTAAATTCTACCATTTTTTGTCCTCCCGAGCCGCCTAATAAATTTAGGTCTCAGTCAATATATGCTCGAAATCAGATTTTATTTATAAATGTTTACAAAATATTTATATAATACTTATGTGATAGACCTTGTAGGTGGGGGAATGAATAATTACGATGATGTGTTTAAATCATATGATATAAGAGGCATAGTTCCTAAGCAAATAGATAATAATTTTGCATATATATTAGGAAAAGCTTTTTCAACTCATGTGATGCCAAAAGAAGTAGCAGTTGGCTATGATGGACGAAGTACTTCAAAAAAATTTTTTGAAAGATTAGTTAAAGGATTAAGAGAACAAGGTTCTGATGTGGTTGATTTAGGACAAGTAAGTACGCCTTTATTCTATTTTGGAATGATAAAAGGTAAATATGATGCGGGAATAATGATAACTGCAAGTCACAATTCTAAAAATTATAATGGTTTTAAACTACTTGGGAAAAATGGAGAACCTATTCATAATGGAAATGGAAGTTTACAAATCAAAGAACTAATGGAAGAAGCAAAATTTCCATATGTGAAATCAACAGGAAAATTAAAAAGCAAAAAATGGGAAAATGACTATAAAAAATTCTTAAAAGATATGCTTTTAGTAAAAACTAAACAAAAAACAAAACCAAAAGATTTGAAAATAATAGTTGATCAAAGTAATGGCGTTGGTTTTGCAGAAGTGGATGTAATAAGTAAACTATTTCCAAATACAAAAGTAATAAATTCAAGAATTGCTGGAACATTTCCAGGACATGACCCAAACCCATTAAAACCTCAAAATCTAAAACAACTAATAAGCGCTGTAAAAAAAGAAAAAGCAGATTTAGGAATAATATTTGATGGCGACGCTGACAGAGTATGCTTTGTAGATGAAAAAGGAGAATTTGTAAGACCAGATTTAATATTGCTGCTTTTAATGGATGATTTGAAAAAAGGAAAAATAGTATATGAAGTAAGAAGTTCAAAATACATTCCAGAAAAAGCAAACAAAAGTGGAATGCACGCAATTTTATCAAAAGCAGGCAGAACAAATATAGTTGATGTTATGCGAAATGAACAAGCAGAAATCGGAGGAGAAGGATCAGGACATTATTTTTATAAAAATTTTAAATATTTAGATTGCGCAGGTATAACTGTGATAAGAGTATTAAACAGATTACTCGCGATGAAACCTGATGAAAAGAAAACATTTTCAGAATTAGTAATTAATTTAAGTCCATATTTTCATTCAGGCGAAGTAAACTTAAAAGTAAAAAATTCAAGTAAAGCATTTTTATTAATAGAACAAGGATTTAAAGACGCAAAAAAAACACTTTTTTTAGACGGGATAAGTATTTATTATGACGAATACTGGTTTAATGTTAGAAAAAGCAATACAGAACCACTTCTTAGAATAAATACTGAAGCAAACAGTAAGAAAAAACTTGATGAAATAACAGGTAAAATAGGAAAATTAATGAAATTAGTCAGATAATGTTTCTTTTAAATATTCTTTTTTATTATATTCATTGAATAAAATACTTAGAGTTGCAATATATGGATAATCTTGATAAAATAATTTTTCTGGAAATTTTGAATTTAATTTATCTTTTATTTCGCGTGTCTTTTCAGATTTGAAAAAATTATCTATTGTTTCTTCAACTATTTCTCTGGAAGCGTATTTTGAAAATATTGATTCTTTTTTTATGAAATTAATGTTTGAAAACTTAGTTTCTTTATTAGCGTCATATTCTGATTCTGTAACTTTTATTTCGATAAATTCCTTTACATTTTTTATTAATAATTGATCGCCACCTAATGTTTTGTATATTTTGTCTAATTCTAAAAGTAAATTTAAAGAGTCTGAAAATTCATCATTATCTAAGTATACCTTTACTGTTTTATCATTAATAAAATAATTTTCCATCTTCTTAAAGCTTTGTTACTTATTTGTAGTATATAATTTTTTCTTTATTTTATTACAATATGGAAAATAACTATTTATGAATGTAACTATCAATAGTTAACTATATAAATCAAACCATGCTCCTTTGGACAGGGAGAGAAAGAAGACAAAAAAAGGCAAATTCTTTCTAAAAACAATAAAAAATGAAAATGAAAAGCCTTTTACCAACGCTAAAAGAAAAAAAGAGATATATAGTATTTGAAATAGTAAATATAGAAAAAAAAACACAAACAAATATGCTAACAAAAATATCTCAAAAAATACAACAAATATTAGGACTATTTGATTCTGCAGAAGCAGGACTAATGGTTGTAGAACTAAAAAAAAATAAAGGAATAATAAGAGTTAACAATAAATATGTTGATAAAACAATCGCGGCAATGCTATTCATAAAAGAAATTGATGACGTTCCTGTGATAATAAAACCAATCACAACAACAGGATTACTACAAAAAGCAAAACAAGCATGAGAGGTACAAAAAAATGGAACCAATACAACACCAAATGATGGGATATGATAGAGCAATAACAATGTTTAGTCCAGATGGAAGACTACTACAAGTAGAATATGCAAAAAGAACCGTAAGACTAGGAAACACAGCAATAGGAATTGTGTGTAAAGACGGAATAATATTAGTAACAGACAAAAGACTAGTAGACAAATTAGTAGTACCTGACGCAATAGAAAAAATATTCAAAATAGATGATCACATGATGTCAACAGCAGCAGGAATACTATCTGATGCAAGAGTTTTAGTTGAAAGAGCACAAGTAAAAGCACAACAACATAAAGTAGAATATGATTCTCCAGTAGACAATATAGTAATAGTAAAAGATTTATGCAACTTAATGCAATACACAACACAATCAGGAGGACTAAGACCTTTTGGAGTAAGCCTATTAATTGCAGGAATAGACGAAACAGGAATGGCATTATTTGAAACAGATCCAACAGGATTATACTATCAATACAAAGCTACAGTAATAGGTGAAGGAGAAACAGACATAGAAGAACAACTACACAAAGAATACAAAGACACAATGACTATGGATGAAGGATTATCACTGGCAATAAAAATGTTAAAAAAAGCACTAAACAATAATTTTCAGCCTGAAAGAATAGATGCGGCAATAATACCATTATCAACAAAAAAAATGGAAAAAGTATCAAAAGAAAAAATTGAAAAACTAATAAAATGAGTATTAAAGAAGACAGATTTAAAAAAATAACAAAAGAAATATTCAAAAATGCAGATATTGAATATATAAATATGTTAGGGAGAAAAGATGGCTACTTATATTCAAAGTTATTAACAAGAATAACACATAAAAAATACAAATTAATTGTGATGTATGATTTTAATAAAGGTGTACAAATTCTTGAAAAATCAAGGATATACAAAACAATATACGCAGGAAAACCTGTAATGCAATTATTTGAAAAATTAAACTACGCTATGAGGATATAAAATGAGCCACAAACAACAAATATACGACAAAGAAAAAGTAACATTTAATCTAATTGTATATAAAAAATTTGGAAAAAATTTTGAAGTAGCAGTAGATCCAGATTTAGCAATAGCATACAAAAATAAAACAAATAAAACAGAAGAAGACATACAAGAACTACTAAAAGCAGAAAATATCTTTGCAGATACAAAAAAAGGATTACTAGCATCAGAACAAGAACTCAAAGAAGTATTTCAAACAAATAATTTCATACAAATAGTAAAAAAAATGTTAGAAGAAGGAGACATACAATTAACATCAGAATACAGAGAAAAACTAAGACAAGAAAAAAAGACAAAAATAACACAACTAATACACAGAATGGCAATCGATCCAAGAACAGGGTCACCACACCCAGTAACAAGAATAGAAAACGCAATGAATGAAGCAAAAATAAAAATAGACGAATTCAAAAAAGCAGAAGATCAAATCCAAGAAATAATGCACTTACTAAAACCAATAATTCCAATAAAATTAGAAACAAAAAAATATAAAATACACATAGCAGTACAATACGCATCAAAACTAATAGGAACACTAAAAGGATATGGTAAAGTAAAAACAGAAACTTGGTTAAATGACGGATCATATACTTGTGAAATAGAAATACCCGCAGGAATACAAGAAGAACTAATGGACGAATTAAATAGTAAAACACACGGAAGCGTGCAAATCGATCAAATTCAATAAAATCAAATTTAATAAAACAATAAGTAAAAAGGTGAAAAGAAAAATGGGAGAACTAATAGCAAAAGAAAGAACAATAGTAGTACCCGGACAAGTAATTGCAAAAGGAATGGATTTCCTACCAAGCAACGGAACCTATAGAAAAGGTGAAGATGTAATCGCAAATAGACTCGGAATGCTAAATGTAGAAGGCAAAGTCCTGAAAACAACACAAATAAGTGGCAGATACATACCACAACAAGGAGATACAATAATAGGAAAAGTAGAAGACATACTAATGAGTGGATGGAGATTAGATATAAATTCACCATACAGCGCTGTACTTCCACTAAAAGATGCATCGTTTGACTACATAGCAAAAGGAGCAGATTTAACAAAATACTTTAGATTAGAAGATTTTGCAGTAGCAAAAATAACAAACGTAACTTCACAAAATTTAGTAGACATAACTGTAAAAGGACCAGGATTAAAAAGACTAAGAGGCGGAAGAATAATAAAAGTGAGTCCTCATAAAGTACCAAGAATAATTGGAAAAAAAGGATCAATGGTTTCTATGATGAAAAAAGCAACAGACTGTAAAATAATCGTAGGACAAAACGGTTTAGTATGGTTAGAAGGAGAACCAGGAATGGAAGCAATAACAGTTCAAGCAATCAAAAAAATAGAACGAGAAGCACACATTTCAGGACTAACAGACAGAGTAAAAAAATTCCTAGAAGAAAAAACAGGAAAAACAATCAACTTAGAAGAATTACAAAACACAAACAACAATCACAACACAGAAGAAGGTGAAACACAATGACTGATTTTAAAAGACCAAGCGGAAGAAAATTTGAAGATCCAAGACCAATGGAAGCAGAAGCAGGAGTAATTGGAAAAGCAGACGGATCAGCAAGATTCAAAATAGGAGATACAGAAGCATACGCAGCAGTATACGGACCAAGAGAATTACACCCAAGATTTTTACAAGATCCAAAAACAGGAATCTTAAGATGTAACTATAACATGCTACCATTTGCAGGCGATGGATCAAGAGTAAGACCAGGACCAAGCAGAAGAAGCAAAGAAATAACACACGTAACACAAAGCGCATTAAGACCAGTAGTAGATCTATCAGACTACCCAAATACAGTAGTTGATGTATTCATAGAACTACCACAAACAGATGCAGGAAGCAGATGCGCAGGAATATGTGCAGCAGCAATAGCACTAGCAGACGCAGGAATAAAAATGAAAGATATGGTATCCTCAGTAAGTGTAGGTAGTGTAGAAGGAAATCTTTTAGTAGATCTAGACGGTGCAGAAGAACATATGAATGAAAATGAAGGAACAGATATTCCAATAGCATACATACCAAGCACAGAAGAAATAACATTACTTCAAATGGATGGAAAAATACTAAAAGATGACTTAGCAAAAGCACTAGAATTAGTAAAACCAGCACTAAACAAAATTGCAGAAGTACAAAGACAAGCACTTCACAAGAAGTATAATTCAGAAATAAAGGAGTGATTAACATGAACCAAGAAATGAAAGAACACGTAAAACAAGCACTCAAACAAGGAAAAAGACTTGATGGAAGAGCACTAGACGAAATAAGACCAATAAAAATCCAAACAGGTATAATAAGCACAGCCGAAGGAAGTGCAAAAGTAAAATTTGGAGATGCAGAAGTATTAGCTGGAGTTAAAATGGCACTTGAAAAACCATATCCAGACACACCAGAAGACGGAGTTTTAATGGTAAATGCAGAACTTTTACCACTATCAAGCCCAGAATTTGAAGCAGGACCTCCAAGTATAGAAAGCATAGAAACAGCAAGAGTTATAGACAGAGGAATAAGAGAATCAAAAACAATAGATACGAAAGGACTATGTTTAGAAAAAGGAGAAAAAGTTTGGAGCGTAGCAGTAGATATCGTACCATTAAACTTTGATGGAAACCTAATAGATATGGGTGGACTAGCAGCAATAGCAGCAATCAAAACAGCAAGATACCCAACACTAAATGAAGATGGAAGTGTAGATTACCATAAAAGATCAGAAAATAAATTAGAACTAGCAAACGTACCAATACCAATAACAGTATGTAAACTAGGAGATTTATTCATCGTAGATCCAACAGAACAAGAAGAAAAAGCAGTAGACACAAGACTAACAATAACAACACTTGACGAAAATACGATTTGTGCATTGCAAAAAGGAGGAGATGTTCCTCTAAAAGTTGAAGATGTACAAAAAATGGTTGAATTAGCATTTAAATCAGCAGGAGAAATAAGAAAAATCCTAGCAGAGGTGAACTAAAATGCTTAAAGTGGAATTACCAGAAGAACATAAAACAAAATACGAAAAAGCAAGAATAATAGGAAGTAGAGCACTACAAATTAGTATGGGCGCACCATTTCTATTAAAACTTTCAAAAAAAGACCTAGAAGAACTCAGCTACAATCCAATAGATATAGCGAAAAAAGAGTACGATGCTGGTGTAATATTAATGAAAGTAAAAAGACTAAAACCACACGAAAAATAAATTTCAAAACAAAACTTTTTATTTTTTATTTTTTTATTACAATTTTTTCTGAAACAATAATACATAACCTTTAAAAAACACTATTTTAGGTCAATAATAAATTAAAACAATTTGGAGGTTAAAAAATATGATGAAAAATAAAAAATGCACACCATACTTTTCAATGTACGGAGATTTAGGATTAAGACTGGTAACTGGACTAATATTCATATTAGCAGGAATAGGAAAACTATTTGGACCATCACCAGGAATAGAAGGGTTTTCAGGAATGCTAACAGGAATAGGAATACCAGCCGCAGGAGTTGTAGCAGTAATAGTAGGGATAATTGAATTAGCTGGTGGAATATTATTAATAGTAGGATACTTTGATAAATACGCTGCAATGTTATTAGCAATAATAATGATTGTTGCAACAATCTTGGTTCACATTCCAAAAGGATGGAGCGACTTTAGATATCCGTTATTATTAGTTTTTATACTAGCAAGATATGTTGGAACAAATAAAACAACAATAATAAATCTAGTAAAAAATGGATTTAAAGCATAACTTTTTTAACTTCTTTTTTTTCTTTTAATACTTATGAAAAAAATAACAACAAAAGACGGGAGTATAACATTCTATAACGAAACAGCAGATGAACCATACCATACAAAATCAGGAGCAGAAGAAGAAGCAATAGAAAAACACGCAAAACCACTTAAAGTATGGGAAAAAAATAATGCGATTATATATGATTGCTTCTTTGGACTAGGATATAATTCAGCAGCAGCAATAGATCAAATAAGAAAATATAACAATCATACAAAAATAACCATATATTGCTTTGAAAACGACAAAGAAATACTAAAAGAAATATTAAATATAAAAACAGCATTTTCATTTTATAATGTCATAAAAAAATTTAT
>JAIPET010000004.1 GCA_021736975.1 Candidatus Woesearchaeota archaeon
TACGATACGAGCCTGATGACACAGGAAATAAAATATCCCTACCACCAACTCTACACTACGATACGAGCCTGATGACACAGGAAATAAAATATCCCTACCACCAGCTCTACACTACGTTACGAGCCTGATGGGATTCGAACCCACGACCTATTGCTTAGGAGGCAATCGCGCTATCCAGACTGCGCTACAGGCTCATACAAATAGTAAAAAACCAAGATATAAAAATAAATCGATAATTTTTTTAAAATTGAAACAAAAAATAAAAAGGAATAAAAATTCCTAAAATAAAAATGGAAAAAGAAAAAATACAAGGATTCGGAAAAAATCAAGAAATTGATAAAAAAACAATAGAAAAAGCAAGAAGGAAAGAAATTAGTGAAATTAGCATAGCACTTTTACATATGACAGAAGAAAAAATTGCAAATTTAATGGAAATAATAAGAATATCACTAAAAGAAAACATAAAAATAGGGCTTTTAATGAAAATCCAAACTCCTGCTTATTTTCACGAATATTCAGAACAAATAGATGCATTTAAAACAATAACTGGATTTAAACCTCTATTCGTGCAAATAGATCCAGAATCTACAGAAAAAGAAGCAAATGAAACCATAAAAGACCTATGCAGAAAAGAAAACATAGACTTTTACGAATAGAACTGCAATAAATCCAAAATACTAATCAGTACTTCAAATTATTTAAATATGAACCTTGATTTTCTAACAGTACTGTAAATATTCAGAAGCATACAAACATAATAAATTACAAAAAAAAGAATTTGGAGGCAAAAAAATGAAAAAATTAACAAAAGAAAATTTCAAAGAAGAAGTATTACAATCAGAGACACCGGTAATAATAGATTTCTACGCGGACTGGTGTGGACCATGCAAAATGATGGGACCTGTATTTGAAGAACTAAGCAAAGAATACGAAGGAAAATTAAAATTCTTAAAATTAGACACCGAAACAGAACAAGAAATAGCAGGACAATTCCAAATAAGAGGAATACCAAGCATATCAATAATAAAAGGATCTGAAGAAATAGATCGAATAGTTGGATTTAACCCAAAAGAAGCGTTAAAACAAAAAATAGACACAATACTAGCAAAAATTTAAACAAAAATTAAATAAAGCAACACACAAAGCAATAAAATAATAGACTTCACATCAATGGTTTCGTCCATTGACACCGACACCTCCTTAACAGTCGAAAAAAAAGGCAAAAAAAATGATAGACTTCGCATGTAAAAGATTTGATATAAATGAAATAATAAAATGTTCATTAGGACTCACAAAAGCAGATTACAAAATAATGAACCATTTTCTAATAAAAGAAAATGAATGGACAACAACAACCCATTTAGCAAAAGAACTAAAACTAAACCTAAGCACAATACAAAGATGCGTAAAGACACTACATGAAAAAGAAATAATACACAGAGCACAAGAAAATTTAAGTGGAGGCGGATACACATACATATATAAAATAAAAGATAAAAAAGAACTCAGAACAAAAATCAAAACAATAGTAGATCACTGGGTGAAAACAGTAGATAACGCATTAAATAAATGGTGACCCTAGTTACTAAACGCAATTTCTCTTTTATTATTATACTGAGAATCAAGTATTTTATCCCCATACATATTTTTTGTACCCTTTGGATAAAAAAATACTTGTCCATAACCAATAATATCTCCGGGCCTGACAAAACGAGGAGAATTCCATTTAGGTTGTCTAGAAAAACCACCAACATATCCTGGATCTATCCAACCATCACTCAAATTAATAAGATCTATGTTTTTAAATAAATCAACTGCAGAAATATTAATATTACCCAAAACATTACCAAGCAAATTATCCCAAAACCTTATACCCACATGAGAAGAAAGATCAAATGATTCAATAGTTTCAATAATAATATGCTCTTTAGGCATAATTTTATACCCATTAGAAATATCAATAGGTTCAAGCAAATCATCATTAGAATATTCATCCCTTTTAGAAAAAACTAAACTATCTTCAAGTTTTTTCATTCTATAAGCTTTATCAGAAGCTCTCACTGCAATAAAACCATTTTTAGAAATAACAGATGGACTAATATCAAGATACTTTTCAGCAACTATACTTTTTAATTCATCATCAGAATTAATTTCAACACCCATCTCCAAAGATCTTGCAAAATCCATGATTTCAACAAGCTTCTTATCCTCATAATTAAAATAATATTTATCTAAAAAAGGATCTATCTTAAAAAAAACCTGGCCAATCCGCTCATTTTTCTCAAAAACAATATTATTACAAGAATAATTACCTAACTCTATTTGAGAACGAGATCCTGCATCAATAAAAGTATTTCCCATATACAAAACATAACCTCCAGGTCTTCTTACAGAACTTCTTCCCTCAACTGAAGGAAAAATAAATTTATGATTATAATCTCCAAAACCTTCAAAACTAATTTTTTCTGTCAAATTAAGCACACATTCAGAATGAGCAGGCAAAATCAACTCATCCTCATTAAATAAAACACTATTATTTCTTCGCGAAATAAATTCATCAACATAATCTAACTTCACATCTAAAGTAGACGGCTGCAACCTATTTTTTTCTAACGAAAAATCAATTTTTGGGTCGATAGAAATAAATCCTGCATCAATAGCAGCCAATATAACTTTATCAGATAAAATTCTAATACCACACCTATTTATATCAAGAGGATCTGGAATTTTCATAAATATAAGAAAAATGATGTAAATATAAATATTACTGCAAAACAATATAAAACAACAAACAATTCTTATATTTATGTACACATTAAAACAAATTCCTGAAGACTTTCAAGTAACAGAAATACCAGAAAAAGAATTCTTAAAAGAAGGAACATATCAAGTCTGGAAACTAACCAAAACAAACTACAACACAGAAGACGCGATAAAACAAATAAGCAAAGCACTACACATAGAAAGAAAAACAATATCATATGCAGGAACAAAAGATCGAAATGCTATAACAAAACAATACATCACAATAAAAAATACACAAAAAGAAAAAATAGAAAAAATAGAATTAAAAGACATACAACTAGAATTTTGCGGATACTTAAACCAACCATTAAGTTTAGGAGACCTAAAAGGAAACAAATTCAAAATAACAATAAGAAATCTAAACAATGAACAAATCGCAAAAATCAAAACGCAAGATACAGAACACAAAAAACAAAACACAGAACTTATACCGAATTACTTTGATGAACAAAGATTTCAAAAAAATAATGCGGAAATAGGAAAACTACTAGTGAAAAAGAAATTCAAAGAAGCATATAATTTACTAAAAGAAGACTACCAATACGGAAAAATAATAAAAGAACACTTTGAAGAAAATCAAAACGATTACATAAATGCACTAAGAAAAATACCAAAAAAAATCCTAAAATTATATGTACATGCATATCAAAGTAAACTATGGAATGAAACAACAACAAAAATACTACATCTAGAATTAGCAACCAACATTCCCGAAAATATACCAATCATCGGATTTGGAACAGAAAAAACAGAAAACGAAAAAATACAAGAAATCATAGAAGAAATAATGAAAAAAGAAGAAATAACAGAAAGAGAATTCATAAATCAACAAATACCTGAACTTACTGTAGAAGGAACAAAAAGAAAAACATACATAAAATTACAAAATTTAAAAATAAATAAACCTGAAAAAGATGAACTAAATCAAGATAAAGAAAAAATAAACATAGAATTCTCAATAGGAAAAGGAAGTTATGCAACAATAGTCATAAAACACATATTTGGCCCAAAAAACAATTAAATTTATATATTAAAAAGTTAAAAATCTATAATATTACTAAAAAGAGGTAGATATTCATGGCTAAAAAAAAGATAGCAAAGAAAGTTTCTAAGAAAAAAGTAGCTAAAAGACCAGTAGCAAAAAAAGTAGTACAACCAAAACCAGTTGATAACACAAAAAAAGCGCTACATGGAAGTTGGTTTCCAGTAACAATGAGAGCACTAATAATGGTATTACTAGGCGTATATTTATTAGCAGCACCAACAATTACATTAGCAACACTAATAACAACAGTGGGAATAATACTAATTGCAGAAGGATTACTATTATCAATAACAACTATGATACACCCAAAAGAACATGAAGAGTGGGGAATCTCATTATTCAGAGGATTTTTAGGAATATTAATAGGATTATTTGTTCTAGTACAACCATCTTGGTGGCCAAACATGTCAACAAGCACACTAGCATATGTTGTAGCAACAGTAGCAATATTCATAGGATTAATAGAACTAATACATTCAATACAACTACACAAACACTTAGAAAACAAATATTTAATGACACTAGCAGGACTATTAGGAACAATATTTGGAGTTTTATTATTATTCACACCAATATTTGAATCACCATCAATAATAGTATTACTAGGAGTATATAGTATAATATTTGGTGTTGGATTAATGCTATTTAGCTTTGAACTAAAACTGCTTGGAAACAAGCTATAATTTTTTTTAATTTTTTAATCTTATTTTTAATCAAAAAAAATGAAAACCATAATACCTAAAATTCTAAAGAGAAAAAAAGAGAAAGGACTCCCTCCAGGAACACTAATATACACTGGAGAACACACAGAAGAAGAAATAAACATAGAACTAATTCAATACAACGAAAAACAAATAATAGAAACAAAAATACAAAAAGAACAAATATCTAAAAAAATAGCCAATAACAAAGTTAACTGGATAAACATAACAGGAATACACGATTCTGAAATAATAGAAAAAATAGGAAAAGAATTCTCAATAAACCCCTTAATTCAAGAAGACATACTAAACATAAATCAAAGACCAAAAATAGAACAATTTGAAAAACACATATACATAGTTATGAAAATGCCAGAATATAAAAAAGAAACACACAAATTGTCAATGGAACAAATATCCTTAATACTAGGCAAAAACTACGTGATTTCTTTACAAGAAAAACAAGGAGATGTATTTGACACAATAAGAAACAGAATAAAACAAGGAAAAGGCAGAATTAGAAAGAAAAAATCAGATTACCTTGCATACGTATTAATGGATTCAATAATAGATTCATACTACTCATTACTAGAAGAACTCGGAGAAGAATTAGAAGATACAGAAATAAAACTAATAGAAAACCCAACAATAGAAGAACAACACAAATTAAACAAAGACAAAAAAAACCTCATACTACTAAGAAAAGCAGTGTGGCCTGTAAGAGAACTAATAAGTAGTTTACAAAGACAAGATACAAAATTAATCAGTAAAGAACTAGAACCTTATCTAAAAGACCTATATGATCACTCAGTACAAGCAATAGATACAGTAGAAACATACAGAGACATGACAAGCAGCATGACAGACTTATATATGTCAAGCATAAGCAATAAAATGAATGAAGTAATGAAAGTTCTAACAATCTTTGCAGCAATATTTATCCCACTAACATTCATAGCAGGAGTATATGGAATGAACTTTCAATACATGCCAGAACTAAACTGGAAATACGGATATTTATATGTATGGATTTTATTTCTAATAATAGGTGGTGGCATGTTAATATATTTTAAAAGAAAAAATTGGCTATAAAAACATTTTAATTCTTTAATTTTTTATAAACAAAAAAATACAATAAAAAAGATAACAAAACAGAAAATAAAACATCAAACAAATAATGTTGTTTTATAAAAACTGTCGATATACAAACAAGAAAAGTTACAGGGAATAAATACAACGCTTTATTTTTATCAACAGAATACAAACATAAATTACTAAGTAAAGAATAAAAAACATGACCACTCGGAAATAAATTAAAAGGTAAATCATTAGAATAAATCCAAGAAACTAAACCTGTAAAAAAATTACTTTCTAAAATAATAGGCCTTAAAATCAAAGTAGGAATAAAAAGATGAAATAAACTAGTAATAGTAACTGCCAAAAATAACGTGAATGAAAGCTTATAAAAATTTTTTTGAGAATTCCAATAAAAAGAAAATATCAATATCAATAAAGGAATAAAAAGCACATAAAAAACACTAAAAAAAGGAACAAAAGGAATAAAATCATCAACTAAAGGCCAAGAAAAAACAAAAACATTAGAATTAATCAATAAACGTTGAATCAAACCATATAAAAAAAAGAATTCTAAAATAAACAAAATTAGAAATAAAAAACCTTTATGTTTAATAAAAAATTGTTTAAATCCCACACATTTTTTATTAATAAAAAAATATATAAATGTTTTCGTAAATTGGCTCTAGCCGAAAAAGAATAAATTTGTAAACTGCGAATATTTATTTTTCATCTCCGCTAAAAAGAAATAACCGATAAGCACGTAATTTTATTGACTTTGTCAATAAACTCATCTCAAAATTCTTCAAGGCAGTATACTAAAATCTGTTATTCCTGCTAGAGCCTGTAAATTAGGCTAATATAAAACCCTTCTTTTTGTATTGCGAAGCAATATTATTGACTCCGTCAAAAACAAAAAACCAATATTTGAACTTGTTTTGCCATACAAAAAACAAAGAATTACAATTTAATTCACATTATAAAATTTAACTCTTTCAATTTTGCTTTAAATACTCAAATAAATTAATATTAACACACAATTAAACTAAAAACCTTTATAAATAACGTCTTTGTTCTATTCTTCATACGGGAGCTTAGCTCAGACTGGGAGAGCGCCACGCTGAAGACGTGGAAGTCCAGGGTTCAAATCCCTGAGTTCCCATAAATTTTTATTAAAAAAAATCAATAAATAAGACATCTAAAGGTGCCCATAAATAATGGATACAATAATAACAACAATAATCGTGGTTTTTCTTATATGCCTATCAGGAATATTCTCCGGACTAAATTTAGGACTAATGACACTTAATCCTTTTGAACTAAAAAGACAAATAAGATTAGGAAACAAATACGCAAAAAAAATATATCCCTTAAGAAAAAAAGGAAACCTACTACTATGCACAATACTATTAGGAAACGTAGCTGTAAACTCAATACTAGCAATATTCTTAGCAGGAATAACAACAGGATTAGTTGCAGGAATAACATCAACAGCATTAATTGTGGTATTCGGAGAAATAATACCGCAAGCAACATTTTCAAAACACGCACTAAAACTAGGATCAAAAACAGCATGGATTATATGGCTATTTTTATACATACTATTCCCCATAACAAAACCATTATCAATGATTCTTGATAAAATTTTAGGAAAAGAAATACCAAGAGCATATACAAAAAAAGAAATATCATTATTAGCAGAAGATCAAGAAAAAATAAAACACTCAGACATAGATATAGATGATTTAGAAATAATAAAAAAAGGATTAATATTTTCAGATAAAACAGTAAAACAAGTCATGACATACAAAGCAAAAGTACAATTCATAGAAAGAACAACATACCTAACAAAAGAAATACTAAATCAAATAAGAACCACAGGACATTCAAGAATCCCAGTTTATGATTTAACCAAAGACAAAATGATAGGAATTTTATACACAAAAGACTTAATAGGACTAAATCCACATCCACCAAAAATAGTAACTAAAATTATGCGAAAACAAATAGTTAGAATAAAAGACACAGAAAAATTAGATGACGTTTTAAAAAAATTTCAAAAAGACAGAATACACATATTCATAGTACTAAACAAAAACAACAAATATGTAGGAATAATAACATTAGAAGATATATTAGAAGAAGTATTTGGCGAAATATGGGACGAATACGACTAAACAAATTCTAACAAAAAAACTTATAAATGATTAACTATTACGAAGTGGTAAAATGAGAGAGAAAATATTAGATTGGTATTTAAATTCAAAATACCCAACAGGAACAACAAGCAA
Source organism: Candidatus Woesearchaeota archaeon (assembly GCA_021736975.1). GTDB lineage: Archaea > Nanobdellota > Nanobdellia > Woesearchaeales > 21-14-0-10-32-9 > JAIPET01. The sequence goes on from JAIPET010000004.1 coordinate 7,917, forward strand.
TCAAATAATAAAGTATTTGGAAACAAGCAAAATACAACACCAAATAACAGACCTATTTGATACCCCAGCAATAAAAGAAGAAGAAAATACACCTCACAAAATAAACTTTTACAAAAAAATATTCATACTATACAAAGACAAATCAAAAATACTCTCAAAGTTTGGAAAACCTCAAGAAAAATTTGAAAAATACGATTACGAAATTGAAGAACACATATACATAACAAAAATACCAATAATAATTGCAAATTTATTACCGAACTCAAACAAAGAAACCTCACTTAGACTCCAAGATAGAAAAGCAATAGGAAAAACAGCGATAATATACGGAACAAAAGAAAACATGGAAACATACATAAAAATATCCAAATCAAATGTAAACTTAAATAACATAATAGAAGAAAAAAACAGAGCCAGACATCTATAAACACTCCCTAAACATCTAAAAACACAAAAAAAACACTAATCTTTAGTAGTTATAAAGACTTAAATAATAAAAAACATAAAAAATACATATGCAAATAACACCAACCGTATTTTCAAAAAATAAAAAAGAATTTGAAAACAGATTCAAAAAAATATCAAAACTATCAAGAGAAATACAAATAGACATAATGGATGGAAAATTTGTAAAAACAAAATCAATAAATATTTCTGACTTACCAAATTTTTTATATTCAGGAAAAATAATAGAAGCGCACCTAATGGTAAAAAACCCAGAAAAATATATTGAACCACTAAGAAAAAAATTTGTTGGACGAATAATATTCCATTACGAAACAACAAAAACAAAAACCCCTGAAATAATAGAAAACATACACAGACACGGAATGCACGCAGTAATGGCAATAAACCCAGAAACAAAACTAGAAAAAATACAACCATATACACACCTAATACACAGAGTCCTAATAATGGGAGTCAAACCAGGAAAAGAAAAACAAAAACTACTAATATCAACATACAAAAAAATCAAAGAACTAAAACAAAATAATCTACATCTAAAAATACAAATAGATGGCGGCGTAAATAAAGAAACAGCAAAAAAATTAAAATACGCAGGCGCAGACATATTAAACACAGGAAGCTACGTTACAAACGCAAAAGATCCGGAAAAAGCTCTAAAAGAATTAAAAAACATATAGAGAGCTTTTTCCAACATTTCTGTTTTTCAAACAAAAATCATCCAAAAAAAGCAATAGAAGAACTAAAAAATCTATAACTCACTTTTTCTAACATTTTCATTTTACAAACAAAAATCATCCAGAAAAAGCAATAGAAGAACTAAAAAACTAATATTTCTTTAATAAATTATTCAAATCAAAATACTGAGACCTAACACTCCTTAAAGAATCACTAAAATCTTCCTTAAACTTAACTTCAGAAACATAATCGCCACTCCCAACACCAATATTAAAATCAGAATCAAATTTAAATTTGTCATTTGAACCATCAAGAGCATCATTCATTTTTTTATAAGCCAAAACATCATTAGGACAGTTAATCTCAAAACCTCCTAATTTAAAACTTAAAGGAGTAAGCTTCAAATCAAAAGCCAAATTATTACCCTTGGAATAAAATTTAGTAAAACAACCAACTAAACTAGGAACATCAGCAAAATCAACATAAGTACCTTTTATCTCAGAATGAAAAGAATCATTATAAAAAAAATTAGCTGATTGAATAAAAAAAGAAGACAACAACTCATTAAAAGGACCATTAGAATCATTAAGGAATTTTAAATCAGCAAATTCAGCATACTCATTTTTCAAATTTGTACCAATTTGAAAATTTACTCCTAAACTATTCAAAATCGACATACAAAAAGAAATAAAAACACATTTATAAATTTTTCATTAAAAAATAGTAAAAAAAATAACAATAAGGTTTATTAATAACGAAAGAAAAATAAACATATGCTTGCAAAAAAAGAGGAAATTAAGTTAAAAAAGAAAGCAAACCAAATAAGACAAGACATAATATCCATGATCTACCACGCAGAATCAGGACATCCAGCAGGAAGCCTAGGAATGACAGATGTCTTAACCTATTTATATTTTAAATTTCTAAAAACATATCCAGGAGAACCCTCAAACCATAAAAGAGACTATCTAATATTAAGCAATGGACACATATGCCCTGCAATATACGCAACTCTTGCACACAAAGGATTCTTTAAAATGAAAGAACTCCTTACTTTAAGAAAATTAGGCTCAAGATTGCAAGGACACCCACACAGAACACAATTACCAGGCCTAGAAACAAGCAGCGGCCCACTAGGCAGCGGATTAAGTCAAGCATGCGGAATAGCACTCTCATTAAAACAAGAAAATAAAAAAAACCAAGTCGTAGTATTAACAAGCGACGGAGAACACGAAGAAGGAAACCAGTGGGAAGCAATAATGCTCGCAAACAAATACAAACTAGACAACATAATACAAATAATGGATCGAAACCACATCCAAATAGACGGAACCACAGACGAAATAATGCCACTAAAAAATCTAAAAGAAAAATACGAAAGCTTCGGATGGCACGTACAAGAAATAAACGGCCACAAATTTAAAGAAATACATAACGCGCTAGAACTAGCAAAAAACCTAAAAGGACAACCAAAAATAATAATAGCAAACACAACACCCGGAAAAGGCGTGCGCTTTATGGAAAACACAAACAAATGGCACGGCAAAGCACCAAACCACGAAGAAACACATCAAGCAATACAAGAACTAAAAAAAGAATACGAAAAAATAAAATGAAAAACAAACAAATAAAACTCTTAACATTATGCTTTATCCAAAAAGAAAATAAAATACTACTCGCAATGAAAAAAAGAGGATTTGGAGCAGGAAGATATAATGGATACGGAGGAAAAGTAGAAGCAAATGAAAATATTAAAGAAGCAGCAAAAAGAGAAATGCTCGAAGAATCCACATTAAAAATAAAAAAATTAGAAAAAAAAGCAATACTAAAATTTGACTCAGAAAAATTTGAAAAAATCCAAGAAGTACACGTATTTGAAATAAAAGAATACGAAGGCGAACCAAAAGAAACAGAAGAAATGAAACCAAAATGGTTTGACATAAACAAAATACCCTACAAAGAAATGTGGCCAGACGACGAATACTGGTTACCCAAATATTTAGAAGGAAAAAAATTCAAAGCATCATTCAAATTCGATAAAAACGACAAAGTAATAGAACACGAAATAAAAGAGGTTAAAAAACTTTGAAAACAAAATGAAACTCTTACTAATAATAGATATGCAAGAAGGGTTTAGATATAAAACAAATGAAAAAATAATACCAAATATAAAAAAACTAATTAAACAATTTAAAGGAAAAATAATATTCACAAAATTTCAAAACAAAAAAAACTCCCATTTTGAAAAAATACTAAACTGGAAAAAATTTCAAAACAAAAAAGATCAAGAAGTGATGACTGAATTAAAAGAATTAGTAAAAGAAACAATAACACATACAAACTACACAGTATTAAACACAGCTTTAAAAAAATACATAAAACTACACAAAATAAATGAAATAACCATATGCGGAATATACACAGATGTATGCATAATAAAAACAACAATGGATTTATTTGATGTAAAAATACTTGTTAAAGTTGTTGAAAATGCCACGATAACCCAATATAATAATGATCAAAATCAGACATTAAAATCAATAAGACGAATAATAGGAAAAGAAAACGTGATAAAAATATGAAAACAAAAAAAGAACTTGAATTAAAAAGCACAAGAGAAGGATTCGGAGAAGGCGTTTTGTTAGCTGCTAATCGGAACGCCGCGGTCTGGGCATTAACTGCAGATCTAGCTGGTTCAACTGGACTAGGAGCATTTCTAAAAGCATACCCAGAAAGATTTGTAGAAGTAGGTGTAGCAGAACAAAACTTAGTAACTGTAGCATCAGGCCTTGCAGCAACTGGAAAAATACCCTTTGCAACAAGCTTTGCAGCATTTTCACCAGGAAGAAACTGGGAACAAATAAAAACAACAATATGCTATAATGATCAACCAGTAATCGTAGTGGGAAGCCATACTGGTCTAGGCGTAGGCGAAGATGGCGCAACACACCAAATGCTAGAAGACCTCGCGATGATGCGAGCAATACCCAATATGCAAGTAATAGTGCCATGCGACTTTGAACAAGCAAAAAAAGCAACAATTGCATTAACAAAAAATCCAAAACCAACATACCTAAGACTAACAAGACAAAAACAAGAACAAATCACAACAACAAAAACAGAATTCAAAATAGGAAAAGCACAAATACTAAAAAAAGGAAAACACCTAACCATAATAGGAACCGGACCAATACTAAACGAAGCAAAAAACGCAGCGGCCAGCGTTCAGAACGCAGAACACGGAAATATTTCTGTTGAAATAATAAATATTCATACAATAAAACCACTAGATACAAAAACAATACTAAAATCAATAAAAAAAACAGGAAAAGTAATAACCCTAGAAGACCACCAAATAACAGGAGGACTAGGCTCAGCAATTTCTGAACTAATAGCAGAAAATAGCAACATTCTAAACAAAGACGGAAAACTACTTAAATTCACAAGAATAGGAGTAAAAGATTCATTTGGAGAATCAGGAACAATAGAAGAACTTTATGAAAAACATAAAATGAATGCAAAACACATCCTCTTAGAAATTAAAAAAATCAATAAACTATGATTTATGCTCAATAAAATGCATCGCAATATCCGCTAAAGTTTTAAGAATTAAAAACACAATAAGAGAAATACTTTCTGAAAACAAAATACCAAACATAATAATCGCATGCATAGGAACTATTCTTAAATACGGAAAAAACATCAATCTTCCAATATTAACTTTTTTTGCAGCACGTTCATGTTCTTTAAACCGATTGTAAATATAAGAAAACAAATGATGACCAAAAAAAATAAGTATTGCTAAAAAAACAAACAAAAAATCAATCTTAGAATCAACTCCTAAACTCATCAAATTATTAAAAACAAGACCAAAAATAAGAAAAAAAAGATAACCTATATGAAATAAACCATAATGAAACGCAAAAAATAAAGCCAAAAAAATCTTAATACCTGCACTAGGCTTGATAGGCAAATTATTTATTTTAACATTATTTGTAGAATACTCTTTTAAATTTAACATCCTAATAAAATTAAATAAACCAATAATAACACTTTGACCCCAATAAATAAACAAAACAGTCATCAAACTCAAAGAGTCTGAAATAATAAAATAAGTAGATATAATATTTGCCATTAAAAGAGTCCATAAAGAAATATCTAAATACCAAAACTCGCTTTGAAAATATTTATGCATAAAATTTTATATAACTAAACAATATATAAATTTATCAGTATGACACTGGCCATTCTTTAATAACACTTTTAAACTAAAAATAAGTCTGAACCGTATAAACTACGAAAAAAAATGAAAAATCTAATAATAAAAGGCGCTCGCGAACATAACTTAAAAAATATATCTGTAGAATTACCAAGAGATAAACTAATAGTAATAACAGGCCTGTCAGGATCAGGAAAAAGCAGCCTGGCATTTGACACAATATACGCAGAAGGACAAAGAAGATACGTAGAATCATTATCAGCATACGCAAGGCAATTCTTAGGACTAATGAACAAACCAGACGTAGACTCAATAGAAGGACTATCGCCAGCCATAAGCATAGAACAAAAAACAACAAGCAAAAACCCAAGAAGCACAGTTGGAACAGTCACAGAAATATATGATTACTTAAGACTACTATATGCAAGAATAGGAATTCCACACTGCCCAGAACACAAAATAGCAATAGAATCACAAAGCCCACAAAAAATAGCGCAAATAATAAAAGACGCAAACCAAAAGAAATCAAAAAATATTTCCGGGGTTGCTGAAAATAAATCTTCCAGCAACAAAGAACAAATAACAATACTTGCACCAATAATTTCACAAAAAAAAGGAACACATGAAAAAATAATAGAAGACCTAAACAAAGAAGGATACGCAAGAGCAAGAGTAAATAAAGAAATAATAAAAACAGACACAACGCCAAAACTAGAAAGATACAAAAAACACGACATACAAGCAGTAATAGATAGACTAAATATTTCTGATGAACAAAGACTAACAGAAGCAATAGAAGCAGCCTTAATAAAAGGCGAAGGCAACGTAATAATACTAGATGAAAAAGAAAAAGAAACAACATACTCCTCAAGTCATGCATGCACAAAATGCGGCCTAAGCTTTCCAGAACTACAACCAAGAATGTTCTCATTTAACAGCCCCTTTGGAGCCTGCGAAACATGCCACGGCCTAGGCATAAAAATGGAATTTGACGAAGACCTAATACTACCAAATAAAGACCTAACAATAGCAGACGGAGCAATAGCAATATACAGAAACGCAGTAGACGGCTGGAGAGGACAATACATAGCAGCAGTAGCAAAACACCACGAATTTGACATATTCACACCAATAAAAAACCTAAGTCAAAAAAACATAGACATAATACTATATGGCTCAACACAAAAAATGAAATTTAACATGAGCATGAAAGGCGGAGAAGCGAACTGGTCAAGCCACGGAACCTGGGAAGGCATAATTCCCCAATCAGAAAGACTATACCACCAAACAGAATCAGACTACAAACGACGCGAACTAGAAAAATTCATGAAAATAACACCCTGTCAAACCTGCAAAGGAAAACGACTAAACAAAAAAACACTATCTGTCACAATCCACAACAAATCAATAATAGACATAACAAACCTATCAATAAACAAAGCACTAGAATTCTTCACAAAAACAAAATTCACAGAAAAAGAAACAAAAATAGCAAAACAAATACTAAAAGAAATAAACGAAAGACTAACATTCCTAGACAAAGTAGGACTAAACTATTTAACACTATCAAGAAACGCAGGAACCCTATCAGGCGGCGAAGCACAAAGAATACGCCTTGCCACACAAATAGGATCAAACCTAATGGGCGTACTATACGTACTTGACGAACCATCAATCGGACTACACCAAAAAGACAACCAAAAACTAATAGACACACTACACAAACTTCGAGACATAGGAAACACACTAATCGTAGTAGAACACGACGAAGACACAATAAGAAAAGCAGACTACGTCCTAGACATAGGCCCAGGCGCAGGAATACACGGCGGAGAAATAACATCCAAAGGAACACCAAAACAAAGAGAAAAAGACCCAAAAAGCATAACAGGACAATACCTATCAGGAAAACTAAAAATAAAAACCCCAAAAAAAAGAAGACAACCAAAAGAATACATAACAATGCTAGGCTGTGAAGAACACAACCTAAAAAACATAAACGTAGACATACCCCTTGGAATCCTAACAGCAATCACAGGAGTATCAGGCTCGGGAAAATCAACACTAATCTATGAAACACTATACAAAGCAATGATGAAAAAACTGCACGGCTCAAAATTAAGCGTGGGAATGCACAACGAAATAAAAAACACAGAGAAAATAGACAAAGTAATCGTAATAGACCAATCACCAATAGGAAAAACACCTAGATCCAATCCTGCAACATACACAAAAGTATTTGACGAAATAAGAAACATATACGCAGGAACAAAAGAAGCAAAACTACGAGGATACAAACCAGGAAGATTCTCCTTTAACGTAAAAGGAGGACGATGCGAAAACTGTCAAGGAGACGGCACAATAAAAATAGAAATGAACTTTTTACCCGACGTATATATTGAATGTGAAGAGTGCAAAGGAAAAAGATACAATAACGAAACACTAGACGTAAGATACAAAGGAAAAACAATCGCGCAAGTCCTAGAAATGAGCGTAGAAGAAGCATTAAAATTATTTGAAAATATTACGTCAATCAGAAATAAATTAGAAACATTAAATCAAGTAGGACTAGAATACATAAAACTAGGACAAGGATCCACAACACTATCAGGCGGCGAAGCGCAAAGAATTAAACTAACAAGAGAACTAAGCAAAAAAGCAACAGGAAAAACAATGTATCTACTTGACGAACCAACAACCGGCCTGCATTTTCACGATGTAAAAAAATTAATAAAAGTACTAGACTCACTAGTAGAAAAAGGAAACTCAATGATCGTAATAGAACATAATTTAGACGTAATAAAATCGGCAGACCACATAATAGATATAGGCCCAGAAGGCGGAGACAAAGGAGGATACATCGTAGCAGAAGGAACACCAGAACAAGTTGCAAAAAATAAAAAAAGTTATACTGGAGAATTCTTAAAAAAAGTATTGTGAAAAAATGGAAAAAGAAAAATTGTTAAAAATTATTGCAAAAGCACACAAGCACACATATGCGGCACCAACAGAAATAAGAGAAAAACATAAATGTGAAACTCCTATTTTAGACGGTCATAAAGATTATGAATTCATTGAAGAAGAATTTAGTTATCATGATTCATACGCTGGAAATTATTGGGCTCCTGGAAGAGAAGTTGTTTTTTTCCAAAAAAAACCTATTTGGTGCATGTCTTATCAAGGACAACATAATTCAAACTATGATGATGAGTTCTTTGAAAAACAAGCATTCATATTTCTAAAAAAAGCATTAATGAATTTTGATGAAAACATGCCTTTTAGAGGACCAAAAGAATATTCTGAAGGAGACTTCAAATATACTTTTGAAATAGAAGGAAACTATGAATATTTTAAAGGACAAGAAAAAATATTTTACAAAGGAGAAGTCGTATTTTTTCAAGACGTCATGGGAACTTTAATAAAATAAAAAATACATAAAAAATGATGAAACCAGATCTAACTCAAATTCCAACAAACCCAGGATGTTATATCTATAAAAATCTTGATGGTGACATAATATACGTTGGAAAAGCAAAAAATATCAAAAAACGAGTAACAAGCTACTTTACAAAAAAGCACACCGACACCAAAAATCCTGGTGCAAGTGAAAAAACTGTGCAACTCGTAAAAAGAATAAAATACGTTGAATTTGTAATAACAAACACAGAAACAGAAGCACTGCTCTTAGAAAATAACTTAATAAAAAAACATAAACCAAAATACAACATAGACTTAAAAGATTCAAAAAGATACGCATACCTCCTTTTAACAGATGAAGAATTCCCAAGAATTCTAACAGCAAGAGATAAAAAAGAAAAAGGACAATACTTCGGACCATTCACATCAGGAGAAACACGGCTACAAATAAGAGATTTTCTAATAAAAACATTTCAAATAAGAACCTGCAAGCGATTGCCAAAAAAAGAATGTTTACGCTACCACATAGGAATATGTTCAGCGCCCTGCACACACAAAATAACAAAAGAAAAATACTTAGAAGACATAGAAAAAGCAAAACAAATACTATCAGGAAAAACAAAAGAAATCATAAAACAATTAGAATCAGAAATGAAAAAATACGCATTAGAAACAAACTATGAAGCAGCAAAACATAAAAAAAATCAAATAGACGCCCTACTATACTTAGATGAAAAACAAAACATGGAACGAAACAGAAAATACAATGAAGACATACTAAACTTTGTTATAAAACAAGACAAAGTATATTTAATGGTCTTTAATATCTACAAAGGAATACTAGAAAACAAAGAAGAATATATATTTGAAAATGAAGAAGACTTTCTAGAAAAATTCTTAATACAATACTACGATGAGAAAGAAATACCAAAAGAAATCATATTGCCTAAAGAAATAAACGATGGAGTAAAAAAAGAATTACAAACACAAAAACTAACATTAAAAACAAACACAAAAAAAGAAAAATTAAAATTTACTGTCCCGGAAATAGGAGAAAAAAAACAACTACTAAATCTAATACTAAAAAACATAGAAAATGCATATTTCTTAGAAGATGATACGCTTGAAGAATTACAAAAAGAACTAAAATTACATGAAACGCCAGAAATAATAGAATGCTTTGATATCTCGCACTTATCAGGAACATCAACAGTAGCGTCAATGGTGCAATTCAAAAATGCAAAAACAGACAAAAACAACTACCGACGATTCAAAATAAGAACAGTAGAAGGAATAGACGACTTTGCATCAATAGCAGAAGTAGTAAGAAGAAGATATACAAAACTAAAAACAGATAATCTTCAAATGCCAAACCTAATCGTAATAGACGGAGGAAAAGGCCAACTAAGTGCCGCAATAAAAGAACTAGAAAAACTAAGACTAAATACACCAATAATAAGTTTAGCAAAAAGAGAAGAAGAAATATTTATGCCAGGAAACCCAAAACCAATAATACTAAACAAAAAATCAAAATCATTAAAACTATTACAAAGAATAAGAGATGAAGCGCACAGGTTCGCAATAACATATAATAGAAACTTAAGAAAGAAAGAAATCAAATAAGATAAACTGGAAAAACAAAAATTCAAATAAAAAACAAGTTTTTTGAGAATTTAATTTAATAAAATGAAATTCAATCTAAAATCAGATTATGAACCGAAAGGAGATCAACCAACAGCAATCAAAGAATTAGTTAGCGGAATAAAAAATAAAGACAAATATCAAACGCTCCTTGGCGTTACCGGATCTGGAAAAACATTTACAGTTGCAAACATAATTAATGAAGTTCAAAAACCAACAATTGTTCTAGCACACAATAAAACCCTAGCAGCGCAGCTTTACAACGAATTAAAAGAATTATTTCCAGAAAATAGAGTTGAATATTTTGTTTCTTATTACGATTATTACCAACCAGAAAGTTACATTCCAAGTAAAGATCAGTACATAGAAAAAGATGCGCAAATAAATGAATCATTAGAGCGAATGAGACTTGCTACAACTGCTTCACTTTCGCAACGAAAAGATGTTATTGTTGTAGCGTCAGTATCTGCTATTTACGGCCTTGGAGATCCAAAAGATTTCGTGAAAATGGGTTTTGAAATAAAAGTAGGCGAAAAAATAGAAAGAAAAAAACTTCTTACAAAATTGATAAATGCACAATATGAAAGAAACGATATGGAATTAATGTCGGGAAGATTCAGAGTAAAGGGCGACACAATAGATTTTGTTCCAAGCTATGGACAAAACACAATCAGAATAGAAATGTTCGGAGACGAAATAGAGAGTATGAAAGAAATACATAAAGTAGACTCAAAAATAATTGATTCAATGAACTATTTATATGTTTACCCTGCAAAACATTTTGTTATGCCAGAATCAAAAATAAAACAAGCAATGAAATCAATACAAAAAGAACTTGATAAAAGATTGCCAGAATTAGATATTGTAGAAGCGCAAAGACTCAAACAAAGAACACTTTATGACATAGAGATGATAGAAGAAACAGGATTTTGCAAAGGAATAGAAAATTATTCTCTTCACTTTGAAAACCGCAAAAGCGGAGAACCACCATTTTGTCTACTAAATTATTTTCCAGAAAATTTCTTAATAATAATAGATGAAAGCCATCAAACATTGCCGCAATACAAAGCAATGTATAAAGGTGATAGATCAAGAAAACAAAACCTAGTAGACTACGGATTTAGACTTCCAAGTGCACTAGATAATAGACCATTAAAATTTGAAGAATTTGAAAAAATACTAGAAAAAAATCAAACAATATTTGTATCCGCAACGCCAGCAGAATACGAAATAACAAAATCAAATAAAATAGCAGAACAAATAATAAGACCAACAGGTCTACTGGATCCAGTAGTTAATGTGCATCCAATCAGTGGACAAATTGAAGACTTGAAAAATGAAATACAACAAACAATTAAAAAAGGATTCAGAGCTTTAGTAACGACCCTAACAAAAAAATTAGCAGAAGAACTAACAGAATACTTATCAAAACAAGGAATAAAAACAAGATACTTACATTCAGATATTGAAACGCTTGAACGAACAGAACTAATAAGACAACTAAGACTTGGCAAATTTGATGTATTGGTTGGAATAAACCTATTAAGAGAAGGACTAGATATTCCTGAAGTTGGATTTATCGGGATAATGGATGCAGATAAAGAAGGATTCTTAAGAAATACGAGAAGCCTAATACAAATAATAGGAAGAGCTGCAAGAAACTCAGAATCACACGTAACGCTATATGCAGATAAAATGACTGATTCAATAAAACAAGCACTAAAAGAAACAAATAGAAGACGAGAAAAACAAATACGATTCAACAAAGAACATAATATAACTCCAAAAACAATCATAAAAAAAATAAGAGAAAAAGAAGTCGATATTAAAGACACAAAACATATTCCAAAAGGAGATATACCAAAAATGCTGATAAATATAGAAATGGATATGCGTGCAGCAGCAGATAATTTAGATTTTGAAGAAGCAATAAAATTAAGAGAAAAACTTTTAAACCTAAAAAAAAGAATAGAATTATGAACAACATAATCCTAGAAAAACATTCAAACCACAAATTCTCAGAAAATATTCTTTGCTTAGATATAGGCGGAACAATAACACAAATAGGAATAATAGGAATAAAAAACAAAGAACCCTATTTGGCATACTCAACAGACATCTGGACGAATGAAATAAAAAACATTTATTCATTCACAGAACAAATAATAACTTTTGTAAAAAAAGAATTACAAATAACAATAAAAAAAACAGCAATCGCAATAGCAGGACCAATAAACAAAGACAAAACAAAAGCACACCAAACAAATAACAACATAAAAATAAACATAAAAGAACTAAAAAAGAAACAAAAGCAAGAAAAAACAATACTACTAAATGACTTTGAAGCACTCGGATACAGCATAAACTTAATACACAAACAAAAAAACCAAAAACCGATAGCACTAATAGGAACAGGAACGGGCCTTGGCAAAACACTGCTAATACATAACGGAAAATATTACGAACCAATGCCAAGCGAAGGATGCTTTGCAGACTTTCCAATAACAAACAAAGAAGAAATAGAACTAGCAAAACAAATAACAAAAGGAAAAAGAAACTTACAACAAGAAGACATACTAAGCGGACGAGGAATAGCACACATATACGACTTTTTAAGATCACAAAAAAAAATAAAAGAATCAGAATTCACAAAAAAAATAGATGAATCAAAAGACAAAATCTACGAAATAGTAAAACACAAAAGACACGACAAAACATGCATAGAAACATACAAAGAATTCTCAAAATATTTAGCAAGAATCGTAAAAAACTACGCACTTGAAACACTACCCTACGACGGAATATACCTAGGAGGTGGAATCATAACAAGAAACCCCGAAACAATAGGAAAAGAATTCTTCAAAGAACTAAACAACCTAGATAAAAACCAAAAAGAAATAATAAAAGGCATACCCATAAACGTATTACCACAAAAAGAAGCAAGCCTACTAGGGTTAGCGTTTGCAATGATACATACAAACTTATGATTTTTTATAAACTCTGTTTCTCTTATCTATTTTTGCAATTGCAACAAAATTAAGTTCATACAATATTGTGTAAATAACTCTATATTTGCCTATTCTAATCCTAAAAAAAGAACCTTTTTTTCCAACAAGTCTTTTTGCATCAGACGGAATAGGATCATATATCAATTTATCACAAGCAGAAAATAACATTTTTCTATCTATTGAATTTATTTTTTTCATAGATTTTTTAGCAACAGAGTAAAATTCAATTTTTAGCATTCTGCAGCTCCTGCCGCAAATCTTCAAGCGAAGTCGTTTTACCCTCTTTGACTTCTTTTAAGACTTCTTCATATAGATTTTCTTCTTCCGGAGTCATTTTTTCATCCAACATCTCTTTTTCTAAGATGCTAACTCTTTTTTTAATATTTTCAAGCTCCTTAATTACGTCTTCATTTCTCATAATACTTAGATTTGCAACCATAAATATATATTTTATGGAAATCTATATAAAAATCCCATTGACAACTGTCCTGTGAAGTATTTTCTCGTCACGAAATATTTACTAAATGACTTATGAATTTTTTCGAACCATAACATTTATTAATAACCTCCATTTGATAAAATTCACAGAAAAAAAAGAAACACAAGAGGCAATATAAATGAAAATATTCTTAGATTCAGCAGACATAGACGAAATAAAAGAAGCATATTCATACGGAATAATAGATGGAATAACAACTAATCCAAGCCTAATAAAAAAAGCAGTAGATACAAGAATTACAAAAGGCGAAAAAATAGATATGAAAAAATATATCACAGAAATTCTAAAAGTAGCAAAAGGAACACCAGTCAGTTTAGAAGTAACAGAAACAACATACGACCGTATGATTCATCAAGGAAGAAAACTGTACAAAACATTTAATCCGATTGCAAAGAATGTCGTAATAAAAATACCAATAAATACAGCATTCACAGATTCTGACGATAGACAAATGGACGGCATAAGAACAATAGCAACACTTAGCAAAGAAAAAATACCAATAAATTGCACACTAATATTCACACCAGAACAAGCACTACTAGCAGCAAAAGCAGGAGCAAAATACGTAAGCCCATTTGCAGGAAGAATAGATGATGAAATTCGAGATTTAAACAGAATAAAATACGAAAAACACGACTATTTCCCTTTAGAAGGATTAGAAAAAGGAAAAGTTCTAGAAGATAATGGCGTAGTATCAGGAATAGACCTAATAGAACAATGCATAGACATAATAGACATGTACGAACTAGAAACAGAAGTTCTTGGTGCTTCAATAAGGAATGCAAGACAAACAAGAGAATGTGCACTTGCAGGAGCAGACATCGCAACTTTACCACTAAACGTAATACAAGACTTATTAAAACATCACAAAACATACGAAGGCATGCAAAAATTCACAAAAGACATAGTAATAGAATACATGCACTTAATGAACGGATTTAAAAAAGAAAATACTAAAAAAAACACAAAAAGAAATAAATTCAAGAAAAAATAAAAATTATTTTAAATAATTTTTAAACAGATCAATTGACAACACATGCAAATTATTCTTAAATAAAGAATAATGATTTTTTATATCCTCAAATTCCTCTTTATTTGGTACACTTAAATTCTCCTTAAAATCATCAAAAACACCATCACATAATTTCAAAAGCTTTTCTAAATTAGAATCTGATTTATATAAATTAATAACCATATCATCCTTAATTGATGAAGAATTATATTTAACAACAAAATAAGAAGTAGGATAAGAAGATAAATTCTCCTTATATTTTAAAATAAAATAAACCAAATTCACTCCACAATAATCAAAGCATCTAATTCAGTTGCACCTTTAATACAATTATTTGTGCATACAAAATTATGAACTCCTTTTTCTTTAGCTATAAATTCATAATAAATACTTCCACTTTCATAGCTAATATCTACGATATCGACACCTGAAACTGTGAACGCAAAATCATCAACCATTTCAACATCACCAACTTTATCATTATCCCTAACATAATTAATATCTAGAATAACATGATCTCCTTGATTAACGTAAATAGTATCCGGTTCAACAACATCACCTTCTATTGTCATAAAAAATTCTTTAACTTCTGCTTTTTGAACTGGTTCATTTCCTGATTCTTGTAAATTAAGAACAGGAGCATTTGTAACTTCTTCTTGAACATCACAAGCCGTAAAAACCACCAAAGCAATTATTGCCAAAATTAATAATAATCTTCTCATACTAACCCTCCTAATATGTTTTCTACTCTTACGTAGAAACTTTTTATATATAAATATATCTTATTTGTTTAAAAAGAACTTTTCAAAATAATATTTAAACATGTTTTAATTTTTCAAACTTTGCAATAACATCATTTACTAATTTTAAATAATTAGAAACATCTTTTCTTCCAGGATCCATTGAAAGAATCTTCACACAATACGTTTTCCAATTCCTAAGATCATGCAAAAAATATTCTGGTTGCGTATGTAAAAAATTTCTAACAGCTTTTTTAAAACCATGCCCATCAGGAATATATTTAAGACTTTCAGACATATTAGTCAAAATATCCACTACCTCCCTATAAATAGAACTCCATCTTAAAATTAACGGAGATACATCAACATCATTATCCAATGCATTGTATGTCTCTAACGAAATAGTTTCACCATCAACATATCTAAACAAGACTCTATACTCCTTAAAAACGATATTAATTGCTTTAATAATACTTTCTAATCTTTCTTTATTAGGTGTATCTGAAGGTAGCGCACTCACAAGACTATTAACATTTAAAATAATATCATTTGCTTTGTCAAATTCATTATTTGAAATTAAATTAATTGCAGATTTAAGAGTGTCCGAAATAATATTTTCTTGACTAATAATCTTAATTTGTCTTTTTGAATCAAGCTTTTTAAAATCATCAGATCTTGATAATTCTCTAACCCCAAAAAATCCCAAAGCAACAACAAAAGTTGCAATAATATATTGCTTAACCTTTCCAGATTTAAAATTAAATTTCGACATAGTACTAACAATTATGAAAAATCTTTAAAAATGTTTTCTTTAGAAAACTAATTCTTTTCTCAAATCTTCAATCTTGACCCTTTTCTGCTCAGTCGTATCTCTATTTCTAATTGTGACTGTTCCATCTTCTAAAGTATCAAAATCAATAGTCACACAATAAGGAGTCCCAATTTCATCCATTCTCGCATAACGTCTACCAATACTACCAGATTCATCATAAAAAGCAACAAAATCTAGTTTCAAAGAATCAAATAATTCTTGAGCTTTTTCTTTTAAACCGCCTTTTTTAACTAAAGGTAAAACCGCAACTTTAATAGGCGCAAGTTTAGGATGTAAACGTAAAACAATATTTCCTCTTTCTTTATCATCTTCATATGCTTCATACAAAAGCAATAATAAAGTTCTATCAAGACCAGCTGAAGTTTCAATTATATGCGGCACAAAACTTTCCTTTTTTTCTTCATCAAAATAATCAAGTTTTTGTTTACTATGTTTTGAATGAGTAGATAAATCCCAATCACCTCTATCATGAATTCCTTCAATTTCCTTCCATCCAAAGGGAAACTTATATTCTATATCCTCAGCTCTTTTCGCATAATGAGCCAATTCGCCTTTTTCATGAGCTCTATATCTAAGGTGTTCTCTTTTAACACCTAAATTTAAATAAAAATTTGTTCTTTGCTCCTGCCAATATTTAAACCACGTTTCTCTATCTTTAGGATCAATAAAAAATTGCATTTCCATTTGTTCAAATTCTCTACATCTAAACAAAAAATTTCTTGGACTAATCTCATTTCTAAACGCCTTACCTATTTGAGCAATACCAAACGGAACTTTCATTCGCGCATTTTGCTGAATTAATTTATAATCCAAATAAATCATTTGAGTAGTTTCCCCTCTAAGATAACCTTTAACTTTTTTTGCACCAATACTAAGAGGAAACATCAAATTAAAAGATTCACATGTTTTAAACTTCTTACCATTAGGTCCTGTCAAATTATTATCTTTTATTAAATTGTTAACTTCATCAGCAGACACACCATCAAAACTCTTACCAAGTTTTTCCTCTAAAAAAACATCTGCCCTAACTTCAAAAGAACCATCTTCTGAAACTAGCATTAAATCAGAAAAATTCTCTAAATGACCTGATGCTTGCCAAACAGATTCCGGAGAAATAATAGATCCATCCATACCAACAACATCTGATCTAGAATTAACCATGAATTTCCACCATTCATTAATAATATTTTTCTTAAGTTCCACACCATAAGGACCATAATCAAAAAAACCAGCTAAACCACCATAAATTTCAGCACTAGGATAAATAAATCCTTTTCTCTTACAAAACGAAGCCATATCATCAATATTTAATGTCATAACAATAAAAAACTAAAGAACATTAATAAATTTATTGATAAAAAAATAAAAAAATTCAAAATTAAAGATAAAAAATTAAAATAATGAAAAATAATAAGAACTAATTATAAAATTATCTTCTTCTGTTTCCTCTTGGTGCTCCGCCAGAAGACCTATTACCAGAAGATCTACCACCTGCAAAACCACCAGAAGACCTATTACCAGAACTTCCACCAGACCTACCGCCAGAAGAACCGCCAGAAGACCTATTACCAGATCCTCCTCTTCTATCTCCTGAACCCTCTTGATTTCCCCTACTATAATTACTTCTTTTAGAAGAATTAGAATCATCATTTAATCTATTAGAATTACCAGACGATCTACCTGAAGACCTGCCACCTGCAGAACCACCAGACGATCTACCACCATATCTACTAGGAGGCCTACCGCCACCAGAGCCTCCACGTTTTCCACCGTTTCCACCACTCCTATAATTGCCTCTTCTATCTCCAGAATTATTTGAATCTCCTCTAGACTGAACAATTTGAACATTAGGCAACTCTTTTGGAATCTCTTGCTTTTTAATATCTAAAGTAAAAGATTGATTTAATCTTCCAAAATTCTGATGATCATTCTGAGAAAGAATAGTTATAGCAATACCTTCTTTTCCAGCTCTCGCAGTTCTACCAATTCTATGTACATATTGCTTTGGATCCTTAGGCACATCAAAATTATAAACATGCGAAACACTAGGAATATCTAATCCTCTAGCTGCAACATCAGTACAAACCATAACAGAAACTTCCGATTTATGAAAATCTTGTAAAACCTTGCTTCTTCTATCTTGCGAAAAACCACCATGAATTGCTTTAGCCCTAATATTTTGAGCATTCAAATTCTTAGTAACAAAATCAACATTATCCCTACTATTACAAAAAACCATGACAAGACCAGGTTTTTCATTCTTAATTAAAGAAATCAATAAAGATAACTTTTGATTAGGTCTCACATCATAATAAACTTGTTTTAATTTTGTAGGATCAACTTGATTCTTAACAGCTACATCAACAGGATCTTTTAAGAACCATTTAGAAACTCTTCTAATTTCAGGCGTGATAGTTGCAGAAAACAATAAAGTTTGTCTTTGTTTAGGACAAACAGAAACTATTCTTCTAACATCATCAATGAAACCCATATCAAGCATAGTATCTGCTTCATCTAAAACAACAAAATGAGTTTCAGAAAAATCAATAGTCTCCCTTTCCATATGATCCATTATCCTACCAGGGGTACCAACAACAACATCAGCCCTTCTAAGATTTTCAATTTGAGGATTAATAGAAACACCGCCATAAACAGAAACAACTTTCAATTTTTTATGTTTAGAAAATTTCTTGATAGCATCACTAACTTGCTCAGCTAACTCTCTAGTTGGAACAAGAATAAGTGATTGAACCACACTTTTCTTTTCAACATACTCAATAACACCACACGCAAATGCAAGTGTTTTTCCAGAACCTGTTGCACTACCCGCAATAACATCTTTACCTTCTTGAATCAAAGGAATAGTTTTCTTTTGAATCTCTGTAGGTTCAGTAAAACCTTCTTCAGATATTACTTTTAGCACTGGTTCTATTATATTTAATTTTTCAAATTCATTCATTTAAATCTCCTGTTTTTTAGTTTTTTAAGTTAGTAAGAAAAAGTCAATTGATATTTAGGTCATCACATATCAGCATATGCTTTTTCTTGGACCATTTGTACTTAATAAGTAACAAGACTACAGATTCATTTATAAAATCTTTCATTTAAATAATTCGGCTCTGGCCGGAAAAGAATAAATTTGTATACTGGAACACGGCACAACCTATGCATTCTCTTCGAGACTGCATGTACCTCAATGGGCGCCAGTATACACAAAAGCGTTATTCCGGCTAGAACCAATAATTCAAATCATTTATAAATGAAAATGCTTTCTTTAAGATGTGGTTAGAAAATCAAGAAAATCAAGAGAAGAATGGAAAATATACAAAAATGTATTTGACCAGTTTACAACAAGAAAACTCTTTGAACTAACAAGCCAAGGACACATAGGCGATTTAGAACAACCAATAGCGCTTGGAAAAGAAGCAAACATATTCATAGCACACAACAAAGAAAATGTTCCTGTAATCGTAAAAATATACAGATTAGAAAACTGCAATTTTAACAAAATGCACTCATACATCAGCGTAGACCCACGATTCATAGGACTAGAAAATCAAAAACGAAAAATAATATTTAGCTGGGTACAAAGAGAATACAGAAACCTAATGATCGCAAGAGAAAAAATCAAAGTACCAAAACCAATATTATTTAGAGACAACATACTACTAATGGAAATGATAGGAGAAGAAGAACCAGCACAACAACTAAAAAATTTACCGCCAGAAAACCCAGATGAATTTGCAAAAAAAATAATAAAAAACATAGAACTACTACTAAAAGCAGAACTAGTACACGGAGATTTATCAGATTTTAACATTTTAAACCTAAATGAAGAACCAATATTCATAGATTTTAGCCAAGCAACACCTATAGGCACAAATGGCGCAAGAGAAATGCTAGAAAGAGACATAAAAAACGCTCTAAACTGCTTTAAAAGAACATTAAAACTAGATTTAAACAAAATAACAGAGAAGCTACTAAAAAAATATGATGAGCTAGCTTCTGACAAGCTTTAAAAAACAAAGAAGATTACTAATAAAAATGGACTTCAAATACGAACTAAAAATTCCAAAAGAAAGAATCGCAGTACTTATAGGAACAAACGGAGAAACAAAAAAAGAATTAGAAGAATACTCCAAAACATACCTAGACATAGACAGCAAAGAAGGCGACGTAACAATCAAAGGCGAAGACTCCATAAATATGTTCGCACTAAAAGAAGTAATAAGAGCAATAGGTAGAGGATTTAATCCAGAAATAGCAAGACTATTACTAAAACAAGATTACGTTCTAGAAGTCATGCCTATGCTAGACTACTTAAAAAACAAAGATCATATACCAAGAGTAAAGGGACGAATAATAGGCTCTGGAGGAAAATCAAGATCAACAATAGAAACCCTAACAGAAACATTCATCGTAATCTATGGAAAAACAATTAGCATAATAGGCGAAAGCCAAGGTGTAATGTCAGCAAAAAAAGCGATCGAATCACTAATAGCAGGAAGCCCACATGCAAACGTATACAAATGGCTAGAAAAAAACAGAAAAAAGATGAAAGAACAACAAATCAAAAGCTGGTAAAAAACAAGAGAAAATAAATCTAAATTATTAACAATTAAATTTTATTGACTATTTAAAACAAAAACTTCCAAAGCCCTAAAACAAAAAGTTCTTTCAAAAGGATTATTCAAAAGCCTACAATCAAAACCATTTTCAACTTCAACCCTATAACAAGCATCTTTATCTAAATCCATACCAAGAATATTTTTACAAGAAATAATTGTAGATTCATTATAACTACTAGAATTATCCTTAATAACAACAGTAGTTGGATTTTTTAACAATAAAACAATAAGAATAGCAAGAAACGCAACTAATAAAATTATAAAAGCAAAAGCTACATAAACCATTTTTCTTGCAGAATAAACACTATTAACAAGCTCATCAACCTCTTTATCAGACCAACCAGCCTCCCGTAACCTATACTTAAGATTTCCAGGATGAACCCCTTTATTCTTTTGATCCTTCACATATTTTAGAAGCCTATCATCAACCATATAATTCCTCTTTTTAAATAAATATTAACAAAGATGTTTTTAAAGGTTTCTTATTTTTTCCTACATATTCTTCAAGAAATATTTTTTTAAATAACGCTTCTGAAAATTATCAGGATATATTCTAGATCTTTCAAAGCTCCAAGCTCCTGAATTTTTAACCCATTCACCAAATTCGATGAAATTATTTTCTAAAAAACTCTCATATTTAGTTCTGAATTTATCAGATTCTTTTCTTAAAACATTTCTATCGTTAAGATCGACGTCAATTAGATAATCACTTGGAGTTCTTCCAAAAATTAAGGTGTTTTTTACTCCTGCACATTTCAAAACTTGTTTTGCTTCATTCACAAAAGCATCAGAACTCTTTTCATGCTTAAGAGGTTTTTCTGAATAAATTATATAATGAACTAACCCCTTATCTGAAAACTTTAATGGCCCTCTAAAAAAACTATAAGTCATATCCTTTGATGAACTTACAAGGGTTTCTGACCTAGATGTGAGATCATCAAGAAATTCATTTTCTCGACCTCTTTTCATAATAAAAAAAACATCTATATCTTTTTTCATATCTAAATATTCAGGTTGCGAACCTGCTAAAAACATAGAACCTATGTTCTCTTTGTTCAAATTATTTTTCAAATAGTTAATTATTTTTTTAGTTTTCATAAACTCACCTTTTTGTTACTATTTAGTAGTTCTGTAGAAACATTTATATTTTAGCCACCACCACAGTGACTGTAATGACACAAATAGAACTTTTAGAATTAGAAGAAGCAGGACTTAACAAATATGAATCCACAGCATATCAATCACTAGTAAAACTAGGAACAACAACTGCATCAAGAATAAGCAAAGACTCTGGAGTGCCTCATAGCAGAATATATGATGTTCTTGATTCATTAGAACACAAAGGGCTTGTAAAAGTATTTCCAGATAAGACAAAAAGATTCACTGCTACAAATCCAGAAAATCTTATAAAACTAATAGAAGAAAAAAAGAAAAAAATAGAAATAACAGAAAAAAAACTCGTAGAACTTAAACAAATATATGAAGAAAAAGAAACAGAACCTGTATTAATAGCGACCGGTAAAAAGAATTTTCATTTATTGATGAAAGAAATACCAAGTGCAAAAACATTCAACTATGCAGTACGATACATGGCAGATACAAGACCTGAATTTATAAGAAAAACAAAAACACATATAAAAAAAGGACTAGATGAAAAATCACTAATAAGATATGATGAAGAAACAAAGAAGAACGCAGACAAATTTCTAAAAGAAACAAAAGTAAACGCAAAACAAATAGAAAACGAAGGCGTAATAATGTCTTTAAACGATAACGCACTTCTTTTAGGATTAATAAAATCAAACACAACCCTATTAATCAAAGATAAAGCATTCATAAACTTCATGAAAAAAGCATACAATGCACTATATAAAACCGCAAAACCAATAAAAAAAAATTAATTAGACTTTTTCTTTTTCTTAACAAAATAAATAATAATATCAATCAAAAAACCAAAAATCAGTACAACAGGACTACAAAGAACATAAAAAATCAAAGGATGATAAATGCAAGCAGAAAAAGAAGAACCGCCTTCCCAAAGAAAACCCTCGGAACAACTCCAATCATTTTTTAAACCATTAGAAACAATTAGTAAGATAAAAAAAAGAGTATAAATTAGAAAAAACCCAAAAGCAAATTTATTTTTAAAAATAAACGATTTCAAACCCAACATAATCCCCTAATCTTAAAAAAAGAAGTTCAAATATAAAATACTATCTATTAAAAGTAACACCAAAACAAATATAAATAAACCTAAAAGAATAAATTAACATGGCAGATACAAACTTACAAGATTATGATGAAAAAACGCAAAATCAAACACAAGAAAGTACAATAAAAGAACCCATAAAAGAACCCGTTAAACAAAACGAACCTAATAAAAAAGAAATTCCAACCAATTCAAGTGATTCAAAAGCACACGAAATGGCAAAAAGCCAAAGAGAAATTTCCATTGCCGAATTCTTTGAAAAAAACAGACACCTACTAGGTTTTGACAATAAAAGAAAAGCACTACTAACAACAATAAAAGAAGCAGTAGACAACTCCCTTGACGCATGCGAAGAAGCAGACATACTACCAGAAATAATAGTAGAAATACACGAAGTAGGAAATGACAAATACAGAGTAATAATAGAAGATAATGGACCAGGAATAATAAAAGCGCAAATACCAAAAATATTTGCAAAACTACTATACGGATCAAAATTTCATAAACTAAAAATGCAAAGAGGACAACAAGGAATAGGAATTTCTGCAGCAGTAATGTACGCACAACTAACAACAGGAAAACCAGCAAAAATAATATCAAAAATCCACAAAGACGAACCAGCACACTACTACGAACTAAAAATAGATACAGCAACAAACAAACCCGACATAGTAAAAGACGACATGAAAGAATGGTACAAAGACCACGGAACGAGAATAGAAATAGATTTAGAAGCAAGCTACAATAAAGGAAACCAATCAGTAGACGAATACATAAGAGAAACCGCAGTAATAAACCCGCACGTAACACTAATATATCAACCGCCAAAAGGCGAACAACTAATGCTTGTTCGAGCAACAGAGCAAAAACCAAAACAAGCGCAAGAAATCAAACCACACCCATACGGAGTAGAACTAGGAATGCTCATAAAAATGCTAAATGTAACAGAAGCAAAAACAATAAAACAATTCCTAAAAGAAGACTTCTCAAGAGTAGGAGATAAAGCAGCAGAAGAAATACTAGAAAACTCAAAACTCCTAAGCAAAACAAAAACAAAAAACATCTCAAGAGACATGGCAGAACAACTAATGGAAGGAATCAAAAAAACAAAACTAATGATGCCACCAACAGACTGCATAGTACCCTTAGGCGAAGAAATGCTAGAAAAAGGAATAAAAAAAGAAATCAACGCAGAATTCTACACATCAGTATCAAGACCACCCGCAGTATATAGAGGAAACCCATTTGCCATCGAAGTAGCAATAGCATACGGCGGAGACCAACCATCAGACAAAGCAATAAACGTAATGAGATTCGCAAACAGAGTACCACTACTATACCAACAAGGAGCATGCGCAACACAAGAAAGCATAACACAAACAAACTGGAAAAGCTACGGAATAAACCAAACAGGAAGCAACATGCCAACAGGACCAATAACAGTAGTAATACACATAGCATCAGTATGGGTGCCATTCACAAGCGAAGCAAAAGAAGCAATAGCGCATTACCCAGAAATCATAAAAGAAATGAAACTAGCAATACAAGAAGCAGGAAGAAACCTAGCAAAATACGTAAAGAAAAAGAAAAGAGTCAAAGACGAACTCAAAAAAAGATCATACATAGAAACATACATACCACACATCGCAGAAGCACTAAGAGACTTAACAGAATGCTCTGCTACCGAAGAAGAAATAATAAAAGAAAACCTAACAGAACTACTAGAACAACAAAGAGGAAAAGTAGACTCACTAGACTTTGACCCAACAAAAAACGAAGAATACGATGAAGACTTCGCAAAAATAGGAAGAGAAAAAGATGAAGAAGACGAAGAAGACGATCAAGAAGAAAACGGTGAAGAAAAATGACTAAAACACTAGAAAAAATAAAACAAACCGCAAAAAAACTATTCACAAACATCAAACTAAAAGAAAAAGCAGAAATGGAATCACCAGTAAGATCCCTAAACAACGTAATATACAACAAAAAAGACGGATATTTTGAACTAAAAGGAATGATGAAAAAAAGAACACTAACCGCAAACACAGTAAAAACATTCGCACAAACACTAAAAATGATGTCACTATCAAAAGAACTAATAAACTCAGAAGACATCGCAACAAAAAGAGAAGCATACTACGTAAGCAAAAACTGGGGAGAAGCCAGATTCAAAGAACAACCAGAAAGCGACGCAGTAATGGACGACATCGAAGCAACATTCTCATGCAACAGAGAACAACTAGGATTCATAGCAGACGAACACGGCGGAAGCCTAGCAGGCGCACTAACAGTAATAGACAAAGACTCCACAACAAAAAAAGAAATAAAAATAGACTGCACAAAATTTGGATCAGGAAGTTATTCAATACCAAGTGACGTAGAACATTTAAAATTTGAAACAAAAGCAAAATTTGTACTAGCAATAGAAACACAAGGTATGTTTGAACGATTAAATAAACACCAATACTGGAAAAGCGCAAACTGCATAATAATATCAATGAGCGGAGTACCAAGCAGAAGCTGTCGAAGATTCATAAGAAAACTAACAGATGAAACAAAAATTCCTTGCTACGTATTCACAGACGGAGATCCATACGGAATGATGAATATATACAGAACACTAAAAGTAGGATCAGGAAACGCAGCACACATAAACGAATACTTTTGCGTACCACACGCACACTTCATAGGAATAACCCCACAAGACATAAAAGACTACAAACTACCAACACACCCATTAAAAGAAGTAGACATAAAAAGAGCAAAAGACGCAATCAAAAATGATCCATTCGTAAAAGACCACAAAGAATGGCAAAACGCACTAAAAGAAATGATACAAGGAAAAGTCAGAGCAGAACAACAAGCACTCGCAAAGCATGGATTAAATTTTGTAATATCAGACTACCTACCAGAAAAAATGAAGAATGAAAAAAGCTGGCTACCATAAACTTCAAAAAACATCTGAGATTAACTTCTGAACTCTTATTAAAAAAATAAGTTTATCAAATTGGATGGCGCAATATTTTATAGATACAAATATTTGGCTAGATTTTTTATTAGAAAGAAAAGATAATTAATAAATTTATGCAAAAAAATGGAGTGTTTACTTCGCAGTAACAAAATATTTATATATTGGTTTTGGTTTCTTAAATAAAATGAATTCAATAAAAAACATATTAACAATAAGCGCAATAACACTAACAACACTATTATATTCCTGCAAAAACAATGACCAACCAATAACAATTAGACCTGAAAACACCCAAACGCCAAAAAAAGAACTACAAATACAACCAGAAATCAAAAAAGAACCAAAATATAAAATGCTTGAATTTGATCAGATAATAAATACAGATCTAGGAGAAATAACTCTGAAAGAAATAGGCTTAATGGATGCCTATTACAATCTCAAAGAAAATGAAACTACAAGATTTGAATTAACACTTCTTACAGATAAAACAGAAGAAACATGGAGTCAAATAGATGCAGAAGGAAATTTCACCGATAGCACAAGTAGCTACACAAAAGATTCCCTATTAGAAAAATTTGAAGGATCTGAAACAAACTCAATTATAATATATAAAAACAAAATACTAATTAATAAATCTGAAATAAACGCGTACAACTTAGAAGCGACAGTAGAAAATGGTTTAATAACAACAAAAGAACTAGAAGAAAAAAAAGCAGATGCAAAAACAAAATTTGCAGAAGTTAAAAAATCATTTAAAGACGCAGTAAACAAAGAACTCGACTTGTATCTAAATAAACTTAATAAAATAATCAATAAAACATACATATTTGATTCAGAAAATAATTTGACAACACTCGTACTTACTCTTGAAAATAATTATAAAGCACAAATTAAAGACACAAATAACGATAATAAAATAGACTTTAATAATTCAGACGAAGTAAATATCTCAATTGATAGAGACATATACGGAAACGAAAATAATAACTCATTTTGGATGAATGATAAAGAATTTTCAATCGGTGTAAACCTAAATACCGAAAATGAAAATACTTCTTATTTTAGAGCGAACTCGCAAACACCAATCATACAAGAAATTTATAATTCAACAAAAGAAAAAATTGCAAAAAAAATAAACAACATCTATAAAAAAACATTAGATGAACGAACAGAACAAATCAAAAGAGCAATAATGCAATAATGAAAATCCCTGCTCCGAATCTATCTCCGCCCTAAAGGACGGAGTATTACGACTCAGTCGCCTAGACGGGATTTTCAAATTGCGCACTATCGACCTAAATGCACAAAAACAATAGTTTTTGGCATGCCAGAAACCACAGTTTCTGTGCAGGTCGGGGTATTAAACCCCATTCGCTAACGCGCAATAATAAAAATAGAACCAATATAAAACAACACAAACAACACATTCAAAAAAACAGAAAGTTTAAACGAAAACTGATTAATTTCTTTATCAAAATATTTTCTAAGAAAAAAACTAGCAAACCTAGGTAAAAAAACACAATAAACAAGTTGTAAAAAAAACAAAACTAAAAAAAACACTTTCACTAAAGATAAAACAATTAGAATGAATAACACTAACAAAATATAATAAAAGAAAAGATGCATAAAGAAACACAGAACCAATGAGCTGCACACTAATATATGATAAAGCAACAGCAACCACATTCAAATCATACTTTGAAGTTCTCTGGAACATAACAAAAAATTGAAAGAATAAAATCATAAACATTTTTTCTATGTTCAAATTTTAAAAGATACAAAATATCTTTTTCTTCATCATAAGAATAAATTAATCTAAAAGGCTTTACATACAAACTTCTTTCGTTATGCTTATATCTTAATGGCTTTCCGATATAAGGATTTTGAGATATTTTTTGAACTTGTTTATTCACCTTAATTTTTAAAAATGGATCTAATCTTTTTGTACTTTTTTTGAATGCTTCCCCCGCAATAGTTTTCATATCACCAAGAGTTCATTTCTTTTAAAAAGTCTTTAGAGTCGAATTCCGAATACTTTCCGGCACGAATATCTTCCCAAATTTTATCAAGTTCTTCCATTTCTTTGAGTTCTTGTTTTGTATAACCTTCTACTTTTTTTAGTACAATCATATCTTTTTTTCGCATAACAGAAAAAGCAGTTCCAGAATTAAGATCTTTTCTTGCTTCTTTTGGAATCACAATTTGACCTTTTGAACTAAGTTTCGTTATTAACATAATAAGTAAGATATTCTTACATATTTATAAATGTTTATATTACTTTTTTGGAACATATTTATTTTCTATATTGCAATTAATTACATCACTATTTATTAGTAGTAAAATATATAAATGTTGAAATTTATACATAGAATATACATAAAAAATGGAAAAAACAAACTCATTTAGCCTAACAAAAAAAATAGCCAAGCATGGAAACCAATCCATAATAGTAATACCTAGAATTCTTGAAAAAAAACTCAAACCAAAAACAATAGTTCAACTAAAAATAGACATCATAGAAGAAGTAGAAGAAATAGAGGAGGAAAACAGAAACAAAGTATCTGATCCTTCCAAAACAAGTTTGGAGGAGAACTAAAATGTTAAATCTAAAAAACACAACTATTGGAAATTTCCTTCTGGACAATAACCACCCTAATAAAAGAAACAGAGAATCAAGAATAAAAAAAATATCAAGAAACATGGACGAAGTAAGAAAAAGACAAGAAACAGTAGAAAAAACACTTTCACCACAATATAGAAGCGTAGTATATAATCCATCAGACGGACCAAGAATAAATTTTAGAATAATATGGGGCCCTAATGACGAAGAAAGAATTGTAAAAACAGATGGAACACCAATAGGACCAAGACAAACAAGACACATATCAAGAGGATGCACAACTAATAACGAAGCACTAAAACTTGGAAAAATAGATGAGCCGGAACTATTTCATATAAATCCCATGATAGATTATTATGAAGGCACTGAAGACAATAAAATAATTTCTATGTCCATAGAAAAGTTCAGAAAAAAATACAAAACATTAGACCAACAAATAATAGATAACGGACCTTTTGACATTAAAGACTTTGAACAAACATTCGAAAAAATACTAAGATCTGGAAAATATTATATGAATAAATTTGGAATCTTGCACAGAGATCCGAAAGCATCAAATATTTTATTTAGAAAAAACGGTTCAATAGATATATGGTTAACAGATTGGGCAAACGCAGGAACAATAAACAACAACAAATACAAAATAATGCCAACATCAGGAGGACATTTCATCTTAGATCCAATAAGTTCAGGAATATTTTCAGAACGCCAATCAACATATAACATACAATCAGAATTATACGCTTTCGGAACAGAAGGAACAGACATGCTTTTAGGAGATTATGATTTCGAGTTTGATCCAGATAAAGAAATTGGAATATACATCCCTACAGGAGAGTCAATGCTAAACGAAAAAGGTAAACTAGACAAAGAAAAATTCTCAAAACAACTATGGAACTCGTTAAAAGAAATTAAAGGAGAACCAAAAAAATATAGAGAACTATTATACAGATTAAGAACTCCTTATGAAAATGAAAGATTTGAAAGCATAAATGAAGTTGTAAATGAATTTGAAAAAATAAAATCTAAAAAAAGTTTTGTCCAAAAAGTTAAAAAACATAAAAACACAATAATCATAAGCTCTTTAATATTAACAGGAGGATCAGGCATAGGATTGCAAACATATCAACAACTAAACAAAGA
Organism: Candidatus Woesearchaeota archaeon; assembly: GCA_021736975.1. GTDB lineage: Archaea > Nanobdellota > Nanobdellia > Woesearchaeales > 21-14-0-10-32-9 > JAIPET01. The sequence continues at coordinate 37,999 of JAIPET010000004.1, forward strand.
AATCCTAGAAGCCAAAAAATATCCGGTCAACACAGCATGGAACGGTGCAGATCTAACAATAAACAACAGCTTGTTTGACATAAAAATAAGTTCTAGTGTATTTAATGGAGGAAAAAACTACAGCAAATATCCGGGAGATAAATTCCTCGTCGCTAAACCAGGAGAAACAATTCATGCATACATAGAAGCAAACGGAAAACCATTCTCAAAAGAAAACTATAATTCTTTATGGCTTCCTGCAAAAGCATACATAGAAGGATACGAAATTTCTAATGAATTTAACTTTTATGTTGACGATCCCGATAAAGCTTATTGTCCGGACGATATGTATGGATATCCATACGGAGATATCAATATGAAACTTCCTGAAGATATACATGAAGGAATATCAAAAATGATTATAGAAGTCTACAGTCCAAATCCAAAAATAAACAAACGCAATTCAAAAGATGCGATGAATAAAATAAATCTTCAAAGCTCAGGACGTGTATTGCTTAGGAAAAAAATACCTATAATCGTAGGAGATCCAAAATTTAATGTTACAGTAAATAACCTTTACATAGGTTCATATACCGAATATATTTCGTTTGGTCCATTTACTAGACTCAATGATTATGTTGATGAACTAAGTAAAGACATTAATTACATCATTAGCTTAACAGGTACTGATTTCAAAGAACTATGGACTAATGAAGGCAACATATATAACTCGAAAAGTGGATATATAAAAATACCTGATGGACAAAAAAATCAAGAAGGCATTCTAAAAATACTATACCAAGATAAAAATAATCAAAAAATAACAGGTTTTGATTTCGTTCCCTTAATATACAAAGATACTACATATGCAAATGGATACAGATTTGGATGTTGGGACTTTAATGACATAGACACAAATTATTTCAAAACAGTTACCAAGTTAGGTCAAGAAGCACTGGACTTAAACAAGTAAACCTGTTAAAGGACTATTCGCTTGATAAAATTCTCTTATTGAAATAAGTAAATGATATGTTATAGGTGAAGAATTATTTCCTGATAAAATTCCATACCCAAGATCATAAATAATTTTCTTTTCTAGATCATGAATCTTACCGATTAATTTAATATCTTTTTTTGTATAGCATAAAAATATTAGTTCGAAAATTTCTGATGAACTCTTAAATAATTCACCATTCTGTTTATCAAGAGAGCCATCTTTAAGTATTTTATTCAAATGATATATTTCTCTTTGACCATGATTAAGCAAGGTTAGAAAAGTCCATAACAATTCAGAATTTTTATTTCTTATACTTTTTTTTGATATTATTCTTTTGCAGAAATTATCATATTTCATTATTCTTTCTTCAATAAGTTCTACATCTTCAAATTGATCTTCTTTATTAATTCTTTTTTTAACAGATCCAAAAAGTAATCTTATATTAAATAAAAATTTGAGCATAATATCATCAAATTGATCTGCATTTGGTTCAGTCACAGATTCTATAATACATCTATTTTTTTCATTTCTTTGAATATCAAAACCTATCAATCTTTTATTCACAATATCAGCAAGAATCTTAAATTGGTTTTCCGAATAAAAATCAACTAATATTTTATCAAAACCTTTTCTATAAGCATTAGTTATTAAAGTCCTTATACTACTTTCAGAAAGATGCGTTAAACCCAAATTAGTCTCTGATAATGTCTTTTTTCCATCCGCGGAAATTATTAAATCATCTCCCGCTTCTTCTATTTCAACACCAGAACCCTTATCAAGATTAAACCTATCAACCCACTTCTTAGGAAGATATATCGTATATCCTCCAAGTCCTTGCTTGATTATTTTTCTTTTCATAAGATCATTCATATTTTGTTCTATTTAAATTCTTCGAATTAATATTAATAATATTATTAATATGAATAAAATATTAATATGTAGTAATAACCACTATATAATAACAAAAATACCAAGAGACATAAAATGATTTGGCTACAAACAATCAAAGACACACTATCCTTAATAACACAACAACCCGACACGACAGCACTAGAAGCAAAAAGAATACAAGCAGAACAAGATTTTTTACTAAACAAACAAACAAAACAAGAACAAATAGAAACAAAAATACAAAACTACAACAACATAATACAAGAACCCCAAAAAAATGGATTGAAATTAAACAGGTTTAATGTAACATCTGGAAACTATCACCTTACAATAGATCAAAATCCAAATTTAGAAAATAAAATACAAAATGATGTAATAATTTTTGGAAAAAACAAAGTTTACAAAGATTTATTTGTAAACATAATAACAAACGGAGATATAGAAGAAGAAATAACAGGATACTTACACACAGGAATAAACACAAAAATAGGAAATACAAAAATAAAAATACATGGAGGACATGGACTTAGCAACAAACTCCCAAAAACATTCATAGGAGGAGAAATAAGCGAAGAAAATAATTACCATCTTGAATCAGTATTCTTTAGTCCAGAGCCAATCCTATCAAATGGACAAAAAGCATTTTTCATAATGACTGCAAAACAAATAGGACAAAAAGATTACATAAGCATAGGAAACAATGATGGAACCTGGAAATCAATCTACGGACACATAAATGATAAAATAGGAACCTACCTAAGCACTGAATTTGAGCCGAATAAAAAAGAATTTTCATTTTCAACAACAACAGCATGGAGTAAACCTGCAAAAAATGCATATTCTTGGAAAGGAATGAATTTTGTAAGTCAAATACTAATGATACAACCATTTTCATTCCCTTATCTTTCAAGCCACACAAATAAAGGAGACGACATAACACGCATAGAAGGAAAAATATCAGAAAATAATAAAGAATTTACAGTGATGCAAGGTAAAAATCTAGGACTTATGAAAATAGGAATAGGACTCACATATCAGAAAAAAAATGGAGAAGAAAAATACGGAGTAGTCGGAAACATCTACAAAGAATTCGATATAACAAAAGAAATGACAGGAACCATAGACCTAAGATACAACTCAGCAAAAAAAACACTTAATCTATGGTTAAACACAAATATTGAGATGTAAAAATGAAAAAAGCAATACTAACAACAATACTACTTACAACAATACTTTACACAACAGGATGTAATACTCAAAACGATAAATCCTTCCAAACAAGAAATACACTTACAGAAGAAGAAGTAGAAAAAACAAGAATGGAACTTCTTAACAAAAAAGAAGAATATTTCAAAGAAAAAGGAATAACTATGGACTCAATCTATGCATATCCAAAAACAACAACAGAACCACTTATCACAGCATATCTAGAAGAATTTAATCTTGCAGAAATATATCTAAAAGGAATAACCCCAAATAAAGCAAAAAAATACAAAGATCAAACACTAGAATCCCTCAAAATATATGCACAATTCGGAATAGAACCAGAATTCGAAAACAAAATTCCTGAACAACTAAAAAAATTCCACATAGTAGATCTCTACAAAACAAACATAGACGCAGATACAATAAAATCAGAATACGAAAAATTCAACCAACTAGAATCTACAGTGAAACACGACGGACCAAGAAACATATACGACAACGATTTTGTGAATGTACTCAAAAGCTGCCTTAAGATGAAAGATTTTGAAAAATACTGGGAAATTAACAACAAATACAAGACACATATAGACTTCGGAGAAGCATATAGTTTCGAAATTAACAAAACTCCTTTCTACAAAATAAAAGAAGCTGCAAAAACACACTACAAAAAAATCCTAGAGAAAGAAAAGAAAGAATTCGAACAAAGAATAACAAACGCGCTAGAGAGTGAATAAAAAATGACTGAAATAAAACTAATAATAAAACCAAGAGAAGAAATGACCTGGAAACAGTTCATCAAAGAAACACCAGAATACTCAATAGCATTAGATGGAATTGTAACCGGAGGACCAAACTTTGATGAAAAATCCAAACACGTAAACTTTGATCACCACGGACTCAAACTTCCAAGAGAAGCACTAATGAGCACAGCAAAACAAGTTTACTTTGCAATCAAAGGAAACTTATTCAAACTTTTTCAAAATGATGGAATACCCAAAGCAAATATATACATAAACGACACAGACCAAGACACAATGCTCGGAGTTTATCAATTAATGAATCATAAAGGATTTGAAGGAATACAAAGCAATGCGCAATTTAATCGACTTTTAGATCTTACAGATAAACTCGATATAACAGGCGGTGCATTTCCTATGAATCTTGACGAAAAACTTGTATCGCAACACAACTGGATATTCGAACCATACACAAAACTTAGACAAACAGGAGAGCTAAATAAAGCAACAGAAGACATACTAAGAGATAACGTAGAAGCAATGACTCTAAGAATAAACAAATTCCTATTAGGACAAGGAGGGAAAAAACCACTAGACACAAGACATAAAATAATCTACAACTCGCCAAAATTTGTAATGATAGATGAAATAGGAGGAAATGAAGCACGATATTATTTATTTTCAAAAGGAATGGACGCATACATAAGCATAGTTGGAAATATGCCTGGAGGGAGAAGAAACATAACTGTGGGAAGATCATCAAAATACGTTCCTTTTGATGTACCTGGACTAGTAAATCACTACAACAAAAATGAAGACATGGAAAATCCTTGGGGCGGGTCAAGTCTTGTCGCTGGATGTAGAAATGTAGGAACATCATTTAGCAACCAAAAAATAATCGATTTAACAAACGAATACCTTGATAGAAAATGAAAGAAAACTATGAAAGAAAATATTATTCATTAGATATGGTTTCAGAAATTTCTGAAAAAGAAATAATTTTCGAAGGAATAGAAAAAGAGCTCGAAAACTGGGAACTAATAAGGAAATGAATGATTTTACTGGGCACGAACCTAGTTTCAAAGAGCCATCATTTTATCATAACTCCCAAGTCTAATAATGCTGCAACATTAGAAAAAAAACACTAAAATATGGGCATGTAAAAATAGGTTGAGTGGAGATTTATTTAACAGGAACAAAATCAGGAATAAACAATATTTTAGAAAATATAGCAAAAACGTATAAGGAGAAAACAAAATGACACTAACTGAACAACAACAAAAACAAATAGATAAACAAAAAGAAGCACACCAGCACGAAAATTATAAAATAGATCTAAAAATAACAGAAGACTTTATTTTAAAAGACTTTGAAGTGCATAAAGATATACTAAGACCTGAAGTTATGACCTCCATAACATTAGCAAGATGGCTTTATTATCACAAATCTCTATATGAAAACAGACCTGTTCTAGATATGGGAAGCGGGACTGGATTACAAGGAATAATAACTGGATTAAATGGAGCTCAAAGAGTTGATTTTATAGATTCAGAAAAAAACTGTGTGAAAAACACAAAAACAAACGCAAAAAAATATCTTAAAAATTTAGAATACGAAACAATACAATCAGATTTATTTAGCAATAACGAAATAGAAAAAATAGAAATGCCTGGAAAAGGAAGACACGAAGTATACATATTCAACCATCCCTTCTTCTCACAAAAATATATAGGTCCTGTAAATAAAAGCATGGAAAGCAATAGAAATATTGGAAAAGAATTTTTGATGCAATTATATTTCAAGATAGATGAAGACGACGACATAATCATGCCTTTTTATCATAGAGCATCAATAGAAAATGACCCAGAAACATTAATCGAAAAAGGAAATCTCTATGGATTCTTTGAAATACAAACAAAAGAAACAGTAAATATACTTTCAGGACTCCAACAAGGAAAACAATCAATCTACCACATCAAAAAAATAAGCGAACAATAAAATGAAACTTCAAGACACAATAACAGACCCATTCGCAGAAAAATTAGCCGCAAAATTAATAGGGGACAAATACTACGATTTTCTTGGAGAAATAAGATTAAATCAAGATACAAAAAATATAATAATTGACAAACAATTATTTAAAAAAAATAAAAAAGAATTTTTTCAAAAATATAATTATGACTATCTAACAAAAGAAGATGGATTATACGTAGTTAACAATTTAGGCTGGACAAATAAAATAGGAATGAAAAGAGCAATAACTAAACACAGAAAAGTTTTCAAGAAAAGCATCCCTTATTATACACTAATAATAAAGCCAGAAGATATAGAATATATTGGAACAAGACAAATTAATTTAGGCTTCTACAATTTTAATAACATGACATTGGTAACTTCTCCTGTAACAAAAAACTTCAACACCTATTTATTTCACGCATTTTTTGATAATAAATCAGGAGACCCTGTTTACAAAATGCATAGCGGCATATACCTGCAAAGAGACGCAGGAACTAAACGTTTAGAATACAAGACGCTAACAGATCTAACTCAAATAAAATTATTGGCGAAATTATATTGGTGAAATTAGAATGAATGAATCAGAGTTTAGACAAAAAACCTGTTAATACCTGAATGAGGCAAACATCATAATTATTCTGGATACAAGATATTTAAAGTTGAGAAAAAATAAAATTTTATTAATAATTAATTTCTATATTATAAATAAATAACCATTTAAAGCAAAACGTTTAAATACTGAAAGAACAAAATTCTATATAAAATGGTGAGAAAAGGACAAACTGGCTCAAATGCAGGCATCACAATAATAGTAGTTGTTGTATTAATGATTTTATACTTATTATTTTTACCTCCTGGAGACCGACAAACAATTCTAGAAGGAGGAGTTCCAACAGGAATGCATAATACAAACGGAAACGATGACGGAACATACACGAGTTCAGGCACATTACAAAAATATTTACTAAGAGAAAACGTAGGAAACGTATATGAACAAGATAAAGATGAAATAACAATAAACCTTCTAACAGCAAACATAGGAACAAACACACAAGCACAAATAATAAAACAAAAAAATGTAGTATATATAAAAAATTCAGCGTTTCAAGACATAAAAGATTCGATGACATTTGAACTAGACTCCGACTTAGCAGAAAACCTAATACTAAGTTTTAATTCAGAAAAAGGAGAAGGAACACTCCAAGTAGCAATAAATGGAGAAACAATATACAGAGGAGAACTAAAAAACAAAAATTCACCACCAATATATATAGAAAAAGAACAACTCAAAGGAATAAATGAAATAACATTTGAAGTAGACAACCCAGGAATAATATTTTGGAGATATAACGAATACTTACTATCAGATGTAAAAATAATAGCGGATGTAACAGACGTAACAAACTCAAAAAATGAACAAACATTCAGCATAAAAGAAGCAGACTACGAACAAATAGACACTGCGAGACTCAAATACATACCTGTATGTAAAGAATACGAAATACAAAATATGGAAATAATCCTAAACAATCAAAGAATATTCAAAGGAATACCAGATTGTAATGCACATAATTTCATCGCAATAAGCAAAACACAAGTAAAATCAGGAATAAACGAATTAGAATTCAATGTAGAAAAAGGAACTTTGCTAGCAGATAGACCTGAACTACAACTAAAATTCAGCGAACCAGAATACCCAATATATTACTTTGAATTAAATGATAAATACTTTGATACACAAACTAAAGAAAAACAATGTGGCGACATAGACGGACAATGCCCATCAGGATGCACAGAAGATGAAGATAAAGACTGTTGTTTCAAAAGATCCTCAAATTATTGGTGCGACACAGATACAAATAATTTTAACGATAGATGCATAAGTTTTGTAGCAGACTGCGATCGATGCGAAGCAGGATATGAAGACAGATCAGGAGATGCACCAGACAGATGCGTAGACGAATACGAAGACACAGGATACTGTGGAGATGATGATGATGACTATTGCCCAACAGGATGTTCAAAATACTACGATAAAGACTGTTGCTTTGAAGATGGACCAAATTACTGGTGCGAAGACGTACCAAGACAAGGACTAGAATCAGTATGCGAAGCAGAAATAGATGCAAACGAATGCGATGACTGCATATACGGATATAAAGACGAAGACGGCGATAAACCAAGTTGTAATTTAAACACAATAACAGACGAAGACGAACAATTAAGCGAAATGTACGACATAAAATACGAAATGACATTTCCAAATAATGATAAAAAAGAACTAAACATATGGATAAATGGGAAAAAATTTGGAATAAATACATTAGAAGAAAAATATGACAGATTAATAGATGAATACGTAAAATCAGGATCAAACTCAATAGAAATAAGACCTGAAAAAGACGCAACAATAACAGAACTAGTAGTGAAACTACTAAGATAAAAAAAGTTCTAAACTATAAACCAAAAACAAAGCTAAATAATAGCATCACAATATTTGCTGCATAAAAAATTTATTAAAAATAAAAATGCCAAAAAGAGCGTATCTTAAATGAACATGAAACTTGGAGAAAAAATTAGCGCGACAAAAAAAGCAGCATTTGAAACTTATTCAAAAATAAAAGAATATAGAGAAAGAAAAAAAATAGTTTCAAAAATAAAAAAACAAGAAAAAAATAAAAAGAACGAAATTAAAGAAGAAAACAAAAAACAAAAAAATAACAATAAAATGGTTCAACAAAATAATAACATACCAAATAAAAGAGACAAACACCACATAGACTCATCACACCTTGGTGGAATAAACGCATTATATATGACAGCAATATTAGTACACATTCTAGATTGGTTATTATTTTCATTTAGAATAAGTCCAGGCACAATAGTAAGCAGAGTAGTAGCATACATAGCATTAGCAATAGGAGCGCATTTCGTATTAAGAAATGAAAGCTGGACAGATAGCATAAAAGAATTCTGGCCACTAGTAATAATACCAACATTCATAATACCCCTTGTGGGAGAATTTGCAAAAATGTTCACATACTCAGCAAGATATGCAGACACAATTGCTGCTTTTGCATTTGCAATACCAATATGGCTATTATATTTAAACTCAATAACAAGAGATGTTCCTGCAAAAGAACAAACAATATTTATGAAAATTGGAAAAAGATACATACTTATTCTTGCAATATTCGCAATAATAAATTTATCAATTGTCACAACAATGAGCATAGCAGAATTTGATGCACTAGGAACCACAGGAATGGATATTGGAATAGCAACAAACACTCTTTGGGAATTTATAACAGGAACAGTAGATACTCTAGGCTCGAGCATAAACGAAAGCATAAATAGAGTCTATGAAAACTCGATAGGCGTATGGTATAAAGGCCGCGTAGAAGAAGGAAAAGAAAACTCAGGACTATACATAAAAGACTTTAGAACATTTGGAGAAAAAACAAAATATTACAAAGGAGACACAATAGAATTAATAGCAGACATAGAAGCAAAACAACTTGAAAAAGAAACACTAATAGACACAAAATGCTACATAGAAGAACTTGGAATAAGTGGATACAAACAAAAACAAGAATTACAAGGAACAATAGAAATAGCAGGAAAACCAATCAACTCACTTATAAGATTTGATGATGTTATATCCTCAGAAACAATATTATGTGTTGTAGACAGTGAATTATTAAAAACAGGAAGATACCAAGCAAAACTAGTAGGAACATTAAATTTCACAACAGAAGGAACAGTACAATACATATTATTATCAAGAGAAGACATACAAGCACTATCAAAATCACAAAGAGACAATATAAACGGATACTTAAACATACCAATAAAGCCATGGGCAGAATACACACAAGGACCATTATCCTTGAAAATGTCTTCAGAAAATCACAAAAACCCAGTATTAGTAAGTAGAGAAAGTCCAACATCTTCAATAAACACAATAGGATTCTTACTCTCAACAGAATCAATGAATACAAACTCAAGAAACGGAATAATAAAAAGAATTAAAGAAGTAAGAATAGAAGTTCCGCCAGAATTTGACTTAGACTGTTCAACAGGAGAATTCTTAGGCCAAACAATAAGACAACAAACAGGATACAAAATATACAAATATAACTACCCATCACAAAAATATTATGATTTGCACGAATTACCACAAGTATGCCGAGCAACAATAAATTCTGCAAACGTAAACAAATTATTAACAGGACCTATAACACCAACAGAAATATATGTATTCGCATCCGTAGACTACGAATATGAATTTATAAGAAGATCACAATCATTTAATGTACTAGAGGCAAATTCATGAAAAAAATAACAATAACAATCTTACTATTAATATTACTCATAGTGAGTGGCTGCGGAGGAAATGTAAAAGCAAATTTACCAAATCAATATGTAGGCACTGAAGGATTAACAATAAAATATTGGGATAATATGCCACCAAAAGAAGTATATGAAGATCAAGAAATAATACTAGGATACGAAGTAAAAAATAAAGGAGCAACAAGCCTAAACGAAACAGACATATATGGAACAATAACAATAAAACACAACGAACCATACTTAGAACCAAAAGAAAAAATACAACAAAAATTCTACCTACACGGAAAATCACTAGATTATCCAATAGGAGAAAGTTTATTCGTAGAAGGAGCAGCTTATAAAATACAAAGACTCATAGGACAAGACCAAACATTTTTTGCAACAATAACATCATCACTATGCTACCCATATAAAACAACACTAACAGAAACAATATGCGTAGACACAGATTTTCAAAACTCAGAATACCAACCAATATGTAAAAATCAAAAAATGTACAACTACAAAAGTGGACAAGGAGCACCAATAGCCATAACAAAAATGGAAGTAGCAATGCTACCACAATCAATAAAAGAAACAGATCTAGGAACATTTAATGTAATAAACGAAATAGCATTTGGAAATACAAATCCAACAACAGAAATCATAAAAGGAAATAACTTTGCAATACGACCACAAATAAAACTAACAATAGAAAATAAACAAAAAGGATTTCCTTTAATAGATACTCAAAGCATAACAAACTTACTAAAAACATTCGGTGGACAAGCCTGCGAAAATGAAGAAACACAAGGATTAAATCAAGTATATGTAAAAGCAAAATTAGGAAATTATGAATTAAAATGTCTACCTGAACTATTACACCTAGGAAAAAACAAAGAATTAACATGCACACTAAAACCAGAAGATATAACATACATAAACCAAAATTACTTAATACCTCTAACAGTAGAAATATATTATAATTATCAACAAACATTCAAAAAAGCAATACAAATAAACAGATTACCAGAAGTCGTAAGAACAGACCCCTACCAACTACCATAAAAAACAAAACAAACTATATTCTTAAATAAATTAGGATACAAAAAAAATTATTAAAAATACAAGATTCAAATAATATAATATGAAACAATTCTTTTTGTATTTTCAAATACCAATATTGACTCCACCAAAAACAAAAAACCAATATTTGCATATATTTTTGCAATACAAAATACAAATAATACAAATTAACATCAAAGCAACACTGAGAGTTTCATAATATCCCTCAAAACAGTAACATTTAAATACAAAAAAACCTAAATTCCACTTATGAAACCCAATAAAACAATAATCATTCTATTAATAATAGCACTAATACTAATAACAGGCTGTGATTTTATAGGAAGCGAAAACAGAGGATGTACTGCTGGAGACGCTTGCAGATACTATACAGGCACAGAAGGAATATGGATGTATGAAGAAACACCACCAAGATATTTATACTATAGATCAGAAGATGTGGCAGATCCAGATGGAAACGCAATAGATATAAGTGTAAGAGTAGAAAATCATGGAGCAAGCGAAGCAAAAGGAGCAGTATTCTTAACAGGATTCGCAGAAGGAATGAGCGACATATTCATAGTAGAAGATAACGGAAATTTAAGAGAAGTAACAATATCAAACATACTAGACGCATGCTATTTTGATTTAGATACAGTAGGAGGCGCATCAAGCCTAACCAATATGTTCGGATTATTTAGTTGCGGTGGATTCACAGGAGGCAATAGACCAGGTGGGTGGAGCATAGGAACAAACTTTAAACAAGTAGCAGAAACATTCGGATGGAATCTAGGAGGCCTTGAAGCATTAAACTTTGAACTAGGAAGAGATTACGACTCAGGATGGAACTTCAAACTAGGAGTTGACGACGAATACTTCAACTTCATGTATAACGGAAGAGCATTAGCATTTTTAGTATCAAACCTAGACTTAGAAAGATGGGGTGGCGCAGGATACAACCTAAATGGAGATAATCAAGACACACCAGGCGGAGATGTAGACTATAAACAATTCAAAGTAAAAATGGAAGGAACATGGCCAGCAGGACAAGATTTCTTTGACATAAGATATCAACTAAAATCATGCTACGGATACACAACATACGTAAGTCCAATGCTATGTATAGACTCAGATCCATTCTCATCAGAAGACAAAGTTTGCGTATCAGAACAAATGAACTTTGGAGGAACACAAGGAGCACCAGTAACTGTAACAAATGTAGACCAAACAAACACAGGAAAAGAACTAATACTCGACTTTGAAATAAGAAATTCCGGAAACGGAAAAGTATGGGATGTTGGAAGACTAGAAGCATGCAGCCCCTATTTCCCAGGAAGTGTAAAACCATCATATCATGACGTAGTATACATAGGACCTGCAAGAGTAGGATATAGAGAAATAACATGCAATACAAGAAAAGTAAGACTAGATCCAAAATCAGGAACAGGAAGATTCACATGTAGAGTACCATCAGAAATAGGAGGAGACGTTGGAAGCGGAACACAAATACCTCTACAAATGGAACTATGGTACGGATACGAAGAAGTACAAACAAATCAATTAACAGTCAGAAAATTAAGCTGAATTCGGAGGTAAAATAAAATGAAAAAAATAATATTAGTCCTAATGCTTATTGTTATGCTATCATTCTCAGCATGCAATAACAACAATGCAGAAACAGGAGTAACAAACACATACATAGGTGGAAGCGAAGGAATAAAAATGGAATTTGCACCAGATGCACCACCAGCAACAACAGCAGATGGAGAACAACAAAACTTTAACATCGTAGTTCAATTATCAAACAAAGGAGAATCAGATGTAGAAACAAAAGATGCAAAAGTAACAATAAAAGGATTTTTACCAGAAGCATTTGGAAAAACAAAAGCAGATCTTGAAATAAACCCTGATGAAAAAATAGAAAAAAGAATAAGAACACCAGACGGCACAATAATAGAACCACCATACATAGAAGCAATAGTAGAAGACCTAGAATATCAAAATAAAGAACCAGGAAACATAAATCTACCAATCAGAGCAGAAATATGCTACCTATACGAAACAAACGTTGCAACAAAACTATGCATAAAAGAAGATATGCTAAAACAAGAAGATGACGACATATGTGAAATAAACTCAAACAGAGACGTATCAAGCAGCGGAGCACCAGTACAAATATCAAAAGTAAGTCAAACAGGAGCAGGAAGAGACAAAACAAGATTTACATTCACAATAGCGAATGTAGATACAGGAAAAGTATACAAAGAAAACACAGATTGCTCACCAAGCACAACTAATGAAAACAAAGTATATGCAGAAATACTAGGATTAGAAGGCTCAGAAGTAAAATGTACAGGACTACAAGGCGGAACTAAAGAAGAAAACGGATATGTAACACTATCAGGCGGAACACCAAGAGACGTAACATGTACAGCAACATTCGCAGAAGACCAAAGAACAGATAGACTACAAACATTCCAAATAAGACTAAGCTATAATTACAACGAATTCATCGAACAACCAATAGAAATAGTCTACACACCAGAAGAATAAATATTCTTCAATTTTTTCTTTTTTTATTAAATAAAAACATGTTCTTAAATAAATTGATTAAAATACGCGAATATAAAAAAGGAGAGTATGAAGAATTCATTTTACCTCTTTGCAAAAAACACATGAAACCCTACTTTGATAAACACTTTGGAGGCTGGAATGATAACGCAAATAAAAAACAATTCTTTAATATTCTAAAAAAGGGATATGTTTATTTATTTGAAATAGAAACCAAACAAACAAACAAAAATATTCTAATCGGATATGCAACATTCATAGAAGAAAAAAATGAAGAAAACAAAAATAAATACACATTAAATGACATACACGTAAAAGAAGAATTTCAAAAACAAGGATATGGTTCAAAAATGCTTTTATTTGTCGAAAATAAAATAAAAGAATTAAAAGGTACAAAACTAAAAATATTAGTATTTAAAGACAATAAATCAATAGAATTTTATAAAAAACATAATTACAAAAAAATAAATTTTATAGAAAAAAATGATACAATTGTTTTAGAAAAAGAATTAATATAAAAATATAAATCATGTTAAAAATCAAAGAAAATTAATTTTTAGAATTTAATAAAATAAAGTTTGCTAAAAGAGCTTCTAATTGTATAAATTCATCAGATCCTTCAATCATTCTAAATTCTGCCTCGCCACAATGCTTAATCATTTCAAGCTTGATTTGATTATCAGAATCTATACCCCATGCTTCTTGCTGAATTTGTTTAATAATATCAATACCAGAAAGCCCTTGTTTTAACATAGTGTCTAAAAGTTTCTTTTTAGCATCTTCAAAATTACCTTTAACACAATATTCTAAAACATCCCTAATCTCTTTAGGTTCAGCAAAACTAGCAACATCATAAATAAGCTTTTGAGTAATATTAGTTTGAATAGCTGCACTTGATTGCATTAAATTTTCAAGTCTTCTAACATCTCCACCAGAAACATAAAATAAAGCTTCTTTACCCTCATCATCAATTGTTAAATTTTCAGCTTTAGCGACAGTATCAACAATTTCAAAAATTTCATCCTTACTTAAAGGCTTAAACTTAAATACAGTACACCTAGATTGAATTGGATCAATAATTTTAGAAGAATAATTACAACTTAAAATAAAACGAGTTGTTTGAGTATAATTCTCCATAGTTCTTCTAAGAGCCTGCTGAGCTTCTTTTGTAAGAGCATCACTTTCATCTAAATAAATTATTTTAAAAGGAACATTCCCAATACTTCTCGTTCTAGCAAAATCTTTAACTTTCTGACGAACAACATCAATACCACGCTCATCACTAGCATTTAATTCTAAGAAGTTTTCTCTCCAATTTTCGCCAAACATTTGTCTGACAATAACTAAAGAAAGAGTAGTTTTACCAACTCCCGCAGGACCAGAAAATAAAAGATGAGGCATATTATTAGTTTTAACAAACGCTTTAACCCTTGAAACAATTTCTTTTTGACCTTTAACTTCTTCAAAAGTCTTAGGTCTAAATTTCTCTGTCCAAATCGCGCTAATCCCTGAATTATCTTGTCCCATCATTGTATAAAGAACGAATGAACAAGGTTTTATAATTGTTGTGATAAATAATTATTTACAATATAGCAAATAAATAATAAAAAACTTTAAATACTTATTTCGTTTTTTTAACAAAAAGTAAACTCAAATTTTTGTAAAAAACTACAAAAAACGCGCTTACAGGCCTGAAATTGACTAATACTAGCGATAGCTATGTGGAAAATGATGAAAAAAACATACTCGAATTAGTTCAAACTTTAAAACAACAAACAAACAAACCAGAAATAAAACAAATATATGAAATACTAGAAAAAGCGAAAAAAACAGAAGAAATAGCAAAAAAAACAAACCTAAGCAAAAGAAGAATACAACAAATAATAAAAAAACAAACAGGAAAAACACCGAATCAAATAAGACAAGAAATAATACACTTAAAACAAAAAAATCTAAAACAAACCAAAAAAATATCTAGCTTAAAACAAATAAGAACAAAAAAATACATTTCAGAAAGTGAAATAGAAAACATTCTAAACAAAACAAAAAATAAAACAAACCTAACAATAATTCAAACAATTCTAGAAACAGGCTGCACACTAGACGAAATAACAAACATAAAAAAAACAGATTTATTTGACAACCAACTAAACATAAATGGACGAATAATAACAATAACAAAACAACTAAAAAAAAACCTGAACAAAATACAAACAAAATCAAAATACATATTCTCATCAAGACAATCAGAACAAATAAGCAAAAAAAGAATTTTTCAAATTATAAAGAAAGAAACAAATCAAAACGCACAAATTCTAAGAAATACCTGCATCGTAAACTTACTTCAAAAAGGAATTTCTAAAGAAAAAATAGTGAAAAAAACAGGCATCAAAAATCTGAGCCTGAGTACATACGGCATAGGAGAAAAAATAAACCATGACTAGATTAAAGAATAAACCGGAAAGTGTACTCTTTAAAATAGTTTTAATTACGATTATGCTAATATTACTAACATCCAATGCAACCGCTGATTGGTGGAATCCTGCATGGGAAGAAAGGATAAATCTAAGTATGAACTACACAGGAAATAACCAAACAAATTTCCCAATAGCTGTGCATCTAAATCAAACCATAATAAACTACAATAAAACAATGGCAAATGGACAAGACATAAGAATGATAGATTGTCAAACAAACCAATCACTAAACTACGAAATAGAACTATGGAACAACACAGGAGACTCACTAATATGGGTAAACATACCAACAATAAGTCCAAATAGCTGCATATGGCTATACTACAATAACTCACAAGCAACAACAAATCAAAGCGCGGCAAATACTTGGAACAGCAATTACGACATAGTATATCACATGACAAATACAGGAATTGACGTATCAGGAAACAACATAAACTACAACGGACTAATTGGATCCCCACAAACAACAAAAGAATTTTTAGGATACGGACAAACATTTGACGGCACTAATGCATGGAACATGAAAGACGTATCATACTGGGAAATAGAATGGTATGTACGAGCACATGAAGTCGTATTTAAAACTACAAATGACATAACAACAAAACAAACACTACTCGGAGAAGGAGGGGGAACAAACGGAGTACTAATGTACATAGACTCAGGAAACTTATACGCAAGATGGTGGAGCGAAACAGCACCAGCCTGGGCAGGAGATCAAATACTCGCGCCAATAGAAGAAAATAAAACATATTATGCAATAATGACATTTGCAGAAGATACAGCACCAAACAATTACTCCCTAATACTAAATGGAGTAACGATAGATTCAAGAGTAACACCTGATGAAATGGACCCCCACACAGGAGATGGAGGCATAGCATACACAGGAACAAATACAAAAGATTACCATGATGGAAATAGTGGAGGAAATTACTTTAAAGGAACCATATATGAATTTAGAACAACAAACTCAATATATGACGAAGACTGGTACGCACTACAAAACAAATCAATATTTAACAATTTAATAAATTACAACATAGAATCAGGACAAGCAAACTTTAACACAATAAACATAAGCGACACAACATTAAATTATAACCAAACCATAAACATAACCGCGAACATAACAAGCACAGAGCAAATAAATAAAACATGGCTAGAAATAATAATGCCAGACACCACCAAAATAACAAAATTCCTAACAAAAATATCTCAAGATACATATGAACTAATAATACAACTAACAAACCCAGGAATCTACACACTAGAATTATTTGCAAATAATTCACAAGGAAATAATTACTCAACAACATTACAAAATATTGAATTATACAACAACATAAAAATAACAAACATCTCAACAACAAACACAAGCATAGACCTAGGAAACAGCGTAAAAATAAATTGCACAATAATAAATAACGATACGAACTCACCACTAGAAAATTATACAGTTACATATACAAGTAATCAAACAGGATTCTTAGAAAATAAAACAACAAACAATAATGGCATAGCCCAATATACATTCATAGACAATACTCTAGGAATAGAAGAAATAACTTGCCATATTAACAATTCACAAGGAAAATATCTAAATACAATAAATCCAAGCAGCATGCAAACAACAATAATAACAATACAACCATCAGACTTGACAATATATAATGTGACGCATACAGAATTAGAAGGAATATATCAAAACATAAAAATAAATACAAATATAAAAACAGCATTTAATATAACTTATGCAAAAATAAACATAACATTGCCAAATAATGAAATAAAAACAATAAATATGACGCACATAACAGGAGAACTATACGAAGCAAATTATAACGATACAAAAATAACAGGAAATTATAAATTTAAAATATATGCACAAGACGAAGAACCAAGCACAGACATAAGTCCGGAATTTTCATTTGACATAGAAGTTAATTCAAACATAGAAATATATACTGATAAAGAAGCATATGCAAAAAACGAAATAATATTATTATCCTCAAACCCATTAAACTGGTGGGATATAAATTGGAATAATAGAAAAGAAATCACACTAACAGAAAACTCAAATGAAAACCTATACGAATACCAAGTGCCAATAAATGTAAATACGCAAGAACTAATAACGCAAGGAAAATTAAGTTCAGATTGCTCAGATATAAGAATGATAAGCATAGATAATGAAGAATTAGATTTCTTTTACGAAGAATACGGACCAAATAAATGCAACACAACGCAAACTACAATTTGGACAAAAATGCCAATAATGCTAGCAAATGAAGAAACAACAATATACATATATTATAACAACATAGGTATAGAAAAAACAAGCAACATATCAAACACATTTAGCTACAATGCGCCAAGAACCATAGGCTATGTACTAAGCGATGTATTAGCCGCTCAAAGTTTATCAGTAATAAGTTTAGAAGATGATAACGAAGTGCAAGTAAATGCAACAACAAAACAACTAAATAAACAAAACACAACAACATTTCCTGCGAGCTCAATAAACACTCAAATAAAAGCTAAAAAAGCAGTACACATAACAAGTCAAGGAGATGGAACTGACATTATAAGTCCAATAAGTCATGCAGGAACAAACTTTTACTATAGATCCGACAGATATACAAACAGATTTGCCATGATATCTCCATTTGGAAATGCAAATGTAACAATATATTCATCAGGAACAAAAGTATGGAATGGAATAATAAATGAAAATGGATCCGTAATAAATCAAGACATAGTAGATGGAAACACAGTAAAAATAAATTCTACACTCCCTATATTAGTCCAACATATAAGTGATAGCGGAAGCGCAGATACAGATTCACAACTATTCTACCCTGCAACAACAGACCCACTATACGGCGTGCCAACAAATTATTTACAAATAGGATCCGGTGCAAATGGAGCATACACAATATTTGCAATAAGTGATGGAACAACAGGAAGCGCGAGCATGACAAATAATCAAAATTATGAATCCGCATCATTAGGAACACAAGGAACTGCACCTGCATACAAACTAACATCAAATAAACCAATAGGAGCAAATAGTCAAGCAGATTCAGATGGAGTAGAAACAAACACGTTTTGGCCATACAAAGAACTAGGATACACCTTTGGAGCAAATGAAATAGTGCAATACATAGCAATAGCTGCACCAGAACCAAACACAACCTGCACAGTATATAACTCTGCAGGAACACAAGTAGACCAAAAAACAGGAGGACAAAGAACAGATATAAATAAAATAATATTTGGACTCGTAACAACAGGAGATCACACATGGCAAAATGCAGGATGGCTAATGGAATGTAATAAACCAGTATACGCACACTACGAAAAAGAATCAGGCGCATCAAGCGAACCAACAGATGAAACACAACTAATGAGCCACAAACAAATAAGACAATATATATACCCCGAACCAACATACACAATCAATACAGAAAAATCCCCTATAATAACAGGACTGCTAAATAATACAGGCGAAACAAACATAACAGGATATTTAATTTTAACAATAGAAAAATATGAAAATGAAACTTGGAACACAATATACACCGTATTAAATAACAGTCAAAGCCAAACAAAAACAACACTAGAACCAACACAAACAATAGATATTGCAAGCTACTGGAATAGCCAAAATGGATGGAACTCCACAGAAAATCAAGGAACAAACTTTAGAGCCGCGGCATACCTAGTAAACTTAGATCAAAAAATATTAACAAACCAAAATACATCTCAAATATTAGCAACCCATAATTTCAAACTTGACAAAGATCCGCCAATAATAACACTAATATCGCCAAATAATAAAACAGGAGATAATGATGGAATATTCCAAATAAAATACTCTGTGAGCGACAATAGCGAAATAAATTTATGCGAAATATATCTGAACTCAGGATTATACAGTTCCAGAAACACAATAACTAAAGATTCAACAATAGTAAAAAACACAAATCTAAATCCTGGAAAATACTCATGGTTTGTAAGTTGCATTGACGAAGCAGAAAACATAGGATACAGCGAAACAAGAAGTATAACTGTATTAAAAACAACAAATTATGACGGAGAAACAACAGATTTAACAAATGCAGATATAACAAACATACCTAATTTTAAAATCCACAAATCAGGTATTGGAAAAATAATATTCCAAGAAAATGTAGACTTAAGCCAAGGAGGCGACTTAAACAATCTAATACAAATACAAAATAATAAAATAACAATAAATACCAATTCATTCCCACAACTAAACAAATCCGCGACACTAACACTATATGATTTAAACTTGCAAAACCCAATAATATTAAGAGATGGGATTGCTTGTGATGATTGCACAATAAATACTTATGCGTCAAATAATTTAGAATTCGCAGTACCTCATTTCACTTCGTACTCTGCTACAGAAAATTCAGAATTAATAATTTGGGATGATACAGATACAAAAAGAAAAACAGAAAATGAAAAAATATATTTTTATGCAAATTACACAAACAGAACAAGCAGTCAACCAATAACAGGAATAATATGCACAATAAATGTTAACGGAACATCAGATTCAATGACTTACAATGCAGGAACATACACATATAACAAAACATTTACACAAGCAAATATATACAACTACACAATTAACTGTGATGGATCACCTCAAGGCTATTCAGAATTAAATGCGACAGATTATGCTAGCATAAATGCTATGAATGGCCCACTAGGTGCAAATGTAACAACAATAAACTCAGAAAGATATAATATAACAACAACCACAACCCAAATATTGTCCCAAGCAGCAAATGTTACAAAACTAACCATAAATGCGAGCGCAGTAACAAGTTCATGGCAAGGATACTTCGGAAATATCACAGGAAAACTAAAACTTGAAAATTCAAACGGAGAAACATTTTATGATTGGAATCTAATAAATCCAAGTGGAGAAATATATGCAACAAGAGCATTTGATGTAAACTTTGCAACAATAAATTGTGCAGACATAACAGACATAACAAATGAAGAAAATTTCTTAAATCAAGATCCAAGTAATAGCGACTCAGTAACAAATACATACCATAAAAATAACCATCCCGAATTTTATGTAGGACAAAAACAAATATTGCAAAATGCTTGCAAAAGTACAAATATAAAAATAAACAATCAAACACAAGAAGTAAACTCGCACCAAATACTATTAAGCGATGCAGCAAATAACATAATTTATACATCAACAATAAACACGACAGCCGCATTTAATAACAACACATTTGATTTCCAATTAATAGTCGGAGAACCGGGAAAATATGATCAAACAACAACCCCATATTATTTCTTCATAGAAATAAATTAAAACTTTGAAAATTTAATATATTTAAATTGTACAAATAACTTTCTTAAGAACCCTTAAATATTAAGAAAAGAACAATTTAATATATTGAAAAATAATACAATCATAATAAATATAAATTACTTATAATAAGTTAAATTAGCTCTGTAAAGAAAAAAATGTTCACAGCAAAAGTAAACGGAACCTGGAACCTTTACAAAATCTTAGAAGATAAAGAATAAATTTTTTTATAATTTATAAATATTTTTCACATAATTCTTTTATTATTTCTTTAATTTCTTTAAGTGCTGCTTTTGTCACATTTTCCGAAACGGGTTTCCCATAATAATTTATGCCGTTTCTGAGTTTTCTTAATCTATCAAATTTGTTTGAAAGAATTATTTCTCCTTTTTCAAGTAAATAATCAGTGTATGCTTCATGAGAATAAATTTTATATCCTTCACTTAAAGCTATAGCTTCCAATATTTGACGCAAGGATTCGTATGCTTGACTTAAAATGATTGAAGCAGAATTTTTATCAAGATGGATTTTTTGAACGACCAGAAAATTATTTTTTGACATTTTTTGAAGAGCTAAAACTTTTTGTGTGTCTGGAATACTCTTTACTACTTTTTTATTTTTAATATACTCCTTAAAACCCATTATTTAACCTCTATAAATCCTGATAATTTAACTCCATTTATTATGTTGTTAAAAAGTTCTTTGTTTAAATTTTCGAATTCTTTTCGGTTAAAAACAAATAATTGAATTTCTCTACCTAAAAATTTCTCAAATTTTTTCAAAGAAACCTCCTTTTTATCATCAGTGATGATGCACAAATCTATATCGCTGTTCTCATTAAAATCCCCTTTAGTAATCGATCCAAATAAAATTATTGCAGGATATGCATATTTATCTTCTAAAAAATCAATTAGATTTGATTCCAGAATAAATTCAATGAAATAACTAATTTTTCTATGTCTTGCTTTTTTATTATTTGCATATGAAACAAATTTTTTTTCATCCTTAACAACATCAACAAGATTATTGGCTTTAAGTTCATTCACAGTAGTTATTATTGTATTTGGATGTAGGTTCGTATTCCTTGCTAATTCTCGTATGTGCATAGGTTCTTTATTTAATAATGTCTTTAATACTATTTCTTCATTATTCCTCATGATGTTTGTATAAATATTTGTATATATAAATATTTTGTCTATTTTATTGTACAAGTGTATAAAATATTGTACGCGTTTTTATTTCGATACATCTAGCACATAATTTTTCTAATTCTTAAATCCGTGTATACACTAAGGTGGTCGCATAATTTTTCAGATAATTCATCCATGAAACCATCTACGTCTTCTGAGTTTATATGCCTTTTAAATACAAATCATAAAAACCGAATAATATGATTTCGTTCGCCCTATTTGAATGTCAGAAACGCATATTTTTTATTAGGATCTTTATTTTCGTCAATTTTTATATTCCTGAAAGTGTTTTTTTGTTACCATAAGCATAAAAAAATTTCTTTATACAAATACCCTCCATCAACAGACATCAAGAAATACTACGATTAAAAAATAAAACCCACAAATACATTTGCAAATACAGAAACAATTAAAAACAACTACATAAACTAAACAGTAATGACCTTAAAAACAGAGAAAATTTCAGAAATAACCAAATTCAAAGAATTCAAACTTGACAGATTTCAAATAGAAGCAATTCAATCAATTGAGAAAAATAATTCTGTAGTTGTTTCTGCTGCAACCGGAACAGGAAAAACACTAATAGCAGACTACATCATAGACAAATGCCTAAAAGAAAAACAAAAAGTCATCTATACAGCACCAATAAAAGCACTATCTAATCAAAAATATAGAGATTTTAAAAAACAATACGGAGAAGAAAACGTAGGAATACTAACAGGAGACATAACAATAAACCCAGAAGCGCCAATAAAAATAATGACAACAGAAATATACAGAAATATGCTATTAGCAAACGACCCAGAAACAGAAGAATTACCCTACGTAATATTTGATGAAATACACTTTTTAGGAGACATCGAGCGAGGAACAGTATGGGAAGAATCAATAATATTTAGCCACGAAAACACAAGATTCCTATGCTTATCAGCAACAATACCAAATGCAAGACAATTCGCAAACTGGATACAACACATAAAAAAACACAATGTAGATGTCGTGACAGAAAAAAAGCGAGCAGTTCCCTTAAAACACATGTTCTTTGATGATGAAAAAGGATTTGCAACACTCCAAGACATAGAAGAATGGAAAAAACTAGACAAATACCCAAAATACAATAAAGCATTCAATAATAAAAAAAGATACTTAGACGACTTAAGAAAAAGAAAAAAGAAAGGATACTTAGAACTACTTCATGACCTAGAAAAAGACAACCAATTACCATGCATATACTTTTGTTTTTCAAGACAACTAACACAAAAAAAAGCAGAACTCCTAAAAACTAAAAAAAATTATTTGAACGCACAAGAAACAAGTAAAGTAGGACAAATAATAAGAGACACAATGAATACTGCTGATGAAGCAGTAAAACGACTAGAAACAACAAAAATATTAAGAGAATGCCTAAAAAACGGAATAGGATTTCACCACGCAGGAATATTACCAACACTAAAAGAATTAGTAGAAGAACTATTCGCACAAGGATTAATAAAAGTATTATTTGCAACAGAAACATTCGCTGTAGGAATAAACATGCCTGCAAAAACAGTATGCTTTGATTCTCTTGAAAAATTCGACGGAATACAATTTAGATACTTAAATTCAAAAGAATACTTTCAACTAGCAGGACGAGCAGGACGAAGAGGAATAGACAAAGAAGGATTTGCAATAAGTGTCATAGATAGACAATTCATGGACATAAAAAAAGTAGCAAACATAACTGAATCAGATTCAGAACCACTACTAAGTCAATTTAGATTAAGTTTTAACACAGTACTAAACATGGTACACTCACACAGCGAAGAAGAAATAGCAATTATACTACAATCATCACTATTTAGCTACCAAGAAACAGGAAGACAAAGCAGCCAAAGAGTAGTAAATAGCTTTAACAAAAAGAAAAAAAAACTATACCAATTAGGCTACATAATAAAAGGATTAAATGGAGATGAACTATCAGAAAAAGGACTCTTTGCAATGAGAATATATACTATGGAACTATTAACAACAGAAATATTTTGTTCATCACTAACACCGAACTTAACAAACATAGAAATTCTCCTAATAGTAGGAAGAATAATGTATGAAGAAAGAAAAAATATCAAATTCAAAGGAAGAGATAAATCCGTATCAAACAGAATATACAAAAAAATGTTGAATTACAATTATCCACTACAATTTTTCAGAGAAAATCCTTTATTCACACTAGAACCATTCTTAAAAGAATGGTTTGAAGGATGCAAATTCGAAGAACTAATGAACCTAACAACAATGCCCGAAGGAGACATAGTAAGATTCATAAGACAAATCCTAGACATGCTACAACAAATACAACATGCAACACTAAACAAAGAATTAAAAGATAAAGTTGTAGAAATACAAAAAACAATAGATAGAGATGTAATAGCAATAAGATTCTAAAATCTTCACTTTTGAATAGCAATATTTAAAAAAGATCATTAAAATACACATTTATGTTACTAGGAAATAAAGCACAACAAATAAAAGAATATTTATCAAATTATCCAGAAGAATTAAAAGACAAAAGACAAAAAAAATTAGAACAACTTCTATTAATATTTAAACAATATCAATTTGAATTTTTAAAAAATAATTACAACATACCAGGAATGCCAGAAAATGAAACACATATGTACTTATGGCTTAACTTAATACCAGATTTAAACAACAAAATAAATTTAATAGAAACTATAAAACAAAAAAATCCTAAAATAAAAAAAACAATAAAAATTTTAGAAGACACATATATTTTAATGAAATATACAACTAGAAAATATATTAAAACAACAAAAGAATATTCAAAAATAAAATCAGTAAAAATACGTCAAAACATACTAGATTTAACCCCTTTTAATAATTATAATGAATCAGATAAAACAATATCATTACACCACATAATAACAAAAGAAAATGAAATAAACAAAAATGAAGAAAAAACAGAATTTTACTATCTGAAAAATAACAAACAAACAACAATAACTCTAGAAAAACCAATAAACATAAAAGATAATAAAGATTCAGCAATAATACTGATAAATGAACTAAATAACTTAGTAAAAAAAGAAATAGGACTATTTTACAAATTTGATAAAATAAATATTTAAAAAAAATTATTTTAAAAAATCAGTAATTTTTCTTAATCAATAATGAAAATACCTGCTCCGAGTCTGCTCATAAATAATATTTTCTGGCACACAAAAACCAAAAGTTTTTTCGTGTATCTTAACCATAAATGCAAAGACAAAAAATAAATCAAAGATTTATTGTGCACTAAAAAAAAATATTTTTTTACGTGAAGCGCAGCTTTCTGCATGGCAGAAACATAAAGCGTTTCTGAGCAGCACGGAGTACGACAAAATCAAAGATTTTGTGTACAATAAATGCAAAGAATTTATTCGTATTAAACCCCATTCGCTAGCGCGCAATAAAAATAATCTAAATTTAACAAGAAAATCTAAAAAGAAAAGATATTTAAAAATAATAAATAAAAAACAATATAATGGTAGAAATTGAATTTGATAAAATAAAACAAATAATAAAAACAACACAAGACTACATAGAAAACCAATCAAAAAAGAAAAAAGAACAAACAGAAAAATTGCAAAAAAACAAAAAATATGACTACGAAGAACTATACAAAGCAACTAACAACCACCACTTATTCTCTGAACACACAGTGAAAGTAATCAACAAACTAAAAGAAAAAATTCAAAAACAACCCCCAAACAAAGAACTAGACGAACAAATAAACATACTAGAAACAATAAAAACAAGAATAGAAATAATAAACAAAATACTAAAACAACAAGTAAACTCAATAGAACAAAAAAACATAGAAGAATACCTAGATCTATACGAACAAGAAAAAATAATAGATCAAGGAACAATAAACAACTACGAACCAAAACTAAAAAAATACAATATAAAAATCCCAAAAATACTACTAAACACAACAGTAATAATACTAATGCTATTAGGATCAATATCTGAAATGAAAGGAGGAGAACTAACAAGAAAAATAATACCCAAAAAAAATCCAGAAATAATAAAAGTAATGGAAAATTACAAAAAAAATCTAAAATCAAAAATAATTCTTAAGGGAACCGAGCATTTACCTAATACAACTGAATTTTCACTAGACAAAATAAAAGAAGCAATAGAAGAAGCAATAGCATTCACAATATATAACTATGGAAAAACAAAACAACCAGAACAAATAGTGATAAAACTGATGCCAGGATGGAATCTACACACATTAGGACAATTTACAGGACATTTAAACACTCAAACCATGGAAATAGAAGTAAACCTATCAGAAACATATACATCTTACAAAGCATACCATATATTCATAGCGAAAACACTTGGAACAATAATACACGAAACAACACACTACCTAGATTTTTTTAACAATCCAGATAACCTAGAAATAGATCTTAACATAGAAAAATGGAAAAAAGGAATTTCATTGCCAAACGAATACAAAAAAGTTATTCAAACCCTACAAGCATACAACAATATACTAATAGAAACAGAACTAAAAGCTCACAAAATACAAACAGATTATTTAATTCTACTAAAAAAAGAATTTCCACAGTTTGAGCATGTACATGAAACAAAAGAAGGCGGAATGGAAAAAGGAATATTTTTCATAAAAGACATCATACAAGAAAAAAAATCAAAACTAGCAATAATAAAACAAGGAGAATACTCTGGACAAAAACAATTCATACAAAATGCAAAAGAAAAAATAGCAGGTCAAATGATAAACAAACAAATATCAATAAACCCATTATTTAAAGATAAAAAAGTAAATATAGAAGAAATAAGTAAATATTTACAAATAGAACTAGAACTCGCAAAAAAAGGAGTTTCTATAATGAGAGAAGAAAACATTTTGCAAATAGAAATAAATAAAACAAATAATTCTATATTTATATTCAAATAAAAACAAAGTATAACTTATACAAAATCACAAAAATCAAAGAAAAAAATTAATCAAAAAACCAGATAATATCCTCTTCTGCAACAACGCTAAAATCAAAGATTCACTAATTGCAAAATCAAATATCTAAATAATATCCTCTTCTGCAACAACAAGGAAATCACCCATTGCAATAACTGCAGAAAATGGAATTAAAGCATCTCCTTCCTTAGTTTTTTCTAACTCTAATTTCTTAGCATAAGGAGTAGGATCGCCAAGAACTATATGAATAAGTTCTCCTGAACCAGTTTCAAATACTAAATCAGAAACCATACCAAATCTTTTACCTGTTTTTGAAACTACAGTCTTGTTTATTAGTTGTTTTGAATATTTTTTTTCATCGTCTTGCATATTTAACACCCTCGCATTTATTGATTATGATAATAAATATAAAAATATATGAGTATATAAAAGTTTTGATTGTTGTCACTATAAATGAGGCCTATTTTTAAGAAGGATAAGCATTATCAACTAAATTCTTGTTTTCTTCTAATTTACTCCTTAAAGGACCAACAAAGTTAATAATCTCATCAGCTAAACCTTGCTTTAAATCAATACTAGACAAATCCTTATTTGCAAAAGCAAGTTCTACATCATCATAAGTCTTAAATTCAATTTTACCGCCATACTGTTCAGGCCTATCAATAACGAAAGTTCTATTCTCTCGATTTAATTGCTTGAAAATAACAAATTTAAGTATTGCAAGCAAACCATTACCTTCAACCTGACCATCAACAGAAAATGCTTTATTAATCTTCTTTCTAATAATCTTATCAGAATCATCAAAATCAATCTTACTATTAGACTCAGAACTACTCATCTTACCACTTTCACCTAGACCAGGAACCAAATAATTCATTAAATGAATCTTTTTATCATAACCAATCTTAGGCAAAAACTCACGAGCAAACATAAAAATTTTACGCTGATCAACACCACCAAACTGAGCATCAACATTCAAATAATGCTCATCAAGAGCCTGAAGAATAGGATATAATAAACCAGACATCTTAGGATTATCAAGTTGCTTAACAACTTCCGCACCCGCTCTTTGAGTATCTCTAGTACTAGCAAGAGCACTTAACTTGTAAACATCCAATGAATAATTCTCTTCAAGCTGAAAATCAGTACCTTTAACAAATTTGAGTTTGTCAAGAGGAACTCCGATTAAAGTTAACATTTCTTTAATAATAAATTCATAATACTTAGTTCTTTTCTCAAGTAAATCCCACGAACTCTTCATATTATCAAGATAAGCATGCATATTAGCAAACAAAATTGTGACCTGACAACCAGCCTCTAAAAAATCAGCGATCTTAAACATAGGAACAAAATAACCGAAATGAGGGCTACCAGTAGGCGCAGTACCCCAATAAATATTCAAATCTTTTTCATTAAGAACACTCTTTAACTTTTCTTCATCAACAACTTCTTGTAAATCTCTAACAATTAAATGATATTTATCTTCTGGTTTCATAAATAAACAAAAAGAACCCCTACTTTAAATTATTTTCTAGAAAAAAACCGCAATTAAGCAACATCTTCCAAAGAACTATATTTAATTTCAGGATTTAACTTAATATTTAAACCAGATCTCCAAAAAAACTTATCATAATCAGTATTACCTTTAATATAATTCTTTTTTAACAAAATACTCTGACGTTTATCAAAATCAGAATCAAAATAACCATTACTAGAAAAATAATTATTAACAACTTTAAACATATCAATAAAACCTTCAGACTTAATATTTTCTGAAGCAATCTCAACATTAAAAAAACTAGAATCTCTATCAATATATGCAAAAACATTCAAATCATCAAAAAGATACAATTTACCAATCCAAGAACCAGAAAAAATAGATTTAGTATTACTAGGAGGAAAATAACTTTTAAAAACAGCATGAAAATGTTCAAGAGCAGAGTCTAAAGAACTGGAATCAGACAAAAAAACCTTTTTTTCTTCAGGAATAAAACTAAAAAAATGAAAATGATCCAATACATAATCTGAATTTCTTAAATCTTTCAAAAAACCACCAAACATAATAATTAGGTAATAAATATATAAATGTTTTTTAAATAAGACCTTAATATTTAAATACTGAACTTCTATTCTTAAATTATGAACTTTAGAACCGCAAAAAAAGAAGCCGACGAGTATGAATACAACAAAGCAGACGAATTGGAACAAGAAAATACACTTCTGAAAGAAACAATCTTCCAATTAAAAATGGAACTGGACAGATTCAGAGCACCAGCACTAATGCTAGCAGAATTTGTAGAAAAAAGAGAAGAAAATGCAATAATAAGAGTTCCAAACGGAAACAGATTTTTCGTAAACATATCCAGCTCAGTAAAAAACCTCAAAGGAGGAGACACAGTAATCGTTGAACAAAAAAATTTAACAGTAGTAGATAGAATGAATAAAGAAAAAAAAACAGACGTAGAACAATTCGTAATATTAGAAAAACCTACAATAAAATGGAAAGACATAGGCGGACTAGACGAACAAGAAAATGAAATAAAAGAAGTAATAGAATTACCACTAAAAAAACCAGAACTATTCAAAAAAATAGGCATAAAACCACCAAAAGGAATACTATTACATGGACCACCAGGAACCGGAAAAACACTACTAGCAAAAGCAGTAGCAGAAAGCACAAACTCAACATTCATAGAAATAGTAGGATCAGAACTCGTACAAAAATTCATAGGAGAAGGCGCAAAACTAGTAAAAGACCTATTCATACTAGCAAGAGAAAAAGCACCAAGCATAATATTTATCGATGAAATAGATGCTATAGCAAGTAAAAGAATAGATGTAGGAACATCAGGAGAGCGAGAAGTCCAAAGAACATTCATGCAACTACTAGCAGAAATAGACGGATTCAAACCACTAGATAATGTAAAACTAATAGGATGCACAAACAGACTAGACATACTAGACCCTGCAGTAACAAGACCTGGAAGACTAGATAGACTAATAGAAGTACCAAATCCAGGAAAAGAAGGAGTAAAAGAAATATTCAAAATCCACACAAAAAATATGAATCTAGATAAGAAAATCAAAAAAGAAACAATATACAAACTACTAGAAGGAACAAGCGGAGCAGAAATAAAAGCAACATGCATGGAAGCAGGATACTTTGCAATAAGAGAAAACAGAACAACAATAACACAATCAGATTTAGAAAAAGGAATCAAAAAAGTAAAGAAAAAAGAAGAAACAGAAGGAAAAGATTATATGCACATGTACGGCTGAAAATCAGACAACAGAATTCAAGATTCAGAACGCGGAGTCTTATATGAAAGAACACATAGTACCCAGAATAATTGGAATAATGATTTTTCTAGCAGGAATAATAATTATGTTCTCATATACAACAACAAAACAACTAACAACACCCATAACAGGATTTGTAATGGCAATAATAAGTATTGCTTTACTAATACATTCTCAACACAAACAAAAAAATACAAAACATAAACATAATTTGCACCACTTAAAAATTCATTTAGGAATCTTATTAGCAATAACAATAATAGGAACAATAATTAGCACGTCAATAAAAAACCCCTGGAACTATACGCTGCCAATAACACTTATCGTTGGAAGCATAACTATAATGCTCTACACAATACATTGGGGTGAAGAATGATAAAAAATTATATGCCAAAAAAAATATCCCATTACTTATTCTACACATACACAATAATAAGTTTAGGAACAGGAATATATGAATCAATAAGAATTAATTTACCTGGAGAACCAATAAAAAACCCATATATTCAAAAACTATTTTTCAAAGAACAAAAAGACACAACAAACGCATTTAAAGATCATATAAGATTACAAGAAATAAAAGATACACTAAATATAAATCAAAATAAGCATAAAATATATAAATAAACATTCTAATAAAAACACATAAAATAATCATAGGTGATTAAAAAATGAAAATAAAATTAATAAGTATGCTTATCATAATAATAATTATAGTAACAGCATGCGGATATAAAACCCCCATTACAGATAACGAAACAGAACTAATACCTGATCAATGCGCAGTAACCTCAGGATTTTCATGTATTGATTTTCAATTAACAACAGATAATTTAAAAATATCAATAACCAACAATATGGGAACAAACATAACAATAAATGAAACGACAATAACCATAAATGAAGAAGAAATAATGTGTGAAACAACAACTGAATCAGTAAGTGATGGAGAAAATTTCGGAATTGTATGTATATTCAATCAAAACCTAGAACTCGGAACAAAACAAAAAATAAGTCTAACAACAAACTTTTACAACAACCAAGGCTTTAATCACGAGTTTACAGGAAGTTTAAATGCAACAGTAAAATAAAATAATTTTTTTATTTTTTTATTAAATTTTCTAAACAAAAATTAAAATATAAAACAAATAATAAAAATATGAGTATATAAAAATACTATTGAATAAAAATACTATTTAATAAAAAAACTAACTAACAATAAAATCCAAACAAACTCTAAATATATGCGGCGCATGCTGACCTGCCTTTACCAATTCAATTTTTTCATACTTAAACCCTGCTTTTTCACAGGCTTGTTTTGCTTTAACTTCAATTTCTTGGAAATTGTCTTCGTGCTTGAAATCGTAGAAATGTATGATCGAACCTTTTTTTGCAACAGTTAAAGCAACATCTAAAAATTCATTAGCATTATGAGGCGCAGGCATAACAATACGATCAAATATGACTCCGCGGCCAGCCAATAAAGGAACTGCATCTTTAACATCATCATTAATTAACATAACATTTTTTATTTTATTTAATACAAGATTTTTAACCGCGAAATCATGACCATCAGGATTTATTTCAATAGCCACAAGCTCTTTAGCACTCGTATTCTTTGCAATCACACAAGCAAAAGGACCACAACCAGAAAACATAACTAAAACCTTTTCTCCAGATTTAATTTGCTCAGCAATTCTTTTTCTTTCAGTGCTAAGACGAGGAGAATAATAAACAGTTTCAACATTTAACTTTAAACGAACACCATTCTCAACAGTAATAGTCTGCCTAGTATCAACACCAGCTAAAAATTTCATTTTCTGAACACGAAAATCACCTTCATGACCACCATCTTTTCTAAGAACAGTTTTAATTTGTTTGTTAGAATCAAGTAAAGCATTTGCAATAATTTTTTCTTTATGTCTTAATTCTTCATCAATCTCAATAATTGCAATTGAACCAACAGCATCATGCGCAGTTTTTAACTTTTCAAATTCCTCTTTTGACAATTCCTCTTTTAAAATATCTTTCATATCCAAAATTTTTGTAGATTCCTTAAAATTAAAATCAGCAATTTTAGTATCCCTTATAGAAATTTTTTTCTTAATAGGAAAAATAATATGCTCTTTTTCCTTAATATATCTATAATTATTATCAAGAACATCTTTTTCAATTATTTCAATTTTGACTTTTTCAGCAATATTCAAAGGGACTTTAATTCCTAACATAAAACACAGAACGTCAACCTTATTTATATTAATTGTTGAAAAAAGCACATAAAAAAATATATAAATGACAAAAACAAAAAAAAGAAAGGTGATAATTAAAATGGAAAATCAAAATAACGGAAAAGCAACAGCCGCACTAATATTAGGAATACTAAGCATAGTGCTTATATGGGTACCAATAATAAATCTCATACTAGGAATAATAGCACTCATACTAGGAATAAAAGGACTAAAAAAATCAAAAGAACAACAAGAAA
>JAIPET010000005.1 GCA_021736975.1 Candidatus Woesearchaeota archaeon
GCACAATAACAGGATCAGGATATGTAGACGGAAGCGGAAATACAGGAAACATAACATACTGGACAGACTCAGACACAATAGCAAACAGCCCAATTTATTTTAATACAACATCAGGAAATATAGGAATAGGAACAACAAATCCGCAAAGGTTACTTCATATAGAGGGAGATGGCACTGAATTACCTTCATTAATGTTTTCTCATAATGAAACGGCAAGTAGCGGTTTTCAAACAGGCTTCACATCAGGAACTTCATTAAATGCTGAGACTTGGAACTACGAAGAAGGATATTATAGAATAGGAACAAATAACACAGAAAGAATAAGAATAGATGATTCAGGAAATGTAGGAATCGGGACGAGCAGTCCAGCTGGAATTTTACACACAGTCGGAAGTACTAATTTGTTTAGAAGTACTAATAATGAAAATAGATTTGTGTTTACTACTGGTGGAGCTGGAAGTGATGGAGTTTTAAATATTTATAATAATACTGCTAGCGGGGGAATTCAACTTCATTCAACAGGAGATAGTTTTTTCTCAGGAAACGTTGGAATCGGGACGACTAGTCCCGGGGAAAAATTAGAAGTAAATGGATCAATAAATGTAACAACTGGAAATGATGTTTGTATTGAAGGAGGAACATGCTTATCAACAACAGCATCAGGAGCAAACGAAGGAAAAGTTGGAATAGATAGCGGAGCAACACCAGACTACTTAGGATCGAGCGGAAGTACAGGATCGCTAAGAACAAGTTCACCACTAAGTTATACAGATGGAGGAAACTACATAACCCTAGGAATAACAAACGATGCAATAGGAGACACACAATTAGCTTACAACACAGGACAACACCTAACAACAACAAGTGCACCAACATTCGCAACAATAAACACAGGAAACGGAGCAATGGAAGTAAACACAATAGCAGCATATACTGGAAATCAAAACCTAGGAACATCAGATTCACCAACATTCGCAGCTTTAACTGTAAGCGGCAACATCCATATGACAGGCGCAGCTTCACAACTAATACTTGACTCAGGACAAATAAGAACAGCAGACACAATAACAATAAATGGAAGTCATGTACCAACAGCAACAAACACATTTGACTTAGGAAACACATCAATGACCTGGGGAACATTACATTTAGGAACAGGAATAAATTCAGGAGGAACAACTCTTTCAACATCAGAATTAAACATAGTAGATTCCGGAATAGATTTCTCAGAACTTTCAGGAACAGTATCAGACACACAAATAGCAGACGGAGCAGTAGATGGAGGAACCGGAGGCGAAATAACAGATGGAAGCATAACTGCAGCAGACCTAGGAACAGATAGCGTTGCAGCAGATGAAATCGCAGCAAACGCAGTAGGAACAAGCGAAATAAACGATGGAACAGTACAAGAAGTAGATTTAGAAATAGCAGGAAGCGGAAGCACGGGACAAATACTAGCATACAACTCAACAACTGGAGGATTCTACTGGACAACAGACGACTCAGGAAGCACACTAACAGAAGGACAAGTAGAAGGATATATTTATGACAACGATAACGCACTAGGCGCACAATGGACTGTGACAAGTGCTGGAACCTATGACATAAACTTTGATAGTAATACATTTGTTGTAGATACAAGCGAAAATAAAGTCGGAATCGGAACAAATGCACCAAACACAACACTACACGTAAGATCAAGTGGAACTGTTGGAGAAGACTATAACACCTTAAGACTAGATGCCGGAACAGGATTAACCGCGGGAACTTCAGAAAATGGAATTTTATTCTGGTGGAACTCAATAAATGGTGCGAGAATAGCTGCAAAATCTCACTCATCACCTGGTTGGGCAACAAGCCTAATATTTGAAACAGAATCAGGATCACCTTACACACTTGAAGAAAGAATGAGAATAAATTATGATGGAAATGTTGGAATAGGCACAACAACACCAAATGCAACACTACACGTAGCAGGAACAATAAACACAACAGGCGGAGACATATGCATCGACGGAGGAAACTGCCTAAGCCAAATGAGCGATGCAACAGGAGACATAACCGACGTAAACGAAGGAAACGGAATAACAATAACAGACCCAACAGGACCCGCACCAACAGTGGCAGTAGACTACACACCAAGTAGTGGAAGTGCAACACTAACTTGGACAAACGATGCATTAACAATAGTTGATGATATTATAGACGGCGCACAACTAAAAGACACAATAACCCTTGACTCAACACTCGCAATAACACAAGGAAGCAACGATGTAAACTTTGACAGCAACACACTGTACATAAATGGAAGTGGAAGCAGAGTTGGAATAGGAACAACAAGCACAAATGATGGTGCAAAATTAAGTGTGCAAGGAAATTTACATTTACCAACAAATGGAAAAATAGGGTATTTAGGAACAGACACAACAGACACAGGACACCAATCATACATACTGTTTTATAACTCAACAAACGGCAACATGCAATTAGAAACTAAATTTTTAGGTTCAGACATAATTTTATCTCCAAGCGATAATGTAGGTATAGGAACATCAACACCAAGTAAAAAATTAGAAATTCAAATTGGAGAATCAGAAGGAGATGGAATAAATATTTCAGATCCGAATAGCCAAATCGCATACTTAGGAGATGGAGCTTCAAGTAGTGAAGTAGGAATTTTAAGACTTTGGGACAATGATGGTGTTGAAAATGCAAGAATATATGCAAGTGAAACTAATCCAAGTTGGATCATGGGAAACTTAGGAATTGGACTTGTATCTCCAAGCGAAAAATTAGATATTGCTTCAGGCACAGGCCCTGCATTAAGATTAACAGAATCAGGATCCAATCAAGGACTATATATTGGAGCTGTAGATACTAATGAAGGCATTTTAGGTTTCGGAGTTGATTGGGCTCAAACAGGAGGAAGTGTAAGTTCTTGGACTGCAAGAGAAACTTCCGCAGGAATATTAAGAGTTGATAATGGCGATTTAAATTATTATGCAGATACCAGTTTAACAGATGATGCTACATTCACACCCACTTTAAGATTCACAATTTTAAGTGATGGAAAAGTAGGTATAGGAGATCCATCTCCGGGAGAAATGTTAGAAGTTGTGGGAAGTATAAACGCAACAAGCGGAGATATATGTATTACCGGTGGAAACTGCCTATCAACAGTAAGCACAAACGACTTCGGAACAAGCATAGACGACACAGAAATGACAGCAGAAGACTTCGGAGACTTCACATGCACAGGATCAGAAGACGGATGCACAATAGACGCAAACAGCATAACACTAGGAACAGATACAACAGGAAACTACGTAGGAGACGTAACCGGAACAGGAAGCATAACCGCAACCGGAACACCAGGAGAAGGATACACAGAAACAATAGACGTAACAGACGACAGCATAGACGGAACAGAACTAAAAGACACAATAACCCTTGACTCAACACTAGCAATAACACAAGGAAGCAACGATGTAAACTTTGACAGCAACACATTATTTGTAGATGGAAGTGAAAATGATGTTGGAATAGGAACAAACACAATTTCAAATTCATTAAAATTAGATGTTGAAGGCCAAATAGGTGCAACACAATACTGTGACGAAGAAGGAAATAATTGTTTTGATGCAGGAAACGGAATGGCAGATGTTTCTACAGACAATCTTATCAAAAATGGAGATTTCGAATTAGGAACTCTTGCAGGTTGGACAGGCCTAGATGCTGTTCAAAGTCCTGCATACTCAGGAAAATATGCTGCTGAAGCCACAGGATCTTCAACCGTTGAAAGTATAGAATACGTACCTGTAGATCCAGACAACGACGTATTATACTTAGAAGGATATTTTAAGAAAACTGTTGACGGCACAACTCCAGGAATTATTTACTTTGGATACAAAGCATATAATGAAAATAAAAGCGTCATAACAACAGCGCCATGTGGTACTTATTGTTACTTTGCAGCAAGCGGATATGATCTTAATCCTGATGGAAGCTGGCATAAATTTTCTGCTATAACAACAGGAGAAGGAACATCCTACCCTAATTTTCCAGTCGGAACTAAATTTGTTCGACCAATGGTTTTAATTAACTACGGAGGAAGTAGCGATACCGTAACTCAAATGGATCACATATCATTAAAGAAAATAAATCAAGGAGCATTATTTGTAGGAAACGACTACGATGCAACCAACAGAGTAGACTATACAGAATACACAAAAATATACACCGAAAATAACGACTTGCAAATAATTCCGCCAAGCTCAGGAAGCGTTGGAATAGGAAACACTGCTGTTTCAGGATCATTAAAACTAGATGTAGAAGGAACAGTAGGAGCAACACAATACTGTGACGAAGCAGGAAACAACTGCATAGACATAGCAAACGTAGGAACAGGAGATGGAACAGTAACAAGCGTAACAGCAGGAACAGGAATGACACAAACAGGAACAAGCACAATCAACCCAACACTAAACGTAATAGGAGGAACAGGAATCACCGCAAACGCAGACAACATAGAACTAGGCGCACTAACAACCAACTGGGACGCAGGAAACTACGAAATAAGAGCACAAACACTAGAATCAGACGTAACAACAGGAACCGCGCCACTAACAATAGCGAGCACCACCGTAGTCACAAACCTAAACACAGACCTACTAGACGGAGAAGAAGGAACATACTACACAAACTCAAGTAATCAAGCAACAGGAACACTACCAAGTGCAAGACTAACAGGCAGCTACACAGGAATAACAGGACTAGGCACCATTGGAACTGGAACCTGGCAAGGAACAAGCATCGGAACAACATACACAGACGCAAAAGACACAACAGACGATAATGTAGTAGGAGACGTAGACAGTAGCGAAATAACAAACGGCGCAATCAAAGACGAAGACCTAGACCTAACAAACATCACACTAAACACATTCACAAACGACGCAGGATACATAACAAGCCAAACAGACGACCAAACATTCGCAGAAATAGGAGCAGGAACCGCAACAAGCGTAGCATTCGTAATAGGAAACAGCGCAACACTATCAACAACAGGAACCGGGACAATAACCGCAACAACCGCAAACACAGGAGACAGCGCAACAAGCTTCTTTAGCACAGGAACACTAGAAGTAGCAATAGGAGGAACAGGAACAACAACAAGCACAGGAAGCGGAAACCTAGTACTAAGCACAAGCCCAACACTAACAACACCAAACATAGGCGCAGCAACAGGAACATCACTAATCGCAAGCGGAGACATAAACACAACAACAGGAGATATATGCATCGACGGAGGAAACTGCCTAAGCCAAATGAGCAACACAAGCGGAACAGTAACAAGCGTAGCAGCAGGAAACGGAATGGACTTCACCACAATAACCGGAAGCGGAACAATAACCCTAGGAACACCAACCACACTAACAAGCACAACAACAAACAGCGCAAGCGCAACAACCCACACACACGCAATAACAACAGGAATAGCAAACACAAACATCGTAAAAATAGACCACGCAAGCGCAGCAGACAACGACTACGCAAAACTAACAGCAAACGGAATAGAAGGAAGAAGCTATACAGAAGTAAAAACAGACTTATCATTAAATAACGTAGAAAACACAGCACTAAGCACATGGCCAGGAACAACAAGCATAACCACACTAGGAACAATAGGAACAGGAACATGGACAGGAACAAGCATCGGAACAACATACACAGACGCAAAAGACACAACAGACGACAACGTAGCAGGAGACGTAGACTCATCAGAAATAACAGACGGAACAATAAACGAATCAGACCTAAACATTACAAACACACCAACAGACAATTATTTACTAAGTTTTGATGATACAACAGGCGGATTCACATGGGTCGCTGCAGACGGATCAGGAACTGATGATCAAACATTCGCAGAAATAGGAGCAGGAACAATAACAAGCGCAGCTTTCGTAGTCGGAAACTCAGCAACACTATCTGCAACAGGAACCGGGACAATAAATGCAACAGACTTAATCTGCACAGACTGTATAGGTGCAACAGAAATATCTGATAGTTATCTTTTAAACAACGGTGACACAATGGACGGCACATTAACAATGGGAGGATCCACATCAAACATAGCTCTTGGTTCAAACTGGTTAAGTAATGATGGAGACGATGAAGGCGTCTGGGTTACAAGCACAGGAAATGTTGGGATAGGAATAACAACACCAAATGCAACACTACATGTAGCAGGAACAATAAACACAACAGGCGGAGACATATGCATCTATGGAGGAAACTGCTTAAGCGAATCACTAACAAGCATACCAGACTCATACGTCCTAACAACAGGAGACACAATGAGCGGCCCATTAAGAATAAGAGATGTCGGCGGCGGAGCAACAATAAACATAGGAGCAGACAGAACAAACTACGCAGATACCGCAACAATAATACTACAAGAAGACGCAGACAACACATACGGAACAAACGGATACGGCTTTAGACACAGATATGACGGATCAGCAAACACATACTACTTTGACACAGCATCCACAACAACCACAACAAACATATACACAGCAAACCTAGGAAGCAACATAATAGACTTCAAAGCAACACCAACAATAAACGGAGTACCAATGATAGATATAGAAGTAGACGGAAGCATAACAAACGAACTACAAACACTACAAGAAGTAACAAACCAAGGAACACCAACAACAACCGCCGCAATAACAATCGACAGCGACGGAAACGAACAAACAAACATCGGCGGAACACTATACATAAACGGATCAAGCCTCGGAGAAAGAGTAGGAATAGGAACAACAAGTCCTTCAGCAATGCTAGAAATTGAATCTAGTGGAACAGATAATGCAAATATGGACATAGACGCTCCTTCTGGAGAAATATCTTTAATAAATTTTCAAAGTGCAGGTACAACTAAATTCCAAATACAAGGAAAAAGTGCAAGCGATCATTTTGTAATTTGGGACAATGTAAATAGCGAATCAAGAATTAATTTGAGGTCAGACAATGGAGATAATAATTATAAAACAGGTATGGTTGGAGGAACACACGAATTCCTTAATAGCACAGAAGATACACTGATGACAATAGCTGGAGATGGATATGTAAGTATAGGAACCACATCTACATCCGGAAAATTAACAATAGATCAAAATGCAAATGATGAAGCACTATACATTACGGGAGGAAGCGGAGGACAACCTATAGCCACATTTATAAGAGATTTAGGTTCAAATGGAACTATAAAAATAACCTCGACAGGAGGAGATCCACAGATACAATTTGATCCTGAAGACTCAGGAACTGTTTGGTCTGCAGGAGTAGATGATGGGGACGGAGATAGTTTTAAAATATCTTATGGAGGAAGCATAGAATCAGGAACTGCAGGAATAAGCATACAAACAGACGGAGATGTAGGAATAGGAACAACAAGTCCTGGAGCGGGATTAGATGTTCATAATAATGTAATAATATCTGACGGGACAGATTCATGCGCGCAAACAGAAAATGGAGATTTATGTGTGGATAATGATTTAGAAATAGATGGAAAAATAATGTTAAGAACAGCCAATACAGACGGAATATTAAATATGGGTGGAAGTCACGGAGAACAAATTTTATTTAAAG
Organism: Candidatus Woesearchaeota archaeon; assembly: GCA_021736975.1. Lineage (GTDB taxonomy): Archaea > Nanobdellota > Nanobdellia > Woesearchaeales > 21-14-0-10-32-9 > JAIPET01. The sequence goes on from JAIPET010000005.1 coordinate 7,660, forward strand.
GAGGAGCAAGTGTTTATGAATTTGTTGTTGAATATGATGATGGCGCCGCGGGAACCTCTTTAGTTTTTGAACAAGATACAAATCCTGTTTTGGTATTAAATACTACTGGCGAAGTATTAGTCGGAGGTGCTTCAGATTCAGGCGCATATAAATTGCAAGTAAATGGAAATATATGTGAAGATGATGGAACAATAGCAACATGTAGCTCTGATGAACGATTAAAAGAAAATATTCTTGATATTGAAAACGCGACAGAATATTTAATTAAATTTAGACCAAGGACTTATAATTTTATCGGAGAATCCAAAAAAATGTCTGGTTTTATAGCTCAAGAAGTAAATGAAACACATCCAGAACTATTTGTAGAAAAAGAAGATGGTTATTATACTTGGGATAATCCTGGTTTAGAAATTATAACTGTCAAAGCAATACAAGAATTAAATGAAAGAATAAATAATTTAGAAACAGAAAATGATTTGATGAAAGAAGATTTGTGCTTCCTTGGAATACAAAGATGGTGTTGATAACAGTTAATAAAAAAATAGTTTTTAGAAAAATAAATTGAGTTATTGCATCAACTTTTTAAAAATCAAATCATTTTTATTTTTTGTTTTTTTTTAGATTATTTCATAATCTTCAAGTTTAATTGTTCCTATAATAGGAACTGAAATATTTGATCTGAATTGTATTTTATCAAAAATTGCAGCATACTTCTTTTCACCCATGCTGAGCATGACAAGACCTGAATAATATAAATCCACATTAGAAATTAAAGCGCGTCCAGTGAAATTTCCTGTAATATCATCATTTGATTTATTAATAATATAAACTAAACTTGCATGACCTTTATCATTTAAATCATTATAAAAAATTAAAAAATTATTTTTTTTAGAAAAAATTGAATGCATAGGAATTTCCATGAAACCATTATAATCGTGCTGAATTATCGCAAAAGGATTTGTAGTTCCTTTTTCATCTTCTATTGTTTCTATCTCCCCATAAAAATAAGACTTAGGATCACTATCCACATATTTACCTAAAATGTCATAATAATTTATTCTCATTTTACTATTTCTTCCTGAAATTTTTTTGCATCAATAATTATTTCTTTAAGACTTTCATAAAATAACTCTTCATCAAAATCATCATATTGATGAATCATTAAATTCCTCATCCCTTTAAAACTTTGCATTTTATTATAAGTTGTTTCTGATAAAATATTTAAATCTTTTAATATTTCAAATGATTTTCCTCTTTCTAAAATTCCTTTTTCTTTTAAAATAATATTTGAAATTTTTATAATTTCTTCAATTATTATCTCAGCTAAACGCTCGCATGCTGCAGAAACAACATAATTCGATTTGTAAGAATCTGAATTATTAGGAAGGACTTTTTCTAATTGAAATATATGTTTATTAAGGTCTTTAATTTTATTATTTATTCTCATAGAATATTTTTCCATTTAATTTTACCTCATCTTGAATTTTTTTAGGTAAATTATTAAAAATACTTATATCAAATAGTTCATTTGATTCAGACATCATTCTTTTTTTAAAAAAAGAAGAATCTTTTAAATTAGTTTTTGAAAATTCTACGGAAATATCCACGTCTGATTCGAAAGACATTTGGTTTTTTACAAATGAACCAAAAATGTAAATTTTCTTTAAATTTTTTCCATATCCATCTAATAACATCGTATCTCTTAATAATTCTAATTGTTTGTAAACTTCTCCTCCTTTTTTTATTTTAAACTCTTCTTTATATACAGAACATTTTTTTATAAATTCAAACTTTAGCCTTATATCTCTTGAAAGTCTATTTTTTTCTGATTGTGATAAATTCAAACCGAGAAGCTGTTTTTTTATAATATTAATTTCCGATTTACCAAATATTTTTGTAGCAGATTTATCTGTTTTAATAAATTCAAATAAAGTCATAATAACCACCTCGAAGGTTATAATAACCTAAATAATGGTTATATTTATAAGTTTTATGTAAAGAAAAGAGTTAATTAAAATCATTTATTCACATCCTTTTTACAGTGCCTGGTTTTGGATTAAATATATCTCCTTTTCTTTTTAAATTTTCAAGAATCTCATCTGTTTTTTCTTCACTTAATCCTTTTATTTCAGCTTCTCTAACAATATCATTAACAGGAACAACATCTTTATTTAATGCTTTTTCAAGTTCAACAATTATTTCTTTAACTATATGAACATTACCCCTTTGACTAGCACTAATACCTGTTGCAATCCTATCAATATCAAATTTTCCCGTTTCAGTATCAAGACCTATTAGAGTCAAACAATGATGAAGTAAATCAATAGCTCTTCTCGCGTCTGCCTTAGTAACTTTATTACTTAAACGAGTCTTCGCGCTCGCTTCTGATAATCTTACAAGACCTTCTAATTGTCTAGCAGAAATTGGAACTGATTGAATCTTACCATCTTCTCCACTACCACCAGAATTTCTCATGTTAACAAAATAATCTTTAATTTCATTAATAGCAGGCTCTGTTATAAGTGGATGAATTCTTTGTTTTGCATATGCAACATATAATTTTATAGTTTCAGAATCAAGAGGTGTATCTTGAGCAGTTTCATCTTTATGTAATTTCAAAATAAAAGAAGCTAACTTTTCATCTTTTTCCCTATTAGGTAAATCTTTAACAGGAAATATTAAATCAAACCTATTAATCAAAGGCGGAGGTAAATCAATTTGTTTAACTAAAATCTCATAAGGATCAAATCTTCCAAACTTTGGATTTGCAGCAGCAAGAACAGTTGTTTCAGATCTAAGCGTTGCTTGAATATTAGCCTTACTAATACTAATACTTTGCTGCTCTAAAGCTTCGTGCATCGCGCTAGTATCCTCACTACTCATCTTATCAAGCTCATCAATACAAACCATCCCTTTATTTGCAAGAACTAATGCTCCTGCTTCTAATGCCCAACCTTTAGTAAATTCATCTCTAACAACCGCGGCAGTAAGACCGGCGCCACTTGCACCTTTTCCAGAAACAAATCTTGTTTTAGGAGCTACAATAGATACACGTTTAAGAAGCTGTGAATTATGAATGATGACTCCATTAGCAACAAAATTATGAGTTGAATTTACTTCAAAATCATAAACAAAAGTTTCTTTTAAATCAACTTCTTGAACATCTAATATTTTATCCCAAAAAATATCAGAATAAGCAATTTGAGCAAGTAATTTTGTTGAATAAGAATAAAAACCATTTTTATAAAGATGAGAAACTATTTTTTTCATAGTTCTTTTTGAAGGCATCCTATTGTTTTGTTCATAATGACAATAAGTACTTCTTCTAACACCCATATTGCTTTGAGATAAACCTAAACTTTTTCTTACATCAAACAATAATTTTGAAATATTAGGAACAACATCCACATCAGCACTATTGTTTGTATCAATAACAAATTTAAGAGCATCAATTTTTCTTTTAGAAACAAAACCTATTTGCTTAGAATATAATTTTAAAAATTCACCTGAAATTATTAATTCATAAGATTTAACAGAGCTCTTATTTATTGTATTAGTTGCAAATTTAATTTTTTCTTTTTTAAACGCTACAATTCCAAATCTTAAAAGAGCAATTTGTAAATTTTCAACAAGCTCTTTACTTGTTGAATGAAATTCAATTTGTCTTTTCTTATTATTAACATGAGAATCACATTCAAATAAAGACTTAATAAATTCAGAAAGAATTATGTTTGGAGATTTAAGTACTTTATTTGGAATATTTTTATTAATCGACTTAGTTACAATTTCAAAAAATTCTTTATTTAAAAAATTAAAAATATTTTTTGAAAATAAATAAATTTCTTTTGCATTAGTTCCTTTTTTACTTCTTGTTTTTGTATTAGAATCAAATAAACCATTAATTAAATATTGATAATCCTTTAAAGATTCATCATCTGCATTAGAAAAACTTATTTGAGAAGACGTATTAGTGTTTCTAAAACAACCATTTGCGCATAAATAACCTAAAAATCTTGCTAAACACTTATCTAATAAATTTGGAAATTTATTTGTTTTTTTATTATTTGAAAAATTTTTTTCTTTAAAATTTTCTAAAAATTGAGTTTCTCCTAAAATATTTAATTTATTAGGTGTTGCCAAATAATCTCCTTTAACATACGTTTTAGCTTCTTTAGCAATTATAAATCCTTCATGATTTGTAAATAAAGGATGATTTTTTGTGACAATTAATTTTTTTCCGGATCGTAAAGTTATTGATAATAAATTTTCGTTGATTTTTCTTTTCCAAACTTTTGATGCAAATCCAGTCCTAATTGCTCCATCTAATTGTAAAGAAGGAAGTTTTATATTTGATTCCGAAAATTCATTTTGATAATCCCTATTATCTGCGATTTCTTTAATTTTTTTTATCTCTCCATTTTCTAAACTTATTTTAGTATCTCCAGAAACACACTTTCCTGATCCCGGATCTCCGATTAATAAAACGTGAATATCTCCTCTTCTTTTAACACCATCATCTTGTTCCTTTAATCTTCCCCCAAACATCTGAAGAATCAAAGCTTCTTTAATTCTATCATGACCATAAATACTTGGAGCCATACTAGTCACTAATTTTTCATAAATTTTTGGATCTTTTGATAATTCTAAAATTTCTTTTTCTTTTTCTTTACTAATAACTAAAGTTTCAAATTCTTCTTGCATAGGTTCGATATGATTAACTTCAAGCATCAACTCATACCTCGTACTTTTTCCACCAGAATGAAGAGTTATCGGAACTTCTTTAATTACACCAGTAACTATAATTTTTGCCCCAGGATTTGTTTTTTTATCAGACATAGGACTTACTAAATCATTTTTTAAAAAAATATTAATTCTTTTAGGTTGCTCACCACCATCCATGTCTTCAGGATCTTCTTCCAAAACAATTTTTTGAGCATCCACTAATTCTTTACTTAAAAGATTGAATTTTCCTTTTCTAGCACAAACATTACAATTATTAGGTTCTTTAAATTTATCATCCATTTGAAGCATAGGAATTATATTACCACAACTAGGACACTCAAAACGAGCACTCGTCACTTGAGGTCTAACATCAGATTTTTGACGAACTAAACCTTTAAATTCATACATTTTGTTAAGATTTCTACTCCTAATATCTCTAACTTGAAGCAAAGAAGATTTTGGAAGATCAAAAAATCTAACATTTAATTTTGCTTCTTCAACACCAAGATCAAATTTAGATATAGCATATTCAGCTGCTTTAATAACATCTTCAGGTTGCTCCAATAATAAATCAGCTAATTCAATATCAAATTTTGCAAGTTCTTTAAATGGCAAAGCAATATATTCCTCTCCTTTAGAAGCTAAAGACAATAATTTATCATGATAATTAATTTCAAAAAATTCAGTAAATTTCTGTATTTGATCTTTTGCATCCAAATTAAAAACACCCTTCCCCCTAAGATAATTTATGAAAGAAAAAAAATTAAAAAAAGATTACTAAAAAATAACCGAAAAATTTACGAGTTTACCGAATTATTTTTTAAGTTTTAATAAGTTTGCAATTAACATATCTACAGCTGTATGAACCATTTCTTCTGATTTAGTTCCTGTGCAAACAATTTTTCCATTACTAAAAAGTAAAAATGTAGCTTTTGCTTCCATTAATTTATATACTAATCCTGGAAATTGTTCAGGTTCATATTCTGTATTATCAAGTCTCATAGCTAATGTATTTAAATTTAAATCCATACCAATATTACCAGATGCAACAATGTTTTGCACATTGATTTTTGGCTTAATTTTAATTTTAATACCTATTTTTTCAAGACTTTCAATTATTCTTTGTATACTTTCATCTACTTTTTCTAAACTTCTTGCTCCTGTACAAACAACATTTCCTGAGCTAAAAATCAGTGCACTTGTCTTTGGTTCTTTTATTCTTATTACAAGTCCTGGAAATTGTTCAGGGTTGTATTCTGTGTTAGAAAGTGTTGCAGCCATTTTTTCTAAAGGAACATCGTGTTCTAGGCTTGTAGATACTACGATATTTACCACAGTTATGTTTTGGTGTGGATCAAAATCCTTCGGAGTATTTTTTTTTACTGGCATTTTTTTCTCCTCCTTCATATTTATGCTAAGGTTGCATCTTTGTAATTGCTCACTGTAATCCCTTAAGCAACTATCATTGGTTTATAAAGGAAATATTCTATCATTTATAAATGCTTTTATACTTATTTAAACATTTCATAAACTACACATTGCAAAATCTAGGCCCCCATCATTTCCTATGGAGATATATGAATACATAGCTTCTCGACGTGAAATGAATGTTTTCAAGTATATCAGTATACAAAATACACCCCATTATTTCCTATGGAAGTTTTATACTAAAAAAATAAACCAATATACTAAATGCTGATATTTGAAATGAATTGACAAAAAAGAAAGAAAAAAAGAAAAAATTAAGATATTATACCTAATTCTTCAGCTTTTTTCCAATAACCAAGCCTACCTTCATCAAAATGGAAAAAAATCAAATATTCTTCCAAAATATTAAAGCCAAGTTTAAGCGATACTAACCAATCGAAGATGTGTTCAGTGTAACAATAAGGACAAATATCCATTCTTTTACCAGTAACCACACAAAAATCATCTCCTGATGGTCTGTTCAGAAAATCTTCTGTCTTATTGTTTAAAGCCACCATTAATTCAGGCTTTGTCTCAGCTAACCAAACACTCATTTGCTCAGCCAACCTTTCCGGACATAACGGATTCGTTATTTGCTGCCCGCACGTCACACATGCTCCCATTTTATCCACCTCCTGGATTTATTTTTCTCGTAGGTGTAAATGAAAAGTGTCCAAATTATCCCGGACTTACAATAGCTTAAGAATTGACCTTGAACACTGCGAATCCGGGAAAAAATGAACGGTTCACAACACCCAAGGAGTATTAATCTTATGATCCATAAACAGTGATCTAACTAGCTTCACGCAATTATATACAATTGACAAATTCACTAGCTTTTGAATCATAATTAAATTTATTGAACAAATCATATATAAATATTATTATACTGGAGGCAAAGATTTTATAAATATACTAAAATTCTTAATAATATGGATTACGAGTCAATGTTAAAAGAAGCAAGAGATAAATTACCTGAACCAACAGATACAGGAGAACGATTTGAAATTCCAAAAGTAAGAGGACAAATAGAAGGAACAAAAACCATAATCTCAAACTTCAACCAAATAGCAGAAACAATCGGAAGACCAGCATCACACTTACTAAAATATGTACAAAGAGATCTAGCAACCCCAGGAACATTCAGAAAACAAGCAGTAATATTCGGATCAAAAATAGCAGCATCAAAAATAAACGAAAGCATAAAAAATTACACAGAACAATTCGTAATATGTAAAGAATGTGGAAAACCAGAATCAAAACTAAATAAAGAAGGCGACATATATTTTATAAAATGTCAAGCATGCGGTGCAAGATATACATTTACTGCAAAAATATAATTCTGAAAATATACTTAAAGAACTATGAAAAAACAATTAAATCTTTTGAATCTCAAAAAAATCAATAATAATCTCTAACATCAATATCTTCTCCTGAGTTAATTTTTATTTCTTTAGTACACACTTTAAAAAAAACATTCGCAACTTTTTCTGGAGAAACACCTTCGTATTCGGTCATGTCTGTGCTTGTCAGACCCGGACTTATGTTGTATATTTTGATGTTGCCAGGAAGTTCTTTCGCGAGAGCTTTTGTAAATGTTTTTACAGCTGCTTTTGTAGATGCATAAGAAACTGCTTCTTCAGGAAGATGTTTTGCCGCAACACTACCAGTATTAACTATGATAGCTTCTGATTTTTCTTTCATAAAAGACAAAAACGCTAATGTTGTTTTCATAACACCTAAAAAATTAACTTTTACTTCTTCTTCAATTCTTTCAAATGTTTGTTTTTCAAAATAATTCCATGAAAGAACTCCTGCATTATTAATAAGAATGTCGGGAATTACTTTTTTTTCTTTTAAGAAATCAACAGCATTCAAAATCGAAGTATTATCAGAAACATCTAATTGTAAAGAAAATGAATCGTTTTGACATTCCTTAACTACAAGTTCTGCTAAATTTTTATTATTTTTATAACAAACAACAACTTTTGCACCATTTTTAGCAAATAATTTGCATATTGCAGCACCAATACCTCTGCTACCGCCAGTAACAAGAATTGTTTTATTGTTAATTTCCATAATTATAAACAATGCAAGTAATATTTATATTTAACTAAAACAAAATAACAAACAATTAAACAAAACTACTAAGACCGGTTTGAATCTCTTTTTCTTTACCAAACACAGACTCTATTCTACGCTTAGTTAATTCAACTGCTTGTCTAGTATAAAGATCCAAATCATAATTATTAACTAAATCTAAACAATAATCAATATATTTAACAATACTACCTTCACTAATCGTAAAAATAACCTTTCCTTTACAAGTAGTACATTTTCCTGAAAGAGGAGGCCTTCTAAATTTCGCATTACAACCAACACATCTAAATTGTTGCAAAGAAAATTTTCTCAAATTTCCTTTCGTATCTCTAATAAAATGTTTATTAATAATTAATTTTGCAACATCACGTTCATCAACAGCCCTAAGTTTAATAGCCAAATCCATTTGAGCTTCAACTTTCTCACCCATAGAAGGAATTAACTTATATGCAGAACACAAAACACCTTGATTAAAATCATAGGTATCATGAGTAAAACCAATATTTTCATATTGATTAGGAGTTCCTATAACAGTACCAATTCTTGGAATTTTTACATCATAAGGTAATTTATATTCTTCAGATGCTCTATAAAATGCTAAAGGATATTTCCAAGCAATATCCATATTAAAAATCATATCATCAACTTCACTAGGTAAAACAATAGAAGTTAAAACTAAAGGTGCATCCATAACACTACCTCTTGAACTAGGTAAATATTTTTGAGAAAAATTAAGAAAAGCATCTAAAGCTAAAGTAATACAACTTTCGTCACCATCACAATCTCTACGCATCGCCGCATGAATATATGGATGAGCATAAAATGCTTGAGTCTTAGAAAATCCGACGATCCTAGTTATAATACCAGCACTTGTATGAGGAGCTAAACCAATAGTTAAATGACCTGCTAAATCCTCTTTTTTTTCCAAATTATAAAATGGCTTCAGATCATATAATTTAATAAGCATCTCATCAATAAACTTAGTAGTTCTAAATAAAATTTCATCTGCAGGTTCATCAGGACTTGCAGGACTACAAGGAATTACAATATCTTGAATTTTCAACTCTAAAATTTGATCATCTTTTTCTAATTTTTTACCAAAAATATCTTTTTCATAACCCATCTCATTTAATTTTTCAATAGAAGTTCCAATTTCTTTAGGTTTAAAATGAGTAATTGCAACTTCAGAACAATCATATCTAACCGTACCATCTTTATTTACAGAAACACCATGTTTAGCTCTAAGAATTCCCTTCATAATGTGTTCTCCAACACGTTCCTTATTACTAGTACCACGAACACCCTTAATTAAATCAGGAATAATATTAGTTTTTAATTTCTTTTTCATAGAATGAATAATATCTTGAATTTTAATTCTGGTTGAAAGATCAGATCTTTCTAATTCTTCAGTTCTAGAATCACATTCATGGCATCTTCTAAAAGGAGAATCCATATTACATTTTTTACATCTATACATTTTAAGTTCTGTTTTAATATAACCTTTCTCTAAAGCAGCTTGAAAACTTCTAAGTCTACCACCCTCTTCACCAACAGGAAATAATACGTGAGGACTTCCAGTGAGTTTTCTCATCTTAGCTTTTTCAGGTCTTCCCATCCTACTACCAATAAAAATACCTGATTTATCTTTTATTTTAATAGAACAAATTTTATTTATTAAATCTAAAGAATCTTTTGATTCATTAGTTAACTTAACTAAATTTATTTCTTTACCGGTTTGCAAACAAAATTTGAGTGTATCAACATATTCAAAATTCAAAATTAAATTTTTATTTTTTAATTTATGAGGAATACCTAATAATTCCAATTCTCTTTTTAAATCACAATTTTCTAATAAATATTCATCTCCTTCTTTCAAAGAAGTGGATATCCAATCTCTTAATTCAGAAATTTTTTCTTTTTTAATTTCCTTCCAAAAAAATGTGTGTTGAGGATGAAGAGGAATATTTAATCTTTCACTTATTTGTTTTGCTGCTTCAAAACTAATTTTTGTTTTAGTAAAATTCTTAATTAATTTTTCAATTTTTTCAGGATCAATATCTAATAATTCAGATAATTTTTCATAATCAAGAGTCCAAAAAAAATTTAATGCGGCTTCTTCAAATTCTTGAATCCAATATTCTTGACAATAACCAGAAGGAATTAATTTGTGAGCTCTATCAAAAAAATCACCATAATTAATTAAAACATCACCAGTATAAATTATTTCTTTAATATCATCTTTATGATGTTTGGCTTGAGCTTCTGAATTAATTTGTAAAACATCACCATTTTTTAATTTAACAATAGGACCTTCAATAGTATCACAAGAAGAATACGCTGCTGCTTTTCCTGGTCTTTCAACTTTAAGTTGAGTTCCTGTAGCGACAAAACTATTTAAAATATGCATAGTAGCAGGATGAATTGACTGACCTGAAAATCCAGATGTTCTACTACGACCATATCTTAATCTAAAAGCACCACTTCTCATAGGATGACCAATAACAGGTCTACCACCAACCAAATCTTTAACATAAGTATAATCAGGATAAATAGGTGCTGCATCTCCAGATTTTTTTTGTTTACCTTTACTTTTAGATTTAGCTTGAATTTCTTTAATATATTTTTCAAGAAAATTCCACTGCTCCATACCCATATCATTTCCCCAAACACTAAGATTTTTCCACAACTTCGGAGCTTTTAAAGGAATACAAGAACTATGAATTAAACAATAACCAGATCTTAATTTATTAGTTGGAATTCTAGGAATGTCTTTGTAAAGAGCACTTGAAACTTCTCTTTTTTCAGAAGGATCACCACTAATTTCAACAGGAATTTTTTGCATTAAAAAAACAGATTCTTCTTTACTTGGAAAATATTGTAAATTTGCAACATACTCATGATAATCTTCAAGTTCTGCGGGACATCTTTGACATTCTTTTTCTGTAGCATCATATTCTAAAAAACCCATATGTTTTCTTACATAATCAGCAATTAAAACAGAAACAGCAGCACCCGTACCTCCAGCAGCCCTAATAGGACCCGCATAATTAATACACATATATTTTCCTTTACCATCAAGCCTATCTTTTAATTCAAGACTTGTAAAACCTTCTAAAGGAGCAGAAACAACACCCAATGTTACATAAGCAAAACCAGTTCTAATACCTATCTCCATTGCTTCTATTTGATTTTTAAATTTACAAAATTTTTCTTGAGCAATTTCTAATGCAATTTTCATAGCAACTCTCCAGTCTTGTGGAGAAATTTCATTTTCTAATTCTAAAATTCTCTCAATTGCACCACTACCCTCTATTTGCGGGGCTACTGCACTAATAAGACCAACTACTCTTTCAGCTAAATTTTCAGCGAGTTTAACTTCTACAAAATCCTCTGGATCATAAGATTTTTTTCTAGCTTCAGATGCAAACTTATGAAGTCTTAACGATTCCTCTTTCAATCCAAAAAAGTATTTTTTCATACTTTCTGATGCAATCAATGCCATTAATTTTTAACCCCTTTCATTTTTTAAAATCCTCACTATTGTTATCAATATTTTTTTTTTCTGATTCTTCTTTAATATTTTCTTCTTCTAATTTTTTCTTTTTTTCATTTTCTTCTTCTATTTTTTTTTGTTCAGCTTCTGCTTTAGCTTTTGCTTCTTTAATTTCTTTTAATAATTCAGCTTCTTTTTCTTTAGCTTCTTGACTCATAAAATTCATCATTTTAACAGCCCTAGTCTTTAAATTTATTAAAGGTAATCTTGCAGGTTGAGGTTCTAAACCTCTTTTAATCTGATCATCAGTAGTTTCTGTCCAACAACTACCATTAATCATAGTTATATTTCTATAATTTTTAGCGGCAGCTCTATGAATATGACCTGTGATAAAAAAATCAGGAACAATATCAATTATTAAAGGATCTCTTTCAGGATCTGGAATATAAAGAGTCGAACCATGAGTTGGAGCTAAATGTCTTCTTTGAAGCAAATATTGCATTATTAAATCTGAACGTTTTTGTCCTCCTGCACTCCTAATACTTGGAATGTTTTCTGAATAATAAATTAAAGAACCTCCGTGATAAATCAAACAATCAAAACCAGAAAAATCTTCTGTTGAAGCAATATTAACATAAGCAGGATTACTAAGTATAAATAAATTTGGAATTGTATATAATTCTTCTGCTAAATCTTTAGGTACAGGTTCTTGAGGTTCTGCAAGTCTACCAGCATCGTGATTTCCTGAAATCATTATAATTTTTTTATCCTTAGGAATTTTTTTAAAATATTTAGCAGCATATTCATATTGTTTTTTAATATCAATTATATCTAAATCATCTTCTTGAGAAGGATAAACTCCAACTCCTTCAATTATATCACCTGTATGAATAATATATTTTACTTTTTTTGCCAATTCTCTTTGTTCTAAAGAACCAGATTCACCATTAATCCATAAAATAAATTTATCAAATTCTTCTTTCATAAAAACATTAGAACCGAAATGAATATCACCAAGAATCGCAACATATTCTTCTTTAGCTTGTTTTTTTAATTCTTTAGTAGGAGGAATGTCAGGAAAAACAATTTTTTGAGCAAAAATAGCATCATTAAATTTTTTACCAATAACACCTATAACCTCATCTAAAGAAATATCATCTGCAATATTATACAACTCTTTATTTTTTTCATCTTTTTTAACAATAACAACACAAATACCTGTTTTATCTTCTAATTTCAAAATATAATTTTCATTTTTAGTCAAATTTTTTTCCAAAACCATACCTATTATTGCAGTTTGATTTTCAGCATCTTTTTCCATCATTCTAGAAATACTAGTAACACCCATCATTTCTTGTCTATTTCTTAATATAGAAGCTGTAATATTATATCTATTATTCATAACACCAACAAAATCTTGAAAAGATCTTTTTTTACTTTTTTTATCATAAGATCTAATAACATGAACATTATGATTATCTTCTTTTAATTTTGAATATTTATTAATTAATGCTTCATCAATTAAATCTAAAGAATCTCCTTCTAATTCTATAATTTTATTTAAAATTTCTTCATCTACTTCTTTTTCCATGATGTCAGGACTAACTAATATTCCTTTTTCTATAAGTGAATTTAATATTGTTGATGAACTCATTTTCAAATTTTTAATTTTTCCCTATTACTATCTGATATTCCTAATTCTTCATCAAGAAGTGTAAGAATTTTCTTTTCGATACTTTTACTTAAAGATAAAGATATCTCCCTTGTTCTACCAAATCTACCTTTACTAATAACTTTAGCATTAATAATGCCGAGCATATCAAGTTCTGCAATAATATCAGATACTCTTCTTTGAGTTAAAGGTCTAAGACCTGAAACACTACAAATATCTTTGTATAATTCATAAATATCACCTGTAAAAATATTATTATCTTTTTGTTGAGATAATAATAAAATAGGATAAAGTGTTGCTTGAAATTGTTTGGGATGAGTTTTAACCATATCTATCATCCTATCTCTTTCTATTTTATCTTCTGCTTCATCTATATTTTCTATTAATAATTTTTCTTGATTTTTTCTTTCTGCAATTTCACCTGCGACTCTTAAAAGTTCTAAAGCTCTTCTTGCATCACCATGTTCTCTTGCCGCATAAGCAGCACATTTTTGAATAACACCATCTTCTATAGTTCCAGATTTAAAACCAATTTCTGCTCTTTTTTTAAGAATTTCTTGTATTTGAACAGCATTATAAGGTGGAAATACTATTTCTTCTTCACTAAGACTAGATTTTACTCTAGGATCTAAATTATTTGCAAACATTAAATCGTTTGATATTCCTATAATACTTAATTGAGATTTTTTTAAATCTTGATTTATTCTTGTTAAATTATAAATTATTTCATCACCAGCTTTTTTTATTAATTGATCAATTTCATCCAAAATCAAAATAATTATCTTATTTTCTTGTTCTAAAGCTGAAAAAAATATATTATATACTTCATCAGTTGGTAAACCTGTTGGAGGAATTGCTTTACCAAAAAATCTTGCTAATTCAGCAATTAATCTATATTCTGTATCTGCAATTTTTTTTAATTTACAATTTAAATAAAATATTTGAAGGGGAATATCTCTTTGTTTTGCAACATTTTCCATTTGTTCTGCAACATGTCTAGAAATTAATGTTTTTCCAGTTCCTGTTTTTCCATAAATAAACAAATTTGATGGTTTATCTGTTTTTAATGCAGGAGCTAATATTTGTGCTATTTGATTAATTTGATCATCACGATGATTTATTTCACCAGGCATATATGAACTTTGTAATACTTTTTTATTGCTGAATAATGAGTCTTTTTTTAAGAATTTTTCAAAAAAATTGTTAAGATTATTTTCTACCATTTAGTTTTCCCCTCCAAACCATATTTCCAGACGAAATAGAGGGTATATAAATATTCTTCTTTTGGAACTTATATTTTGGAATAGTATATAACAAGAAATATACTACTCTCCCCTTTATTTCGTATAGAACTTATTTAGAACAAAAAAAGTTTGATTTATGAATGTTTTATATATATATATATATATATATATCAGATTACATCATATTATATTATTAAATAAAAATAAAACATATTAAATAAATATAATTCATAAATAAATATAAAACATATTAAATAAAAACAAGTAATAAACTAATAAATAAAAATAAGTAACATATTAAATAAATATTCTTCATAAATAAATATAAATCATATAAACATTGAATATTAATCAAATAATTTATTAAATACCAAATATCAAATAAAATACAAACAAAAAATAATAATAAATAAATTATAACTAATTTACTTCTTAATTGATGTTTAAATTTGTTTTTAGAATTTATTTATTTTAAAATAAATATTATTTTTGAATTTGATCTCTTTTTTATTTTCTTTTTCTTTATTCTTTATGTTCATTCTTTTTTTTTATTATTTATATTTATTTTTTTCTTGTTTCTTTTTCTTCATTCTTTATGTTCTTTCTTTATTATTATTATTACTTATAGAATAATATAATATATAATAATACAATAATTAACTTCCATATAGAAAAGAAAGATGAGTTTTTAAGAGTTATTGACAAGAAATAAAAAAAAAGAAAATTATTCATATAATAATAAATAAAATAAAATTAGAATAATAATATAATAATGTCTATTTTTTTCTTATAGAAATATATTAAATTTATTTTTTAGTATTTAATAATTATTAGATTTTTATGTGTTTTTTATGTGTTTTGTTAAAATAATTATATATTATAGATTAATATATTTGTTTATTAATTTAATAAGACTTAATTAAGATGATATATTTGGTTATTTAGTATTAATATGTAATTAAGATGATATATTTAGTTATTTAGTATTAATATGTAATTAAGATGATATATTTGGTTATTTAGTATTAATATGTAATTAAGATGATATATTTAGTTATTTAGTAATTAATATGTAATTAAGATGATATATTTAGTTAAAAATCTAATATAACAAATATTAAATGTTTATAATATTTATAATAATTATATATGCTTAGGTTGACTATTAAGATTATTTGATTGTTTATTAAAATATTAAATTTAACTATAAAATAATATGATCTTTAAAATAAATAAATGTAACTTATTTTTATCAAAAAGTATTCTATAGGAAATGTAGGGGTGACATCAAAAAATTTAGATAAATTTCTAAATTCATATTATTTATTATATTATCTAAAATATTATCTAAAATATTATTAATACAAATTATATTATTTAACATGTTTTTAATATATATTATATTTTTAATATACACAATATTATTAATACAAATTATATTATTTAACATGTTTTTAATATATATTATATTAATATTAAAATAAATCATTTATTATTTTCTTTTAATACAGAAATAATATTATCAAGTTCAATTTCAAAACCAGAACAAGGCATTTCAAGATCAAACAAAGAAATAGCTTTAGGAGAAATTTCACCAACAAAACCAATAATTTTACCATTAAAAATAATTTTACCAGTTCTACCACTCATAAAAATATTATTTTCATCTTTTTCAATTTTATAATCTAAATTTAAATCTTGAAATAAAGAATCAAGATGTTGTTTTGCAGTTGTAAAATTAACATTTTCAGAACAAAAAATAGCTGCCAAACTATTAGATTCTTTTATTGATGTAAATTCTGAATTATCTTTTTTGAAAATAACACCTAATTCAAAAAAATTCTGAGGATAATCATACATCTTATTATTTTTCAAATTATGAAGTAAATTAATCATAATATTTCTTCTTAAAGAATTAAACTCAGAAGACAAAGCATTTTTAACAAAAACAACATTATCAACAAGTTTATTTTGAATATCTTTAGATACAAGAGAATAAGTATTAGTTTCATTCATTTTCAAACCTACAAAATGTTCTCTAATTTTTTTAAAGATTTTTTCAGAATAATTTTCTTTTCCAAGACTATAAGTTCTATTATCATCAGATTCTATATTATTATATCCAAAACCAATACCAATATCTTCAACTAAATCAATTTGATGAATAATATCAGATCTATAACATGGAACAAAAACATCAAAAAAATGCTTTTGAATATTTACACCAAAACCCATCTTTTCAAGACATTCAACAACTTTTTCATCAGATAATTCAAGACCAAGGTATTTTTTAATATAATTTTTATTTAAAAAAGATTTATTAGATTCTAATTTAGGAGTTGTTAATTTTCCTAAAGGATCTTGTTCATAAAATAAATTAACATCAAAAATTTTTCCACCCATATCACTTAAAGCAGAAACAACAATATTAATAGCTTTACTTAAAACATCAAAATTAAAACCAGAACATTCTAAAAAAACATCAGTAGTAGATTCTGAAATTTTACCAGTTTTATGAGAATTAATAATAGGAGGCATACTTAAAATTTCATTATTAGCATCCATAAAAATAGGATACAATTTTTTACCATCTAACAAATGAGCAAAATCCTTACCTTTTTCATGTTCTAATAAAATTTGAGAAGCATTCATTTCTACAGATTTTTCTAAAGGAACAAAACTAATTTCTTCAGGCTTTTTAGCAGTATATGTAATAGGCCACTTTATTGCTTCCATAGGATAAATACCAATTGCACATTTCTTTCTATTTCTACCATAAGTAACATGAAGTTTTTCTTGAATTTCAATAATATTTTTTAATTTTTCTTCATTTATTTTCAAACCCTTAATAACAGCGCAAGCAGTATAAGGTCTAACATCTTTAACTTCTTTTTTAATAAAAATATCATATTTACTTTTTTCAGACTTATATTCTTTCAAACCAATTTTATTCCCAATAAAAGAACTAAGAGCTCTAGAAAAACCTTCATCTGAAAGAAGATCAGGTCTATTAGGAAAAATTTCTACAATAATTTCATCACTAGTGATTTCTTCAAGATCAGTACCAAGATAAGGAATAATCTCTTTTAATTCCTCATCTGATAAATCTTTACCAATAAGTTCTTTTACACGTTCCTTATTTAATTTTATTGTAGGCATTTTATTCAAAATATCCAATTATTTTTTTTATATAATTATTATGTTCTTCATTTTCAATATGTGTGTGCCATTTTACTATAATTTCTTCAAGATACTCTAAAAAATATGGATTAAACATTTTATGGTAAATGCTTTTTTTAAAATATTTACTTAATGCATCAAAATATTTTATTAAAATTTCACCATCTTCAGTTTTATATATTAATGAATTTTTTATTAAAATTTCAATAGATTTTATTATATAACCATAAGATTCACCAAATGAATCCATAGCATTATTAGCTTGAACCATAACATTACCTTCTGTTTCATTATTATTAGCAAACAAAATAAGTTTTTCATAAAATTGAGTTCCTGCGTCAAATTTTTTTTGAATGTGTTTTGTAAAATTTTTAGGATTTTCATCTCTTTGATTTAAAGCATTTTTCATAGAAAATTTGAATCTATCAATCATAATAGTTTCATTATTATTTCTTTCAAAAATTTCTTTTAATTTTTTTTGTGCATTTTTTTGTGCATTATTTATAGTTTTATTTAACAATCCCATTTTTTTTACCTTTTATTTTTTATTCAATTTTATTTTTTTATCTTCTTTCCAATTATTTTTAAGTTCATGTTTTAATTTTTCATTAATCGTTTTTTTTTCTTTAATTTTTCATTTTTAATCAATTTTAAAATTAATTCAACTGCTTGAATAGGTGAATTAGCACCAAAAATATACTCAGTTTTTCTAACATCAAAAAATCTATTAGTTAATTCTTCAGCCATTCCACCACTAGGTGTTAAAGCTACAAGAGGTTTACTTGACATATAAGCATATGTCGCTTCATTTAAAGTTCCAGCACCACCACCTACAAGTATTGCACCATCACAACTATTGAGGTTTATTGCATCTCTACTCCAACCTATCCCTGTTGCTATAACAAAATCTGAATAATCGTTAACTCTATTCATATCTTCCCAAGGTATTATTGATATTGTGGTTCCTTTCTTGCTTTTTGCACCTTTGTGTGCTGCTTCCATAACACCTAATCCACCACCTGTTAAAGTTACATAACCTTTTTTAGCAATTTCTTGACCAACTTCATATGCATAATTATATGCTTTTTTTGTTGTTATAGATTTGCTAGAACCAAGAACAGCAATAACAATATTTCTTTTTGTTTTACCAATTTTTGTTTTTTGATAATTTAATTTATCATAATTTTTTGTGTTATTTATTTTGTTAGTTTGTTTTTTTGCAGCCATTTTTTTACCTCTTTTATTTTAAAAACGATTTCATATTTCTTAATTGTTCTAAATCATTTCTATACAAATCTCTTAAATCAGTTAATTCATAATAAGCAAGAATTATTCGCTCCATACCAAGACCCCAAGCCAAAACAGGACATTCAAAACCCATAAGTGTTTTAGTAACTTCAGGTCTAAAAATTCCACAACCACCCATTTCTATCCATTGTTTTTTTCCAGGATGATAAACTTCTACTTCTGCACTAGGTTCTGTATAAGGGAAATAAGCAGGTCTAATTCTAACATCAGTATAACCCATTTTTCCAAAAAACTCTTTTAAATATCCTTTTAATTTAGCTAAATTACCATCAAGATCAACAACTATACCTTCAACCTGTTGAAATTGAAATAAATGTTTCCAATCTACAGCTTCATTTCTAAAAACTTTACCGATCTTGAAAAATTTTTTAGGCAAATCTTCTTTTTTTAATTTACTTATTGTTTGTGCACTAAGAACAGTTGTATGAGTTCTTAATAATGTTTGTTGACTAATATCTTTTGAAAATTCATATTTCCAACCTTTAGAACCTGTCTCTCCACCAAACTCATGAACAGATTTTACTTTTTTAAATAAGTCAGGCTCAATTTTTGATTTTTCAACATCCAAATAAAATGTATCTTGCATTTCTCTAGCAGGATGATCTTGAGGAACAAATAAAGCATCCAAATCCCAAAAAGCACTTTGACTTTCAGTTCCATCCATTTCTTCAAAACCCATTTCAAGCCACAAAGATTTCATATATTCAATAGCTTCATTCACAAAATGTTTTCTACCTTTATTAATTCTAGGAACTTTACTATTAATATCAAACGATCTAAATTTTTTATTTTTCCACGAACCATCTTTTAACATAGAAGAACTGAGTTTTTCTTCATATTTTAAAGAGTCTTTTCCGATTTCTTTTGAAATTTCTTTTCCTTTATCAGTAATATGAGCAAACCAATATGTTTTTTTATCTTTTTTTAAGATGTTTTTCCTTGATAATAATTCATTCATTGCTTTTTTGTCTTTATCATTTAATTTATTTACAGATATAGGAAATATATTTTCTAAAAATACTTCTAAATCATTTTTTTCTTTAATTAACAAAATTCCTTCTTTTGTTATTGAAAATATCAATTCATTTTCTTTTTCTATATTTAAGGCCTTTTGTCTTTTTAATAAACCAATAGAAACATTTAATTCATCAGAACTCAATTCTTTTAAAATTTCAGATCTTTTCATGTTATTTTTTTCAATGAGTTTAAGTAATCTTTTTTCAGGAAATCCTTTTTCTTTGATTTCTACTCCATTTATATCTAAATTTATGAATTCTTCTTCTTGTTTTTCAAGTTTCACAAGGTTTTTATTTGAGAGCCATTGAGCAGCTCTTTGAACTTCTATATCTTTTAAACCTGTTTCTTTTACTATTTTATCAAGTTCTGATTCTTTAACTAGTAAAGGAAACACTTTTATTTCTAAAGGAGTTAATTCTGATATTATATTTGACATATTTTGTGTGTGATTGGTTTATTATATAATATTTTTGCATTTTTACGAATAAATTTATATAATTCTACGTTGTTTTTATTTATATGCATATTAAATTAACAAATTCAATGGGCCGAGAAAAACAAACATTTAAACCTTTAAAAAAAGGCGAAGTCAAAATATATACTTGTGGACCTACAGTTTATAATTATGCACACATAGGAAACTTAAGAGCTTATATCTTTGCAGATGTTTTGAAAAGGACATTTTTATTTAATGATTATAAAGTAAAACACGTAATAAATATTACTGATGTAGGACATTTAAGTGATGATGCAGATGAAGGAGAAGACAAACTCGAAAAAGGAGCTAAAAGAGAAGGAAAAACAGTGTGGGATATAGCTAAATTTTACACAGAAGCATTTTACACAGATATGAACGATCTTAATATAATAAATCCAAATACTTATTGTAAAGCCACAGAACATATTCAAGAAATGATTGAAATGAATAAAAAACTTGAAAAAAATGGTTTTACATATATTGCAGAAGGAAATTTATATTTTGATACATCAAAATTTGAAAATTACTGGAATTTAATAGGAAAAAAACAAGAAGAAGAAAATCAACAATCAAGAGTAGTTCAAGATAAACATAAAAAAAACAAAACAGATTTCGTATTGTGGTTTACAAGACATAAACATGGAAATCACGCAATGGAATGGGATAGTCCTTGGGGAAAAGGATTTCCAGGTTGGCATATAGAATGTAGCGCTATGAGTTCTAAATATTTAGGTGAAAAAATAGATATTCATACAGGAGGAATAGATCACGTTCCAATACATCATACAAATGAAATTGCACAATCAGAATGTGCATATGGACATAAATGGGTAAATTACTGGTTACACAATGAATTCTTAGTAGTTAAAGATTCAGAAAAAATGTCAAAATCAACAGGAAATTTCCTAAGACTCCAAACACTTATAGATAAAGGATACAGTCCTTTAGAGTATAGATATTTTCTATTAGGTACACATTATAGAAAAAAAATAATGTTTAGCTACGAAGCACTAGATGGAGCAAAAAACAGTTTGAAGAAATTAAAGAACAAAATAATAGAAGCAAAAAAAGAAAAATCCGAATTTAATAAAGAAAAATATGATGAATATTATAACAAATTTCAAGAATCCATAAATGACGATTTGAACACAGCACAAGCTCTTGCTTTAGTTTGGGATTGTTTAAATGACAAAATAGGATCAGAAACAAAATTAAAAATAATAGATAAATTTGATGAAATTTTAGGTCTTGAACTTTTAAAAGAAGAAAAAGTTGATATTCCTAAAGAAGTTATAGAACTCGCAGAAAAGAGATGGAAATCTAAAAAAAATAAAAATTGGGAAGAATCAGATAAATTAAGAGCAGAAATAGAAAGCAAAGGATTTGATATTCTTGATTCTAAAGAATACTATGAAATAAAGAAAAAATAATAAACTCATAAACATATTTTTTTTAAGAATCAAAATGATTGAAATTATAAAATATAAAACTAAACACTTTTTAGAAATTGTGTTTGCTGCATAAATAATTTAATATAAATATTAATTAGTAGTATGTTTTTGTTTTTTTTCTTCATTTATTAAATATTTAAGATGGTTCTTTTCATCTTCATTTAATTCTTTTGAAGAAATTAGTGTTTTTTCAAATTCATAAGATTTTAATTTATCTGTTGCCATTTGAAAATCTCTTTGTAAAGATATATTTAATTTTTTTATTTCATTTTCAGAAGGAACTTCTCCAATTAAATCGCCTAAAAAAAACAAAACAGAACCAAAGGCATCAGAAGGAGTTAAATACGCATCTATTCTTATATTTAAAGAATCTTTTTCAAAATATTGAACAGAAATTAAACCTTCAAAAGCAACACCACCAAAATTTGTTTCTCCACAATAAACTATTGTTTTAATATTATATTCGTTGTTTTGATTTGAATACAGTTTTTCAAAAATAATAGGCAAACTTAATTCTTCTTTTTCTATACTTAATTTAATCTTTCCATTAGGAAGTTTTTTAGTTTTATATGATCCACCAACAGTTAAACTGGCAATTTTTCCAATATATTCAACAGACCCATAAGGTTCTTTTAATAATAAATTTTCTAATAGTGATTCAGATAAACTAGATTTAACATGCATGTCTGTATGAAAAGAAGGATCTTCAAATATATCTAGAAGATTTTTTGCTTCATTATCATATTTAGCTTTTATTACATTTTCAACAAGAGTTTTATTTGGCAAAGGAATTATTTTATTTATTTTTTCTTGGGCATTATTTTGATAATTTAAAAAAAGAAATAATGAAAAAGATAATGCTGTAAATTTATTCATATTTTTTTTAAAATATATTTACTATATTAAATTTTTGTTATAGAAAATAAGAAATAAAAAAATAAAAACATATTTAATTTTTAAGCTTAACTTCTTTCATAGCTTTCCAAGCAATCTCATAAAGATTTTGAATAGATGAAGCAAAGAAAGGTGTATTTATCCAAATACCAATGTCATATGTAGGATGAACTTCTGAATCGTCCATTAACATAAAAACAATTTCTTTTCCATCAACAACAACAAATCTTCCATTAACTGATGCATGTCTAACTTCCGCAACTCCTGCAAGTTGTTTTGCTGCTTTTTCTGTTTCTTTATTCATTGGAGCGCATATTTTTATTTTAACTCCTCTTTTCTTAAGTTGTTCAAATACAGGTTTAAATCCTTCAATTTTTCTTAAGAAACCTTGAGATGTAGTCATAATAGTAACAGATTCTTCTGCTCCTCTTATAGTCATATCAA
The DNA here is from genome assembly GCA_021736975.1 of Candidatus Woesearchaeota archaeon. Classification (GTDB taxonomy): domain Archaea; phylum Nanobdellota; class Nanobdellia; order Woesearchaeales; family 21-14-0-10-32-9; genus JAIPET01. Next base: position 31,130 of record JAIPET010000005.1, read on the forward strand.
GATGATTATACAAGTTATGTCTTCCTTTTAATGAACCAGATAAATCTGAAGGCTCAATTAATTCAACACCTTGATTATGTAATGAATTTAATTCATCAACAATTTCAGTTCCTTTCAAACTTTCTAAAGCTTTAACATGTGTATCTGCTTCTGATTTAACATTTTTCTTAACTCTTTCAAGAACTTCTTTTGGTGGTACCGCGATGTATTTAATTGGTTTGCCGATTTTCATAACAACAAATCCTTTCTTTTCTAATGATTCAAGAACATCATAAGATCTTGATCTTGGTACGTTTGCAATGTCAGAAAGTTCTCCTGCTGTACTTACCCCTCTTGAAAGTAAAGCAGTCCAAATTTTTACTTCATATAAATTTAAATTGAAGTATCTTCGTAATTTACTTAAAAATTCATCTTTAACTATCATTCTAATTTCCCCCTTCGATAGGGCTAACCCCACCTCTTTTTAGTTACTATTAAAATTAACTACTTTATATATGTTACGTTTTTTCACTATTGCTTGACAGTAATCTTTACGACTTTGTTAGTAAGTAGTAAATTTCGGGTCCTATTTCAAATTCGTAAATGTTCCAACCCGCAGAATTCTTTTGTTTCAGAGCTTCTTGGAACCAATGACGTTTTCCAGTAATTATGTTTTTTCCACTTATTGTTTTGCTTGGAAAAGAGATAATTATATTTTTACAAGAAATTTTATTTAATAATTTTGTAGAACTTCCTCTCTTAAGAGCCTCAAAACTATCTAAAGATTTTAAGAGGAGACAAGTATCAAAATCTTTAATTTTTTTAACAATTTCATTTTGAAAAGATTCTTTTGTCAAATCTCCATACATAGTATTTCCTTTAATTTTAGATATATCAAAAAAAGATTGAATAAAAATCATATCTTCTTTACTAATATCAGAAGCAAAATATTCAATTTCTAAATTCCAAAAATAATAAGAAAAAGGATTAAAACCACATGCAAGATCTGCAATCTTTTTTGGTTTTTTACAAACATCAATTATTTTTGAATAAACTCTATGAAAATAAAGAAGTCTTTCCTTTGTTGAAAGATGAGATTTTAATATTTTATCAATTGCTTTTTCTTTATCTTGCTTTGAACTCAGATTGAATATTTCCAAAGCCTTTTTTCTTTTATTATTATTCAAAGTCTCTTTTTGAAAAACACCATAAAGAACTCTAAGTTTTTTTCTTACTATTTTTTTGAATTCTTTGAATTCTTTACTTTTTTCATTGAATTTTTTCTCTTTAAGTTTATCATAAATTTTTGGATTTTCCTTTTCAGAATCAGAGATTATTTTATTTAAAAATTCTTCAGGAATGTTTCTAAGTTCTTTTTTGGCTAAGAGTTTTGATTTCATTTTTGTTCATTTATTAAGTTGGATGTTATTGTTATTAGTATTACTCCTGTGAAAAAATATGCACTCATATCTATTTTGAAAAAAAAGAAAGCGGCAGATATTATTACGATGATTAGCAAAGAATACAAAATTGTTTTTTTTGGTTTAGTGTATTCTTTGTGTTTTGGGTTTCTTTCATTTCTTATACTTGTGTATATGTAATGAACTATTAATAGTAAAGCAACAAGGACAATTTCGGGATGAAATAAATATATAAACGCGCCACTACCAACATATCCAATTCCTAAGAATAAGTTATTGAAAAAATATGAATCTTTTTTAAAATTGTCTTGTTTAGATAAATAATAAAAAATTATATACATAAAAAGCCCTAAAACACCAATCCCTATAAAAATACTGCTGAGAACTCGATGTTCTTCTGTTATTGTTGCACCTATAGAAAATATGTTTAAACGTGTTAATACTCCTGTTAATATAAGAAGAATGTTTAATATTATAGCCGAATACTTGTTATAATATTTTTGTTTTAATAATTCCAACATATTTACCATCTTAGTGTTCCCGCAATACCTCCTAATGAGTCCAGTTTTTGCATTGTTTCTTTTTGAGTTATGAATATTATTTCTGATTGGATTTGCTCTGCATTTCTTAACATAAAGTCTATTTCTTTATAGTTTTCTTTTTCTTTCATTTTTTTAAGAAGATTTTCTGAAACCATTATTTTTTTCACTGCACCTTCGGTAATTTTTTGTTTGGTTTCTTTAACACCATAACAAGCTTTATCATGACTAATAGCAGTCATTATTTCTTCTACTGCTTGTAATTCTCTTGAAGTTCTTTCATCTTCTAAAGCTTTTTTTAATTCTGTTCTTTTCAGAAGCTCATTAAATGATGTTTTGTTAACTTCACTAATATTTGCTTTTATTATTTTTTTATTTAATTCAGAAGATAATTCTTTTTCTAAATATTCTTTCCAAAAAGCCGGACTGGCTATTATTATTTTATCTGGATTGAATCTTGTGTTGTATTCTTCTATTTGTTTACCAATTTCTTTGTAAAAATTTCCTTTTTTTTCTTCAGGAGTATCTTTTTTTTGCACATCACCTTCAAATTCAGATAAAATTTCATAACCATTTCTTTTAGTTAAACCAAACATAGAATTTTGTCTATCAAAAACAACAAGTAAAATATTAGATTTAGGTTTAGTTGCTTCCTCTAATTTTTTTAATTCAAAATTCGCCCAATTCTTTTGTATGTTTATTTTATCTCTTATTTCAAGATTAAAAGAATGATGAGAACCAATAGAAACATCATCAGGACCTTCTTTAATTGTTCCAAGAATTCTTAAAGAATTGTTTTGAGGTTCATATTCAACCTTTTCAGTTTGGATTTTTAAAAAAATAGTTTTACGAACAACTTTAGCATTTTCATCAGAACCAATTTTTATTTTACGTTCAGTTTTACCTTTAACTAAATCACCTTTGGACAATACATGGGATAAACTCCAAAGATCTTCTTCATCAGTAATTTCAATACTAATATCTCCTTTTTTCAAATCTTTACCTAAAATCTTCATAATAAAACAATAAAAGAACGATGTCTTTATATATTTTAATCTAAATTCTTGACACAATGACAAAAAAGAGAAAACCAATAACAGGTTTAGTTTTAAGTGGAGGATCAAGCAGAGTATTTGCTCAATTAGGAGTGCTTAAAGTATTATATTCTAAAGGATTCAGACCTGATATGATAGCAGGATGCTCTGTAGGAAGTTTACTTGGAACATTGTTAGCATCAGGAAAAAGTTTAGAAGAAATTGAAAAATGGTTATTTGAACAAAACCCTCTCAGACTTTTAGATATAAAATTTAACAGAATGGGTTTAATTAAAGGAGAAAAATTTGTAAAAGCAATATTAGACTTTTCTGATGCTAAAACTTTTGAAGATTTAAAAATACCTTTAATAGTTAATGCTACAAACATAAATAAGGGAAAAAATGAGTTTTTTTCAAAAGGTTTACTTTCAAATCCTTTAAATGCAAGTATTGCAATACCAGGAATATTTCAACCTAAAAAAATAGGTACTGAATTATATGTTGATGGAGGAGTCACAAATCCAGTTCCTGTAGATGCATTAAAAGATGCAGATTACATAGTCGCAATAGATGTTTCATTTTTCTTTAAAGAAATTACAGAAAATTCAGGAGCATCAAGAGTATTATCACAATCAGTATATATTTCTCAAAGATCAGCATTTGAAGGAATAATGAAAAAAATGGAAAACAAACAAATATTATTAATAAAACCACCTATCGAAAAATATTTTATAGCGGAATTTAGAAAAGAAAAATATGCAGAAATGATGGATATAGGTATTATTCAAGCAAGAAGAATATTAAGTTCAAAAAAAAATTCTGAATTTATAAAAAAAATATATAAAAATGAAAACAAAAAATAAAATTGCACTAGTTCTAGGAGGAGGCGGGTTTAGAATATACGCACATCTTGGTGTTATAAAAGTATTAGATGAAATGGGTATAAAACCAGATTATATAGCTGCAGCATCATCAGGTTCTTTAATAGGTGTTCTTTTAGCAAGTGGAAAATCATATAAGGAAATAGAAAATTTATTATTAAAAAATAAACATTTAACACTTTTAGATCCTGTATTAAAATTTAATGGTTTATTAAGAGGAAAAAGAAAAGTAAAAAAAGTATTAAATTTCTTAAAAATAAAAACATTTGAAGAATTAAAAATACCATTAATAATAAACGCAACAGATATAAATGATGGAAAAGAAATAGTTTTTAAAAAAGGACCTTTGTTTCCGGCAATACAAGCATCAAGTGCATTTCCAGGAATATTTTATCCAGTAAAATTAAAAGGAAAATATTTGGTTGATGGAGGGATATATTCAACACTCCCAATACATCTTCTTCCAAAAGTTGATACAGTTATTGCAATTGACATATCTTATTTTTATAAAAAAATAAAAAAATCATCATCTTTTGCACATATATTACGTCAAAGTCTTTTTTTTATACAAAAACAACAGGTTAAACAAGAAATAGAATTAGAATTATTAAAAAATAAATCAAGAAAAATAATATTAATATCGCCCAAAGTAGAAGCATATTCTTTATTTGAATTTAGAAAAAAGAAACTTATAGAATTATTCAAATTAGGTGAAGAAGAAGCTAGAAGAGTATTAAAAAAAAATATTTTCTGATTGTTTAATTCATTAATTTTTTTAGAAAACACAATTAATTTCTATACTGTAAATAAATAAGCACTGGACATATGTGCACAGAGTATATAAAGAAAAACACATAACTAATTATGTTGCCTTTAAACAAGGTTACCCCGCAATCAAAATTGGTTGTGTTGAAATAAAAAGCGAAAGCAAGGGTGAAAAAATGGAAGAAAATAAAGTAGATGAAGTAGGAAGAGTTGGAGTAAAAACACCATCTGTAAAAGATATATTAGGAAAAAAACATCCTGAAAAAAAATTTAGAGCAGGATCTGTTTCTGCAACAATTTGGTTAAATCAAGGACAAACAGATGATGGAAAAGAAACAACATATAAAACAATAAGTTTTGAAAGAAGTTATCTAGATAAAGACGGAAATTGGCAAACAACAAACTCATTAAGAACTAATGATTTACCAAAAGCAATACTTGTTCTAAACAAAGCATATGAACACTTAGAATTAAAAGAATTTCACGATGAAAATTGAGGCGAATAAAAAATGGCAAAAGAAAAAGAAAAAGAAGTAACTGTAACAGATTTACCAGGAGTAGGAGTTGCAACAGCAGATAAATTATCAGCTGCAGGATATGATGATTTATTATCAATAGCTGTAAGTAGTATTGGACAATTAACAGATGCTGCAGGAGTATCAGAAGCAGTAGCAAGAAAAATGATACAATCAGCAAGAGAAAACTTAAATATGGGTTTTCAAACAGGAATAGAAGTTCTAAAAAAAAGAGATTTAGTACAAAAATTTAGTACAGGATGTCCAACTTTTGATCAAATGATGGGAGGAGGATTTGAAACTGGGGCAATCGTAGAATGTTTTGGACAATACGGTTCTGGAAAAACACAAATAGGACATTTAATGGCAGTAAGTATACAAAAAATGGATCCTGAAGCAGTAGCAGTATACATAGATACAGAGTCAACATTTAGACCAGAAAGAATAGCTCAATTTGCAAGAGGTTTAGAAATAGATCCAGAAAAAGCATTAAATAATATAAAAGTTGCAAAAGCATACAATTCAGATCATCAAATGATTCTTGCAGAAAAAGTAGAAGATCTAATAAAAGATGGAAATAAAGTAAGATTAGTTATTGTTGATTCTTTAACAGCACACTTTAGAGCAGAATTTATAGGAAGAGGAACACTTGCAGAAAGACAACAAAAAATAAACAAACATATGAGAACGCTTGCACAAATTGCAGATAAATATAATATTTGTATATATGTAACAAATCAAGTAATGGCAAAACCAGATTCTTTTTTCGGAGATCCAACAGAAGCAATTGGAGGGAATATAGTTGGACATAATTCAACATTTAGAATATATTTACGAAGAGGAAAAAAGAATAGTAGAGTAGCAAAATTAATAGATTCTCCTAATCTACCAGATTCTGAATGTGCTTTTAATATAACAGAAACTTGTTTAGAAGACATATAATTAACCTATTTTTTTATTTTTTCGTTTATTTTTTCTAAAATTATTTAAAATATAAGTTCCTCTTAAAGAAAACAACACAAAAAAGTGTAGAAATTAATAGGTGAAACAAGGAAATGCAAAGATTTGGAAATAGTGGGGGATATGAACAAAAATCTCCACCTGTACAGGTGGGAGAAGAGTTGGATGTAAGAATAGAAGCTGTCGGAGAAAAAGGCGATGGAGTAGCAAAAGTAAGAGGATTTGTACTTTTCATTCCAGGAGCAAAAGAAAACGAAGAATTAAGAGTAAAAATAACAAGAGTTCTTAGACAAGTTGGATTTGCAGAAGTAATCGGAAAAGCAGAAGGTCCAATAGCAGATGATAAACCACAACAAAAAGAAACTCCAATTAAAGAAGCAAGAAAAGCACCAGTTCAAGAAGAATTCAAATACGACGAAACAAAAGATTCAGAAGATTTTGGAGATGAACCTTTAGAAGAAACATCTAAAGAAAATTCTGAAGAAGAATTAAACGAATCTGATGAAGATTCTGAAGATAAATAAAAATAATTTCTAATTTTTTTATTTTAATTTTATAAAATTATTATTGTTGCGCGTTTTAATTTCTATATTGTAAATAAATAAGATAATATTTATAAAACAAACACAATTACTAATAAATAGAGCCGACAACAATTCGCAGTAGAATTGTGATACACGTGAGGCAAAAAAAACCGTGGTGTTATTTTCTAATAATACTACTAAAATAAAAGGAGAAAAACAAAATGGCAGATGAAGAATTATTAATAGCAAACGACGAATACCTAAAATCAGGTATACACATAGGAACAAAATTTAGAACAAAACATATGGAAAATTTCATATACAAAACAAGACCAGACGGACTATCAGTTCTAAACATACAACAAATAGATCTTAGAATTAAATTAGCAGCAACAATGATATCAAACTACAAACCAGAAGAAATACTAATAGCATGCAGAAGAGAAAACGGCTGGAAATCAGTAAAAAAATTCGCAGAAATAACAGGATGTAAATTCTTCGCAGGAAGATACCCACCAGGCGTACTAACAAACCCAGCACTAAAAAACTTCATAGAAGCAAAAATAATATTAGTAGTAGATTCATGGCCTGATAAAAATGCAATAGAAGACGCATTAAAAATAGGAATACCAGTAATCGCACTATGTGATACAAACAACCAATCAAACAACATAGATTTAGTAGTGCCATGTAATAATAAAGGTAAGAAGTCATTAGGATTATTCTTTTACTTGTTAGCAAAAATTTACACAAAAAACACAGGAATGCTATCAGAAAAAGAATTCAAATACACACTTGAAGACTTTACAGCAGATGAATAAATTGTTGTTATAAATATATAACCTAAAAATAAGTAAGATACAAAATCTTACAATAATTTTTTTAATTTATTTTTTTTATTAAATTAAATTTTTTATCTAAAAAATCAAGTAAAAATCTAAAAATATAACCTACAATAAAACCTAACATTGAAAAACTTTCAGCAAAATAAACAAAAATCAATGATAAAAAAGGAATAACATAATAACTAATTTTTTCAAACTTTTCCTTATTAACATCTAAAGTATCTTTTGCAAAGAATTTTTTCATATATTTGCCAATAAAATAAAAACAACCAATAAATAACAAAAAAATACCTGATAAAATTATAAATGAAATTAAATCATATTCTTCAGATTGAATAAATTTAAACAAATAGTCATACATCGCAGCACTAATAAAAACCAAACCAGTAAAAATAATAAAATCCCAAATAATTCTAAAAATAAGAAGACTTTTTTGCTTCACTCTTCAATCTCCTCAAAACCATTATCAATAATTTTGAAAATAACTTCTTTTCCCTCAGGCAAAGATCTATGCTTTCTTAAAATAGCTTTTTTAGCTCCATTAAAGCTTTGTAATTCTATGAGACATTTACTCGCATACTTTAAAATATCACCACCGACCATGTTAATTTTGTCTTTATGCTCAAAATCAGAATAAACTTGATTAGTTACAAGAACAGGGATCTTAAATTTGCGAGTAATATGAACTAAATCAGCTAATTGAACACCCAAATCCCTATTAACATTAAAAACATCCTTAGTTTTACCAACTTCCAATCTGTAAAGCATAGCTATACTATCAACAATAATTAAACCAATTTTATCATTAACCAATTTTTTCAATTTATCAAAAACTTTTTTTTGTTCATCAAAATCAGTAGGATTAAGAACAATAACATTTTTCAAAATAGTCTCATAATCATCAGTTAATTGTTTTAACCTAGCAACACTAAAACTACCTTCAGTATCAATATAAATTATTTTTTTATCAGGATTACGAGCCAAACAAATCATACACAAATTACTTTTTCCAGAACCAGGTGGACCAAAAACAGTAGTAACAACATCTTTTTCAAAACCACCTTCCAATAACCAATCAATAATACTACTTCCAGAGCTAATTTTAGAGTTTTCTTCATCCATTCAAATAGAAAATATGCTTTTTAATAAATATTTAACGCATTTGAGGTACTGAATCAAATAAAGATTGCAACCCAGTTTTAATAGCTCCTTTTTCAGAAATTGAATGATGCATTTTAGGATTAATAGACCAAGATTCAGACTTATCCAAATTAACAAAATGAAACACTAAATCTTTAGAAATAATAAGATTCCAATTACTAATCAACCAATCCAAATTTTTCTTAACATTTAAACAAGAAATTTTTTCATTACTAAGATTATCAATATTTAATTTATCAAGATAATCAGCACACAAATGAATTTGTTTATGACCTGACTTTAAATTAACAATAATTTTATCAGAATCTTCTTTTAAAGATTCAATCCTTCTAAATACAGTATCTTTATATTTAATATATGCAACAGTCCATTCAACTAAATTCATGATTAACTAGCTCTTTTTTCTCTTTTATTAATTTTTTCTTTCTTAAGGCAATATGAAATCCTTCTTTTTTTGTATTGCGAAACACTATTTTTTACTCCGTCAAAAACAAAAAATCAATATTTGCACCTATTTGCTGTACAAAATGCAAATATTTCAAATTAACTTCAAGGCAATATTGAGGGTTTCATATTGGCCCTTTCTTAACAAAAATATGACTTAACAAATTAGGAATCAAAAAACAAATAGCAAATAACAAACCAGCGCTAAAAGCATAAGAATAAATATTAACAGGAACACTAACATAAATAACAGAAAAATTCAATAAACTACCAAAAATAATAACAAACCAAACCCCTGCATGGTGATGTTTAGTAAAATCATCCAAATTTTGAACAAAATGATTAATAAAAACACCCAAAGTCAAACCAAGAATACCAGTAACAAAATAACCAAACCAACCTAAAAATAACAATATAGGAATTAAAATATAAGCACACGCAGCACTAACTAATAATAATGCAATTAATAAAACGTAAAAAGTACTATCTCCCAAAATTATTCTTGCCATACTACAAAAATTAACATCTTAACTATATAAATCTTTTTTACATTTAAATCGTGTCCTAAATAGAATTTTAAAGTATGTTCAAATACAGCACAATCTATACGATTTTATTTAAATTTAATATGTCTAGACGGTCCTAAATATAAACATTTGAGTGATTTGAGATACAAATTCATTTAATCATAATAAAACAGACTTAGATAATTTAACACATATAAAAATCAAAATAACATAAAACTAAATGAATTAATTAAAAATAAAAATTCTGAACAATTGAACAAAACATAACATAAATTATAAATAGCAATAAGAAAAACGAATAATATGGTGGAATTATCAGGACTAGACATTCATTATGTAGTAGAAGAGCTTAAACTACTTGAAAACTCAAAAATAGATAAAATATACCAAATAGAAAATAACAAATTCATATTTAGATTAAGAACAAAAGAAGGCAAAAAAGAACTAATAATAGAATTACCTACAAAAATATACTTAAACACAAAAAACATTGAAATGCCACAAGAACCACCACAATTCTGTCAATATTTAAGAAAATATTTACAAAACAACACATTAGAAAAAATAGATCAAAAAGACTTTGAAAGAATAATAGAAATAAAAACAAGAGGAAAAGACGGACAAAAAACACTAATATTAGAATTATTCAAACCAGGAAACATAATTTTACTAAACGAAGAAGAAATAATAATGAATTGTTTATCAAAAAAGAAATTTAAAGATAGAAAAGTAGTGCCAAAAGAAAAATACTTATTTCCACCATTACAAAAAAACCCAAAAAAATTAACAGAAAAAGAAATATGCAAAATATTAACGAATACAGAAAAAACACTAGGAGCTGCTATAGCAACAGAATTAAGTTTTGGAGGAAAATACGCACAAGAAATATGTTATGAAATAGATAAAACAAAACATTACAAAGAATTAAGCAATGAAGAAAAACAAACAATACAAAAAAACATAAAAGAAATATTCAAAAGAGAAATAAAACCAAATACTTCAGAAAACAAACCATATCCTTTCATAATGAAAACAAAGAAAGCGGAAAAAGAATTCAACACATTTAGCGAAACAATACAATCAACAGAAACAAAACAAACAAAATCACAAGAAAAGAAAAACAAAAAACTAGAAAGAATACAAAGAACAATAGATCAACAAGAAAAAAGAATACAAGGACTAAAAATAGAAATAGATGAAAACCAAAAAAAAGGAGAATTCATATATGAAAACTATCAAAAATTAAACACATTACTAGAAAAATCAAAACAAATAATGAATGAAAAAGGAATGCTAGAATTAGAAAACGCATTAAAAGAAATGAAAGAATTCAAATCATTAAATAAAAAAGAGAAAAAAATAAAATTAGATATCTAAATAACATCACCAATATCTAATTCATCTTCTGGATCAACAAGTTCATTAGTAACAGAATCAGCAGTATTTTCTGGTGTTTGCGAATCAACATTTTCTGAAGGCAAATCAGTATTTTGTGTTCCAGTTTCAGTTTTTTGAACATTTTCTTCTGGATTATCATTTTTATCACTACATCCAGATACTAATCCTAAAATTAAAATTCCTAAAATTATTAAAGCAAAATATTTCATTTTAATTACCTCCCATTTCTTCATTTTGTTCTTCACCAACAACATTCTGATTCATTCTTGGTGGTAAATCTTCTGGATTAGGCCTTCTAATATTTTCACCAGGTCTTACATCTCTAACAGGCTTATTTTCATTCAACATTTGCCTAGTATCCATTTGTTTTTTTAACTTATTTCTGAGTTGATCCATTTGAGTTTTAGATTTTTTAAGAATTTCTTTTGCTTCAATTCTTTTTTCATTCAAATTATTCATTTTAATCTTCATATTCTCAGTTATTTCTTTGAGTTCTTCAGGTTTCATTTTTTTAACTTCTTCCATTACTCTTTCTTTAACTTGATCAACAGACAATTCACCAGTTCTAATTTTATTAGCAATTTCTTGCGCTTTAGGATGATTTTTTAAAGATTCTTTTAATCTTTCGGAATTAAATTCTCTAACATTTTCTCTAGCTTTTTCTTTCAAATCTTTAAGAGCAGAATAATCAGCATCTTTAAGAAGTTTATTTAATTCTTCTCTATCTTCAGAATTAATCAATTCTTTAGCCATATCTTTAAAATCCTTACTGATATCAATAGATTCTTTCTTAAAAGAAACAAATTCTTCAACAGCACCTTCCTCTGGAGGATTATTTGCTAAATCATTAACTTGATCAAGAACTTCTTTTAAATCTGTAATTAAAATTTCAAGTTCAGATACATCATTTTCTTTATCAGAAAGATAAGATGTAACAACACCAGTTCTAATTATATTTTTAGTAATAGCTGCTTGTAATTGAACTAATCTCATTTTAGCACCTATTTTTGTACCTGTGACAACAGATTCACTTTCTATAATTTCTTCAAATGTTTCTTTTTCTGCGTTTATTTCTTCAGATTCTTCATTATCTTCTTCTGAACCTTCGTTTTCTAATTCATTTTCAGACATCTCTTCATACATTTCTTCATTTTCATCATCGTCATTCATTTCATCAGAAATTTCTTCACATTCATTATTAGAACACAATTCATTTTCTTCACAATCAGAATCAAGTTCACAATAATCATCATCTAACTCCTCATTTAAATCATCTTCTTCATCATCCGTTACATTTTGTGCTAAAACAAAATTAGTAGCAGATATTAAAACAAGTAAAATAATTAACAAAACTAATATTTTTTTCATAACTCTCAACCTCCATTGATAATGGTTAATTATTTATTTTATTTATATGCTTTATGGAGATATTTAAAAACTTTGAAATTTTAACAAATAAAATGAACATACTACTTGAAAGATATCAACAACTAAAAAATCAAATAAGAAACTTAAAACCAAAAATAAAACCAGCTATAAGAATAAACACACTAAAAGGAACAGAAGAAGAAATAGTAACAAATTTAAGAAAAAAAGGAATAAAATTACAAAAAATACCATTTTTAAACCATGCTTATTGGTACAAAGCAACATTTTCATTAGCATCAACACCAGAATACTTACAAGGACAAATATATATACAAGAAACAGCAAGTCAAATACCTCCTATTATCTTAAATCCAGAACCAACTGATTTAGTTCTTGATATGGCAGCAAGTCCAGGATCAAAAACAACTCAAATTGCACAATTAATGAAAAATAAAGGGGTGATACTAGCAATAGATAATGATAAAGAAAGAATACCAAAATTAAGAAATAACATAGAAAGATTATCAATAAAAAACACAATAGTAATCTGTATAGATTCTTCAAAAATAAAAGAATTAAATATTACTTTTGACAAAATATTACTTGACGCACCATGTTCAGGAAACTACTGTATAGAAAAAGATTACTTTTTAAAAAGAAGTATAAAAGATTTTGAAAATAGAGCAAAAATACAAAAAAAATTACTAATAGCAGCACACAGTGTTTTAAAATCAGGAGGAACTTTAGTTTATAGTACTTGTTCACTTGAACCAGAAGAAGATGAATTAGTAATTGATTGGTTCTTAAAAAATTATAAAGATATGGACTTAGAAAAAATTAATTTAACAATAGGCGAACCAGGAAACACAAAAATTTTCAATAAAAATATAAATCCTGAAATAATAAAAACAATAAAGCTTTGGCCTGATAAAACAAACACACAAGGATTTTTCATAGCTAAATTAAAGAAAAAATGATAAAAATACTAGCAATGATAATAAGCATACCAGCATCACTAATAATTTTTATTGCATTAACAATATGTTTATATTTCATGAAATATATTACGATGCAAAACTTAATTCTTGCAGGAATATCTTTAATTGCATCTTCAATAATAATCATGATGTTTAGAATAATATTTCCAGCAAAAAGACCAAACAAAAAAACATTAGAACACGAATTTTTAAATAAATTCGGAAAAAAACACAAATTAATATTTCTGAAATGGTATAAAGATTTAGAAGGAAGAAAATTTGCATCAGCACACGTATCAAGAATAGTAATACTTGCAACAATATTTTATTTTATGAATGAACTAGAATATTCAGTAATTTTACTCGTATTTGCATTAATTGTTGGAATTTCAAGAGTATTAGTAAAAAAACATACAACTCTTGATATATTTACAGGAGCAGCAATAGGAATAATTACAACATATTTTGTAAATTTGCTTTTTTTCTAAAATTTCGAAAAACTTCTGAAAATTTTGTAGTAATCTATTTTTAAGAAATAATAATTTCTTTTTATGGTAATAAAAAGTGTGCTTAAAAAAATATTTTTTTGGCATTTTTTAGACCGGAGGAACTAAAAATGGGATTAACCAATAAAAAAGAAGAACAACTAAGGCAAATGCCAATAGTAAATACAAAAATAACAAAGAGCAAAGACGGCAAGTACTTGATACATAAACTTGAATTTGTAACAATAAGACCAATGGCATATTATGATGCGATTATTCAAGACAACCAAGAAGTACAAACTGAACTTGATGAAGAACTACAAAAAGTAGCAGAAGCAAACAAAGTTTAATTTTTTTTAATTATTATTTTCTATATGGAAAATAAATATGTAAAAAGAAAAATTGTGTTGTTTTTAATACTTAAAGAAAATAAAGTGTGGACAGCTCTCAAAATTTCCCGCACGTAAGGGCAGTACACTCTTGAACGTTGACGCGCTTAACTTCCGTGTTCGAAAAGGGTACGGGTGATCCACGCCGCTATGACCGTCCAATATCTAGGAAAGAACTTCTATTTATAAAGCTTATGGGTATATTTAAACATTAATTATTAAAATTTTAGTTATGTTGGAAAAATATATTAAGAACAAACCCTTTTTTTATTTTATGAATAGAAAAAAAGCATTAATAACAGGAATAACAGGACAAGATGGTTCTTATCTAGCAGAATTATTACTAGAAAAAGGATATGAAGTACATGGATTAATAAGAAGATCAAGTTCATTTAATACAGGAAGAATAGATCATTTATATCAAGATCAACATGAAACTAATGTTAACATATTTTTACATTATGGAGATTTAAGTGACGCAACAAATCTAATTAGTCTTATAAAAAAAATAGAACCAGACGAAATATATAATTTAGGAGCGCAAAGTCATGTAAAAGTCTCTTTTGAAACTCCAGAATTTACAGCAAATACAGATGCACTTGGAACATTAAGGCTTCTTGAAGCAATAAAATTACTAGGATTAGAGAAAAAAATAAAATTTTATCAAGCCTCAACAAGTGAATTATATGGAAAAGTGCAAGAAACACCACAAAAAGAAACAACACCATTTTATCCAAGAAGTCCTTATGGTGTTGCAAAATTATATTCTTTTTGGATAACAAAAAATTATAGAGAAGCATATGGTATGTTTGCAGTAAATGGAATTTTATTTAATCATGAAAGTGAAAGAAGAGGAAAAACATTTGTAACAAGAAAAATAACGATAGCTTTGTCAAAAATAAAATTAGGATTATTAGATAATGTATTTTTAGGAAACTTAGATTCAAAAAGAGACTGGGGATATGCAAAAGAATATGTGAAAGGAATGTGGATGATGTTACAAGCAGATAAACCACAAGATTATGTTATGGCAACAGGTGAATATCACTCTGTAAGAGAATTTATAGAAGAATGTTGCAAACATTTAGAAATAGATTTAGAATGGCAAGGAAAAGGTTTAGATGAAATAGGAATAAATAAAAAAACAGGAAAAACAATAATAAAAATAGATCCTAAATATTTTAGACCAGCAGAAGTAGATTTATTATTAGGAGATCCTACGAAAATAAAAGAAGAATTAGGTTGGGAAGCAAAAACAAAATTTTCAGATCTTGTAAAATTAATGATAGATTATGATTATAATATGATAAAAAATAATGATGATCCAGAAGATAGGGATTTATTCTAAGTGATTATATTGGAAAAAAACAGTAAAATAACGGTATTTGGAGGAACAGGTTTACTTGGAAGTGCTATTGTAAAAAGATTAAAAGCAAAAGGATATCAAAACATAGATTCAATATCAAGTAAAGAAATAAATTTACTAGAAAAAAAAGAAGTTGAAGAATACTTGAAAAATCAACAACCAGATCAATTATTTATGGTGGCTGGACACGTAGGAGGAATATACTCAAATATGAAAAGAGGAGCAGATTTCTTATATAAAAACACAACTATGGCACTAAATGTGTTTGAATCAATAAAAAACTACTCTAAAAATACAAAAATACTATTCACAGGATCCACATGCATTTACCCAAAAGAAAATCCACAACCAATAAATGAAGATAGATTTTTAGCAGGAAAATTAGAAAAAACAAACATAGGCTACGCAATAGCAAAAATAACAGGAATAATAGCCTCAGAATTATATACAAAACAATACGGATTAAAAACCATTGCAGTTATGCCAACAAACTTATATGGTCCAAATGATAATTACGACTTAGAAAATGGACACATGATACCTGGACTTATAAAAAAATTCTATGACGCAAAACAAAACAATAACACAATAACTCTATGGGGCAGTGGAAAACCAAGAAGAGAAGCACTATTTTCAGAAGATTGTGCGGACGTATGCATATATTTAATGAAAAATTATGATGGCTCCGAAATAATAAATATAGGAACGGGATTTGATTATTCAATAACTGAATTTGCAGATAAAATAAAAAAAGTTTTAGATTTTGAACCAAAAATAGAATGGGACACAAGTAAACCAGACGGAACTTTTGAAAAAAGAACAGATATAACAAGATTAAAGAAAATCATGCCAGAATATAAACCTCGATCCTTCGAAGAAGGATTAAAGATTGTATTAGAATATGATTTTTGAATGAGTATATATTTTTAAGAATATTTAAAAGGTTTAACAATGATTAAAATAAAAAAAATATTTAATGACTGGATGACAAAATTAGGAATTCCAACATCGGGATTCGGATTTGATTTTATAAAAAATACAGGATGGATATTTGGAGCAAAAATTTTAGAAAGTATAATTTCTTATATCATAATAGTATTAATCAGTAATAATTTAGGCGCGGAAGGCTTAGGACAATATTCTTTTCTTTTTAGTTTTGTAGGTTTATTTTTTATATTTGCAGATATGGGATTATCCGAATTAATGGTAAAAAATTTATCGAAAAACTTTAACAAAGCAAAATTTTATGTGTCTAATATTTTTTCGCTAAAAATAATATTTTCGATAGCTTCTTTCATTGTTTACTTTATTGCTTTGTTTTTTATTAATAAAGATGCGTTATTTGTTGCTTTTATTTTTGTAGGTATTGTTCAAATTACAACTAATTTACAATATGTTTTTCTTTCAATTTTACGAATTAAACAAAAAGGTAAGGCGATTGCTATAACGAATATAGTTGAAAGAGTTCTTGTTGTAATTGCAGCAATAATAATTTTACCAACAACAAAAGATTTAACACTATTTATAGGATTTTTAATGGTTGCACAATTAATAAAATCAGTAATTATTTATTTATATAGTAAATCATTTTTTAAATTAAAATTGTCTTTTAATTTATCTAGTTTTAAAGATTTTATTAAACAAGGATTTCCATTTCTTTTAATAGGTATTTTTAGTGCTGTTTATGTTCAATTAGATACTATTATGCTTTCATTTATGAAGGGAGATGTTATTGTTGGTTTTTATCAAGCAGGATATAAATTAATTAATATGTTAAATTTAATACCGGGCATGTTGTTATTGTTTGGATTTCCTATGTTTTCAAGATTAATTCATAAAAATAAATCGTCTGCAAGAAAATTACTTGAAAAAATGTTACAAGGATTACTAATTTTAATAATTCCAGTTGTTGTTGCTGTTTTTTTAATTGGAAATAGACTTTTAGAATTTATTTACAATTTTAATTCTATAGAGAGTTTCATATCTTTTAAAATTTTAATTATTGCAGAAATATTTATAATTTTATCAATGATTTTAGGCAGTTTTATTTCTTCTAATAAACCAAAAGTTTTTGCAAAACTCGCTGCGTTTGGAGCAGGATTAAATATATTATTGAATTTCTTACTAATACCAAAATATTCTCTTTATGGAGCGGGTATAGCGACACTCATAACATATTTGATGTTGTTTTTATTGATGTATTTTTATATTGAGAAAAAAATGTTATCATTTAATTTTTGGAAATATTGTGTGGTTCCAATCATTTCATCATTAGTAATGTTCTTTGTTTTGATGTTTAATTTGAATTTGAATTTAATTTTTATTGTTATTCTTGGTGTTATATTATATTCTGTTTCTTTAGGAGTATCATATTTTGCTTTTAATTTATTTCGACGCGAGAAAAAGATTAAAAAGGTCCAGTAAATGATTTGTCCGGAATATCATGATGTTCATTTTCTTCCACATCTATTTTTTTATTAATATTCATTAAAACATAACAAGCATTGACAATGTTGTTTTTATTTGGATAATAATATTTAGTAAGTCCTTTACTTGTTGGTGTTGGAATATCAGGTAAAGTGATTCTAATAGGTGCAGTCTTTAAATAAGAAAACATTTTTTCTGTAACTCTTGAAATTATTTCTCCAGCAAAACCTCCAGAATAATGTCCACTATCTAAAACAAGAAGTCTTCCAGTTTTTTTAACAGAATCTAAGATTGTGTCTTCATCTAATGGTTTTAAAGTAATAACATTTATGTGTTCGATGTCAAATTCATTTTTTAAGCTGGATGTTGCTTTCATAGCTTCTAAGGTCATAATCGAAGTAGAAACGACAGTTATATCTTTGCCTTTTTTAATAATTTTACATTTTCCAATGTCTGTTTTGTAAATATTTTCAGGAACATAATCAATTAAATTGTGAAGCCATCTGTGTTCAATATAAATAATACAATTATTATCTAATACACTAGAAATTAACAAACCTTTTGCATCGTTGGCATTTGTAGGCATAACAACTTTTAAACCAGGTATGTGTGAAAATAAAGCTTGTAAATTTTGAGAATGCTGAGCACCCTGTCCCCAACCACGTCCAATAATCATTCTGATTGTCAAAGGAACTTTTAATTTGCCTTCGAACATATAACTAAATTTTGCTGCATTATTTATTATTTGATCTAATGAAAGCAAAGAAAAATCAAGTCTTTGATGAGTTAAAATGGGTCTTAAACCTAATAATGCTGCACCTATACACATACCAGTCAAACCGTTTTCAGATACAGGCATGTCTAAAACTCTATCTGCACCAAATTTTTTTCTCAAATTAGTTGTAGTTCCAAATATGCCTTTAGGATCTGGAACTCCTTCTCCAATAATAAAAACATTTTCATCAAAATCCATTATTTGTTCTGTAGCTTCTCTAATTGCTTCAGCATATTTTATGGTTCTATCTGTTTTTTTAGGATTTTCAAAATTGATATTTGAATCAGAATAAACATGTTTATTCAATTCCTCTTTTTTAGGAAATGAATCTTTTTTTGCTTTTTCAATAGATTTTTCAATAAGAAATTCACATTTTTTTTCATATTCTTCAATTTCTTTTTCAGATATTAAATTATCATTTAAACATCTATTTTTAATTAATTTCAAACCATCTTTTTTTTGCCATTCAGAAATTTCAGAATTTAATCTATAATTTAAGTGATCGTCAGGACTAGGACCGCAATGTTCAACAAATCTATATGTTTTAACTTCCAAAAATCCTGGACCTAAACCTTTTTTTATGTGGGCAGTTAATTCTTTAGTTGCTAAATATATATCATATGGGTCGTTAGATTCTACAGTAATGACTTTAAGACCGTGCGCTTTAGCAATTGAAGAAATTTCTCTTTTTGGTTGTCTTTCATTAATAGGAGTGTAAACTGAATAAAAATTATTTTCACAAATAAATAAAACTGGAAGTTTTTTTAAAGATGCAAAATTAATACTTTCGTGAAAGACACCTTCTTCTGTTGAGCCATCACCAAAAAAAACAGTGGATATTCTATTTTCTTTTTTGTAGTTTATACTAAATGCGGCGCCAGTAGCTAAAGGAATAACGCCGCCCACAATAGGTGTTGATGCGTAAAAATTAACATCTAAATCTATTAAATGCATAGAACCTCCACGACCACCACTACAACCTGTTTTTTTACCATAAATTTCAGAAAAAAATTTATCTAAATTACCTCCTTTGGCGATGTAAGGTCCGTGTGATCTGTGTCCTGAAAAAACAATATCTTCAGTATTTAAAGCTTCACAAACACCTACTGCTGTTCCTTCTTGTCCAATTGTTAAATGAACAGGACAACGCATTTCTTGTTCAGAATATTTTTCTTGAATTTTTTCTTCAACTTTTCTTAAGAAAATGAATTTTTTCAATAAGTTTTGAACATTATTTGTCATATGAACATTGATGGATGAAAACATTTAAAAATATTGTCATATTCTACGAATTGTGAGATTTGAAAAAATATTTATTACTGGAGGGGCGGGTTATGTAGGAAGTTTACTTGTTCCTTCGTTGCTTAAAAAAGGATATTCTGTAGTTGTATATGATTTATACATTTATGAGTATAAATTCGATGAACACCCAAATTTAACTCAAATTAAAGGAGATATAAGAAATAGAGAAAAAATGATTGAAGCATCAAAGAATTGTGATGCATTTATACACTTAGCTTGCATTTCTAACGATCCAAGTTTCGATTTAAACCCTGATTTAGGAAAATCAATAAATTTTGATGCTTTTCAAATTGTTATAGATGCTTGTAAATTAAATAATATAAAAAGATTAGTTGTTGCTAGTTCTACAAGTCAATATGGTATAAAACCTCTGAATGTTGATGTTACAGAAGATATAGAAGCAGAACCAATAACAGATTATGCTAAATATAAGATAGAATGCGAAAAACTGCTAAATCAAACAGATGTTCAGGATATGGAATACGTGTTTGTTAGACCTGCTACACTATGCGGATATGCTCCTCGTCTAAGATTAGATTTATCGGTTAATATATTGACAATAAATGCTCTAGTAAATAAAAAAATAAAAATATTTGGCGGAGATCAAATGAGACCTGCTTTAAATATAAAAGACATGGTAAGATTTTATGAATTAATGCTAGAAATTGAAGGAGAAAAAATTCACAAACAAGCATTCAATGTTTCTTATGCAAATAAAACAATAAAAGAAATAGCTCAAGAAGTAAAAGATACATTAAATGATAAAGAAGTTGTTTTTGAAGTACTTCCATCATCAGATAAAAGATCATATCATGTTAATACAAATAAAATGAAATTGATGTTGAATTTTGAATGTAAATATGATTTTATAGATGCAATACTTTCAATAAAAGAAGCATACGAAAAAGGTTTAATAGTAAATGGTTTAGAAAATTCGTTTTATCATAATATAAAAAGAATGAAAGAAGTTGATTTAAAATGAGCAAAGTTGTTGTTATTGGAAGTAATTCTTTTTCTGGAAGTAACTTTATTTCCCATTTAATAAAAAATTCAAAATATGATATTGTTGGAATAAGTAGATCTGCTGAAAAATCAGATGTTTTTCTTACATATAAAAAACAACCTTTAGAAAGATTTACATTTCACCAATTAGACTTAAATAAAGACATAAAAAAAATATTAGACTTATTAGATGAATTACAACCAGAATATATTGTAAATTTTGCTTCTCAAAGCATGGTTGGACAAAGTTGGGATCATCCTGATCATTGGTATAAAACTAATGTGTTATCCATAGTACATTTAGTTAATGCACTAAAAGAAAAAAAATATTTAAAGAAATATGTTCATGTTTCAACACCAGAAGTATATGGTAGTTGTTCAGGTTCTGTTAATGAATCACATCCTCACAATCCAAGTACACCATATGCGGGTTCTCGAGCTGCTGCTGATGATTTTATTCAAATGCTTATAAAACAATTTAATTTTCCCGCAGTGTTTACAAGAGCTGCTAATGTTTATGGTCCAGGGCAACAATTATTTAAGATAATTCCTAGATCAATAATTTACATGAAATTAGGGAAAAAAATTCCTTTACATGGTGGTGGATTTGCAAGAAGATCATTTATTCATATTGATGATGTGGCTGTTGCTACAAAAAAAATTATGGAGTGTGCAAAACCAGGCGAAATTTATCATTTATCCACGCCACAACTTATATCTATTAAGGATATTGTTGGTTTAATTGCAAAACATCTAAATTTGAAATTTTCTGAAGTTGTTGAAGACGTCGAAACAAGGAGAGGACTTGATGATGCGTATATTCTTGATTCATCTAAAGCGAAAAAAGAGTTTGATTGGGAAGCAAAAGTTTCACTTGAAGAAGGTTTAAGTGATGTAATTAAATGGGTTGAAGACTATTGGGACATTATTTCTAAAGAACAATTAGAATATGTTCACGAGGAATAAAAAATGAATGATATTAAATATACTGTGCGAGTTGCTTGCGGTGTTTGTGAAATGCCTTTTTCTAAACCAGTTATGTATCTTCCAAAATTTCCTTTAACAGAACTATTTGTTAATGAAAAACCTGAAAAGTTATCAGGTTATCTCGATCAAGAATTTCATATTTGTTCTAATTGCGGTCATGGTCAATTATCAAATGTAATTGCTCCTGAACAATTATATTCTCCTTCTGCATATTTTTTTAGAACATCTACCAGTACTTCTGCTTCAAAATGTAATGATTTTTTTTTATCATTTATTAAAAAAGTTGTTGATAATAAAAAGTTTATTTCTGCAGTCGAAATTGGATGTAGTGATCTTTATTTGCTCAAACAATTATCTTTTTGTACTCAAAAATTTATAGGAATAGATCCTATATTAAAAGGTAAAGAAAAAGAATTTTCTGAAGAAAATGTTTTTGTATATGGTGATTTATATGAACATATTGCAGAAGATATTTCATTAAAAGATTCTTTAGTTATTAGTAGTCATACTGTTGAGCATATTGAAAATCCTAAAAAAATGTTTAAGAAAATGATTGAGAAATCATCTGATGAAACCGTTTTTATTCATCAATTTCCAAGTCTCGAATATTTAATAGATGATGCTCGTTTTGATCAAGTATTTCATCAACATTTAAACTATTTTTCTCTTAATTCTGTAAAATATATGCTTAATGAAATAGGTGCCGAGCTTGTTGATTACACTTTTAATCCTAGACACTGGGGCTCATTACTTATTGCTTTTAAAAAATCAAAAAAGCAAAATATTTTGTCAAAAACAGATTTAATAAATTATGGTTTAATCAGAGCTAAAAAAGAACATGCTCATTTTTGCAATATTATGAATTTTACAAAAGATCAACTTGAGCAAATAAAAAGTCCTGTATATATTTTTGGTGCAGCACTAATGTTACCTATATTGAGTTATTATCTTAAAAATGATTTTTCCTTAATAATTGCTATTGTTGATGATGATTCAAGTAAAAAAGGAAGATATTATATTAATTTAAAAACACAAATTATTAATACAAGTGATATTTCTTCATTTGAGGACGCAGTGATACTTTTAGGCATTTTAAATCATTCAAGAAGAGTGATGAAAAGAATTATTGAATTAAATCCTAAAAAAATAATTATACCAATACAAACGATGTGATGATATGAATTTAGAACTTAAAGGGAAAAAAGCTTTAATAACTGGTGCTGGAAGAGGTCTTGGTGCATCAATAGCAATAAATCTCGCAAAAGAAGGAGTTCAAGTTGCAATTATTTCTCGTTCAAAAAGTGATTTAAATCTTCTTATTAAAAAAATGGATGGCGAAGGTCATTATGCTTTTGAATGCGATCTTTTAGAAGAAAATTCTGCTAAAACAGTTGTTGAGGACATTCAAAAAAACTTTGGAAATGTTGAAATTCTTATCAATAATGTTGGTGGAACATTAAATATAAAAGATCCTTTTTGTTCTATTGAAGATTGGAGAAAAGTATGGAAACTTAATATGGAAACAACTATTGAATTTACTAATTTACTTTCTCCTCATATGATAAATCAATCTTGGGGAAGAATTGTGAATATATCTTCAATTTCATCATTAGAAAATCAAGGTCCTGTAACTTATTGTTCTGTTAAAGCAGCTCTTACTGCATATACTAGAAGTATGGGTCGTGTTCTCTCAGCAAAAGGAGTTGTTATGACATCTGTGTTACCTGGTGCGGTATTTACAGAAGGAGGATATTGGGATATTACTTCAAAAAAAGATCCAGAACATGTAAAAAAATATCTTTCTGAACGAATGTCAATAGGACGATTTGGAAAAGTGGATGAAATAGGATCTGTTGTTACTTTTCTTTGTTCGAATCAAGCTTCTTTTTTTGTAGGATCAGCAATTCTTGTAGATGGTGGACAAGGAAAATGTTTTAATGACGGAACGAGGAATTAACTATGAAAACAAATGGAGATTTAAGATATGCTATTGCAAATACTGTGTATTCTGCTGGCGAAGGACATATTCCGAGTGCTTATTCTATTATAGATATTATTAATGTAATTTATGGTAAATTTTTAAATATTAATAAAAATGACGTTACTAATAAAGATAGAGATTATTTTATTCTTAGTAAAGGTCATGGTGCTGTAGCATATTATGTTGTTCTTGAAAAATATGGATTTATTACAAAAGAAGATTTAATGACTAAAAGCAAAGAAAATGCTATTTTAGGCGGTCATCCTGATTGCACAAAAGTTCCTGGGGTGGAGGCATCAACAGGATCTTTAGGTCATGGTGCAGTTACAGCATTAGGGATTGCATTGGGATTAAAAATTAAACAACAAAAAAATAAGGTTATAACCATTATAGGTGATGGAGAAAGCAATGAAGGTTCAATTTGGGAATCTGCTCTTGTAGCTGCAAATCTTAAATTGGGAAACTTATGTTATGTTATTGATAATAATAAATCTACAGAACAAATTCTTCCAATGACAGATATGGCTAAAAAATGGGAATCTTTTGGTTGGGAAGTTTACGAAATAGATGGTCATGATGAAGAAGAAATTTTAAAAACATTTCAAAAAATTGATTTTTCTTATGTTGGAAAACCTAAACTCATAATTGCAAATACAATAAAAGGAAAAGGTGTTAGTTTTATTGAAGGTCATGGACCTTGGCACCATAAAGTTCCTTCTGATGAAGAACTTCAAGCAATAAAAGAGGAGTTGTTATAATGAGTGAAAATATTTTTAATCAAACAAGTAAAAATCTTAAGAAAAAAATGAGACAAGAGTTTGCAGATACAATGTTGGAAGTTGGAATGAAAGATGAAAATCTTGTTGTTCTAATAGGAGACATAAGTCATTTTGTTCTACAACCTTTTGCAAAAGCATGTCCGAATAGATTTTATAATATTGGTATTTGTGAACAAACTATTACAAATATGGCTGCAGGTCTTTCTAAAGTGGGATTTTATCCAGTAATACACACTATTAATCCATTTATTGTTGAAAGATCTTTTGAACAACTTAAATTAGATTTTGGTTATCAAAAATTAGGAATTAATATTATTACTGTAGGTAGTGCATTTGATTATGGCGCTTTAGGATCTACACATCATTGTTATGGAGATTTTGCTCTTCTAAAAACAATAGAGAATATGCAAATTATTTATCCTGCATCTTGCGAAGAGTTTAATACTTTGTTCAAGCAAACATATGCAAATGGATTTCCAACTTTTTTTAGAATTCCTGAAGCTCAACATCAAATGGATTTGGGAAATATTACTTTCGGAAAAGGAGTTTTAGTTAGAGAAGGAAAAAATGTAACTATTATTGCAATAGGTCCTCAACTTAAAACAGCTATTGAAGCTGCAAATATGCTTGCAAAAGACAATATTTCTGCAGAGATTATTTATTTACATACTATCAGACCTTTTGATAAAGAATTAGTAAATAAAAGCATCAACAAGACAAAAAAATGTATTGTTATTGAAGAACATGGTAAATATGGTGGTGTTTTTGACGATGTATTAAGAGAGTCAAAAGATATTATGAATGTAAAATATAGATCTATTAACATAGGAGATAAATTTATTCACAAGTATGGCACTTACAAACAACATTGTGAACGACTTGGTTTTACGCCAGAAAATATTTGTGATAAAATTAAAAAGGAGTTGCTTTGAAATGGGAATGCCAAAATCTATAATTGCTTATTTAATGAATGAGGGGCTGAAAAGACCTTTTTCAGGAAGTGTTCTTACTTTAGGAACTCAAGATGTATATATAACATATGCTGAGTTGCAAAAACTTGCAAAAAAGTACGGTTTTAAATTAAAGAATGTTAAGAAAACTTTATCTTCAAAAAAAGAATTTGCTAGCGAAAATTTTATTTCAGATGTTTGTCTTTTTGAATCTTTAGGTTTCTCTCATGTTCAAAGTTTAGATTTATCAAAATATGAATCTTCAAACATAATTTTCGATCTTAATTCTGAAAAAATTCCTTCAAAATATAAAGAATCATTTGACGTTATTTTCGATGGAGGAACTATTGAACATGTTTTTCATACACCAAATTTTTTAAAAAACACTTTTAATTTTTTGAAAGTAAACGGTCGAATGATTCATTTTACACCATCATCAAATACTTTGGATCATGGATTTTTTATGTTTTCTCCGACTTTTTTTTATGATTATTACAAATCTAACAATTATGAAATTATAACTTCTCAAGTAGGTAGAGCTAGAACAAATACTAATTTTGGTTTTGTTGAAATAAGCAATTATTTTCCTGGTTGCTTATCAACTATAGGTATTGGCGGTCTTGATGATTCAACTTATATACTTTTTTTTACTATTAAAAAAACAAAAAAATCTACTTGTATGAAAATACCTCAACAAGGGGCTTATAATATTTTATGGGAGAGTAATCAGAAGAAAAAATATTCAAATAAAACAGCTTTATGGAATAACTTGATTAAATTTTCTTCTCAACATCCTTTACTTTATAAGTTTATTATAAATTCAAAATTACTAATAATAAACGGTAGAAGAAAAGGTTTAGGTTTAAAAGTAGTTCGTCGTTATTAATATAATATTTAAAATGAAACAAAAAAACTATTATAATTACAAAAATGATGTTTTTGTTATTTTTGGCGGTGCAAAAGATATAGGTATGTGTATTGCAAAAAGTTTCTTTGATTCAGGTGCAAAAGTTATTGTTGTAGATATTGAACCTATTGAGTCTGAATTTTTTTTTTTTTATCAAGCTGATTTAACAAATGAATCAGATGTAAAAAAACTTGTTGAAAAAATTCTTCTTAAATATAAAAAAATAGATGTTTTAATTAATAATGTGCGTGGAAAAAGATTTAAAAGTGATGATGCTTTGGATTTTTCATTAGATGTTTGGATGAATAGTTTAAGTACTATTTTGGGAGGTTCGTATATTGTTGCAAAATACTTTATTCCAGTTATGATAAAACAAAAAAAAGGAGTTATTTTAAATTTAGCATCTATATCTGGAAATCTTATAGGAGATGAAGATATCAGTTATCACGTTGCAAAGGCAGGGTTAATACAATTCACAAAATATATTTCCACTAAATATGGAAAATTCAATATACGTGCAAATTGTATATCTCCAGGATTCATAGTGAAAGATCAAAATTTAGAAAGATTTAACAATAAAGAAAATGATGATTATAAAAAAACAGCACTCTTATCACATCCTTTAAGAAGAATTGGTGTTGTAGATGATGTGGCTAAAGCAGCATTGTTTTTGTGCTCAGATGATGCATCATTTATTACAGGTCAAGATTTTATTGTTGATGGGGGTTTAACAAATAATGATCCTTGGGCATTAGCAAATAATATTAGAAATTATTTAAATAATCCAAATAAGGAGCGAGTTTATGACAGTAAATAAAAATTCAATTTTAGGCGTTCTTGATTTATCTAAACACACAAAACTAGGAGAATTATTAATTTTTATTGAGAATATTAAGATTAAAAAAAACACATCTACATTTAAAAATATAGATGTTGCCATTTTGAGTGATGATAAAACTAAATTGTTTACTGTTCAATTACCTATATTATATAATTATCTTAAAATTAATACTTGTTTTTTATTTGAATCAAAAAATATTTTTAAAGAATTTATTAATAAACACAAAACAGAATATTATAATATATATCCCTCTACAATAAATTATGTTGAGCAGGAAAATCCACTAGATTCAACATTTGAATCTAGAAATTTTTTTAAAAAGAAAAACAAAATTCCTTATTTAAGCTCTCTTTCAAAAAAATTCAGTTCTACAAATATGTCCTTAACTAAGCAGTTAAAAAATAATTATTCAGTTGTTGTTCATCTTAAAAATTCAACATCCAAACATAAAGAAAGTGATGCTATTCAAAATGAATGGTTTGCTTTTTTTGATTATTTTAAATCAGAAAATATTTTATTTTTTTTGATAGGTGCTGATGATATCATTGACAAAATAAAGAAATTATCTAATATTATAATAACAAGAGATATAGGATTAAATATTGTGGATGATTTAATCTTAATTGAACATGCAGATTTATTTATGGGTATGTGTAGCGGCCCATTTCAAATAGCTTTGTTTAACAAAAAACCTTACATTGTTTTTAAAAATCCTGATCATCATAAAGAAGAGATGAAAAAGGAAATTGGTGATAAAAATAAATATATTTTTGCAGCTAACAATCAAAATATTTATAGAGAAGTTGAGTCATTTAACTCTTTGAAAAACAAATTTAGCGCAGTATATAAAAAGGTGCATCGATGAAATACTCTAAATTATCAAATACAAACATATCTGTGTCAAAACTTTGTCTTGGATGTGCAAATTTTGGAGAAAGAACAGACTATGAAGAAGCTGAAAAAATAGTTTTAGCAGCTATGAAAAATGGAATAAATTTTTTTGATACTGCAAATGTTTATCCTAATCAAGGTCTAGAAGGAAGATCTGAAAGAATTCTTGGAAAGATTATAAAAAAACATAATCTTAGAGATAAAATTATTCTAGCAACAAAAGTTAGAGCTAGGATGAGTTCTAAAAAAGGAGATTCAGGTCTTAAAAAAAAACATATTCTTGAGCAAATCAAAGGTTCTTTAGATAGATTACAAACTTCTTTTGTTGATATTTACCAATTCCACAGACCTGATGATGATGTTCCTGTAATTGAGCAATTATCTGCTATTGATCTTTTGGTAAAAAAAAATTTAGTGCATTTTCATGGTTTATCTTCGTTTGTTTCTTGGAAATTAGTTGAACAAATCTTGATTTCCAAAGCAAATAATTTTCAGAAAATAGTTTCTTTACAAGAAAAATATAATTTATTAGATCGTCAATTAGAATCTCAAATAATAGATATTTGTAAAAAATATGACATTTCCATTTTAGCATATAGTCCTCTTGAAGGAGGGTTATTGTCTGGAAAATATGATTTAAATAATCCTTCTCCAAAAAATGCAAGACACACTATTTGGAAAAAAGATTTCACTTCAGAAGAGAACCTAGTTTTATTAACTAAAGCAGATCTTTTAAAAAAAATGGCTCAGGAAAAAGGGATTACTTTAGTACAATTATCTATTGCATGGATTTTACAAAATAAGGCAATAACTTCTTGTATTATAGGTCCAAGAAACATCGATCAGTTTAATGAATATGTTTCTGCACTAAAAATAAATTTAACTGACGAGGACTTACAAAGAATTGATGATATTTGTCCGCCTCTTTATGCAAAGAAAATATCAAAAAATAGTATGTTTAGAAAATAATTTGGTTGAAAAAATGAAATTAATAAGTTTTTTTAAAAAAGCATTCATATTTTTAAGAGTTCATATAACTTTAAGAATATTCAGATTTTTATGGTCAATTCGTTTTTTGGTTATGAATTTATTTAATATTAAAAAAGACGCAATTATAGGTGTGTGGGATTTTTCTTGTGGTACAATGGGTGATGCGTTGCTATTTCATGAAATTCTAGCATGTTTAAAAGAAGAATTTGCTCCTGGAAAAAATAATGTTGAAGTTTGTTTCATTCATGATGAAACTCAAGATAAAAATGTTTATTCTGATAATTGGAAAAAGATGATTTCTGATACAGTTCATTTTAATAAATATTTAGGAAAAATTCATAATTTTAATTCCTATGACGAATTTAGAAATTATTTGAATTCTTCTAAAAAAAGTTATGTTGTTTGGCCTTCAAAAAATGGATTTGTATTTCCTTATGATATGAATATCATTATTAGATTTTTTTCATTATTTAAACGAATTCCTTCTTTTAGTTCACCTAAAAATATTTCAGATAAAGTTGGTGTTTTTTTAAAAGAACAAATATATCCTGCTCTACCTATAGTTGTTTCTTTAAGAAATCTTAAATCAAGACATAATCATAGAAATTCAGATATATCTGTATTATATCACTTTTTTAAACATTTTAAATCTGATGATCGCTATAAATTCATAATTATTTGTTCAAAAGAAGAAGTTGATGATTCATTAAGATTGAATAATGTCTTATTTTCAAAAGATTATTTTAAGTCAATTCAAGAAGATTATGTTATTATACAAAAATCATATGCAGGTATTTTTCCAACCTCAGGACCTGCTATTATTGCTTATTTTGACGGAATTCCATTTATACAATACGGTTTTGATATGAATAATACTAATCATAGTCCTGTATTATCAATCTCTAGAAGTAAAAAATTTGTTTTTTTAAATCATAATCAGCGAATTTTTTGGAAAAAAGAAGAACTAACTTGGTTATTGGAAGAGTTCGATAAATTATTAAAGGATATTGAACAATATAATAAAAAGGTGAAAAAATGACAGAAATTAATTTATTGGAGAAATATCCAAAAACTAAACGTGATCTTAAAGCGCGTGGTGAAGAAAAAACTGATGAAATTCGTTCAGTAGCAAGAAAGTTTGAAAAAGATTTTTTTGATGGTGATAGAAAGTATGGTTATGGTGGGTTTACATATAACTCAAGATTCTGGAGTGAAGTAGTAAAAGATTTTATTAATTATTATGATCTTCAACCGGGAAATAAAATTTTTGATATTGGTTCCGCAAAAGGGTTTATGCTTTATGATTTGAATCAAGCAATGCCTGAACTTATTTTAAAAGGTATTGATATTAGTAATTATGCTGTTGCGCACACTATCAAGGGCGTTAGAGAGTTTAACTTCGTCGGTGACGTTCGAGATTTAAGCATGTATAAAGATGATGAGTTTGATTTAGTTATTTGTATAAATACAGTTCATAATTTGCCTATTGATGAATGCAAACGTGCTATTTCTGAAATTCAGCGTATTGGAAAACATGCATTTATTACTATGGATGCTTGGAATACAGATGAAGAAAAAGAAGCTATGATGGCTTGGAATCTTACAGCAAAAACAATGATGAGTGTTTTAGATTGGAAAAAACTTTTTGATGAAGTTGGTTACAAAGGTGATTATTATTGGTTTATGCCATAAGGAGTGATTTATGAAAACTAAAGGCGCAGTTTTATATGAAACTAATGCAAATCTTGTTATAGATACTCTTGAAATTCCAAAACTTCAGCTAGGACAAGTGTTAGTTAAAATTATTTGTAGTGGTATTTGCAGGTCTCAAATTCATGAAATCGAAGCCCATAAAGGTCCTGATAACTATCTTCCTCATTTATTGGGGCATGAAGCAGTAGGTGTGGTTGAAAAAGTGAGTAGCAACGTTTCTAAGGTTTCTATCGGCGATAAGGTTGTTTTAACATGGATTAAAGGAACAGGATGTGATGTTTCTGGTTCAACTTATATTGATTCTGAAGGCGTTTCTATTAATTCAGGTGCAATAACAACATTTAGTAATTATGCAGTTTTAAGTGAAAATAGGTTGGTAAAAATTCCTGAATCAGTTCCTGATTCTATTGCGCCTTTATTTGGTTGTGCAATTCCTACAGGTGTGGGTATTATTCAAAACGAACTTGATGTTCAAGAAGGACAATCTATTGCAATTTTTGGCGTTGGTGGTGTTGGATCTGCTGCTTTATTAGGTGCAGTTGCAAGAAAAGCAAAGAATATCATAGCAGTTGATATTAATGATGAAAAGCTTAATATAGCAAAAGAACTAGGCGCAACACATGTTATTAATATTCGAGAAAATGTTCTTGATATTATTAAAAAAATAACAATGGATAAATATCTTGATTTTGCAGTTGATTGTTCTGGAAATATAGCTACTATGGAACTCGCATTTAAATCTATTAATGACAAAGGCACTCTTGTTATTGCTGGAAATCCTAAAAAAGGAGAAACTATTTCCATTGTTCCTTTTGATCTTATTAAAGGAAAAAGAATTATTGGTAGTTGGGGAGGTTCTACGAACCCTGATAAAGATATACCTCTTTATATTAAACAATATCTTGATGGTGATCTTCATGTTGAACTTTTAAAAACTAAAATTTATTCTCTTGAGGACATCAATGAGGCTATAGTTTCATTCAAAAAGGGAGATTTTTCAAGAGTTTTATTAGATTGTTCAACAAAGTAATACGTGCTTATTTTAAGAAAGTTTTATAAAATAACTTTAATTCATAAGAATGGTGTGGTTATTAAAAAACGATTTGCTGTGGATTTTGACAAAATTGTTGATGTTCTTGAGAATATTAAAGATTTAAACGTTCTGGTTATTGGAGATACTATTATTGATGAATATGTTTTTGCTAAACAAAAAGGCCGTGCTATTAAAGATCCTATTCTTTCAATGGAATATGTTAATCATGAAGTTTATGCTGGCGGAATTTATGCAACTGCTAATCATCTAAGTTCTTTTGTAAAAAACATTACATTAGTTACTTTACTTGGTGACAAAGAGACAAAAGAAGATTTTCTTAAATCACATGTTTCTAAAAATACGCGTGTTAAACATTTTTTTAAGAAAGATTCAGTAACTACTGTGAAAAAAAGATTTGTTGATTCTTATAGGGGAAATAAGTTATTTAAAATAGAACATATAACTGATGCCCCTATTTCAAATAGTCTTTCTAAAGAGATTGTTTCTTATCTTGAAGAAGAGCTTCCTAAATATGATTTAGTTGTTGTTAATGATTTCGGTCACGGTTTTATTAATGAAGATATTCGTTCTGTTATTCAGAAAAAATCAAAATATTTAGCTATAAATGTTCAATCAAATAGTGCAAATACAGGTTTTAATTATGTCACGCTTTATACTAAAGCTGATTTCATAACTATGAATGAAAGTGAAATTAGATTGCCTATGATGATGCGTTTTGAAGATATAGATGTGGTTATGAATAAGTTTAGTGAAAAATATTTTTTTGATAAGTTTATATTGACACTTGGTAAGAGGGGTTCTATTTATTATACTGCCGGAGAAACCTTTGCTTGTCCTGTAGTTATTGATACAATAGTTGATACTGTTGGTTCGGGCGATGCATTATTTGCCATATCTTCTTTATTTTCTTATTCAGGTGCTGATGGTTTTTTAATTTCATTTATTGGCAATGTTGCAGGTGGTATAAAAACTAATTATTTAGGTAATAAAGAATCTGTTTCAAAAAATAAACTTATTAAAGTGTCTAAGGAGTTGTTATTATGACTTTTGAAGAATATTCAAGTCAAATTAAATCAGAACTAGATAAACTAGTTTATGATGAAGAAATTCTTTTCACATTAAAAAATACTTTAAAAACCGGTAAAAAAATATTTATAGCAGGAAATGGCGGAAGTGCTTCTATTGCTAATCATTGCGCATGCGATTTTTCAAAAGGAGCAACATCTGATTGGAAAAATAATTTTAATAGATATAAAGTCATTTCTCTTTCAAGCAATTTAAGTTACATGACTGCAATTTCAAATGATGAAAATTATACTGATGTTTTTAAACAACAATTAGTAAATTTAGCAGAAGAAGGAGATATTCTAATTCTTATTTCTTCTTCAGGTAATAGCCCTAATATTATTAATGCTTTAGAATATGCTAAGGAGATTGGCATGGTAAGTATAGGTATATGTGGTTTTGATGGAGGGCAGCTTAAAAAATCTGCTGATTTAATTGCTCATGTAAATATGAATTCTTATGAAGTTTGTGAAGATGTTCATAGCATTTTCTGTCATTATATCACAATATGGTTAAGAAATAATTAATTATTTTTTCCTATTTCTTTTATTAGTTCATCATATTCTTTATTCGCATCTAAAAAAGTTGCTTTTAAATTGTCAGCGAGTAATTCATCATCTTTACTATCTCCTAGAACTATTATTTTGTCAAAATCATTTATTTTTTTATTAATTTCTTCTAATCCTTTAGACACCATTCTGATGCTTGGTTTTCTATCTGTTTTTTCTTTGATATGTTTATTTACCCAATTTATTTCTGGTTTAGTTTTTGCATAATCATTGTCTACATCTGGGCAGTATTGCCAATTCAAAATAATTATATTTTTTGAAAGCAATTTATCATCAATATTTTTATTTATTTCTTCAACTGTTTTGCAAGTAAAATATCCTCTCGCGACTCCTGCTTGATTAGAAATCACGATGTTAGTAGTTTTAAATTTTGTTTGTAAATATATTATTGTGTTGATAATATTTTCTTTTAATTTTAAATCTTTTTTCCAAGTTTTTTCTTTTCCAAAAAAACCACTATCTTCTATAAGAGTTCCATCCCTATCTATAAGAAGAAGAACGTCCTCGTTTTTTATATCGTTTTTTATATATTGAATTATTTTTGTAGTTGATAATGGTGGTTCAGTAGTATATTTCATTTCTCCTCCAATATCTTTTATTGCTTTTCTTTCAGAAATTATTCCAGGTGTTGTTTTATTTATAAAATCAGGTCCTTTAATATAATATGATGGTTTAAGTTCATGTATTATTTCAGTTCCTTTTTTAAATGGTGAAATAACAACATAATCAACTGATTGATGTGATGCGATGATATATGCTCTTAGTTTATCAGTATATATTGGTCTTCCCAAACCTTTTCTAGAAGTAACAAATTCATCCGCTGTAACTGAAACAACTAAATAATCGCATTGAGATTTAGCAATTTCAAAATGTTTAAAGTGACCTGGGTGTGTAAGATCAAAACCTCCATGACACAACCCAATTTTTTTCCCTTGTTTTTTTAACAAATTTATTTTTTCACTGCATTTTTTTAAAGATATTATTTTTTTTGAAGAATACAACTCTATATTTTCAACAGCTAACATAAATTAATAAAACAAATACTTGTTTAAATAATTTTCTTTTATGATTTTGCCTTTATAATTGGTGATTTGGGCTTGATTGATTTTATTATGAAAATCATTTTCTAATTTAGAATAAACAAATTCACTAATGAGTTATAATTTATCATAGTGTATTTTTATCTCTAAGTTTTTCCATTACTTTTTTTTCTGTTTCATAAACTTCTTTTTTGCCGTTACCTAACCAAATATCTACTTTGTTAATATCTCTTAATAATTTTCTAAGTCCATCGTATTCTATGCTTGCTGCTTGATCAGTTCCCCACATTGCTCGATCAATAGTTATGTGTCTTTCAATTATTTTTGCTCCTAATGTTGTAGCTACAACGCTCGCAGTAATTCCTTCTTCGTGTCCTGAATAACCTATTATGTTGTTTGGAAATTCTTTTTGTAATGTTTGTATTACTTTTAGGTTTAATTCCTCGTCTTTGGCAGGATATCCTGAGTTACAGTGCAGTATTGCTACGTCGTTATTTCCCTCAAATATTTTAACTGCTTTCTTTATTTGTTCTAAATTAGTTCCACCTGTTGATAATATGACTGGTTTTTTAGTTGCTTTAACTCTTTCTAAAAGTTCTTTATCTGTTATTTTTGCTGAGGCGAATTTATGGAAGGATACATCAAATTTTTCTAGGAATTCGAAACTTGGAACATCCCATGCTGATGCAGTCCATAATATTTTTTTTTCTTTACAATATCTATCAATTTCTTTATATTCTGTTTCTTCAAATTCTATTTTTTTCTTGTAATCAAAATAAGTCATTTCTCCCCAAGGAGTATCTCTTAATCTGTTTCTTTGTTCTTTTGGAACACATATCTCAGGCGTTCTCTTTTGAAACTTAACGGCATCAGCTCCAAGCATGCATGCCATATCTATCATTTTTTTAGCTGTTTCTAATGATCCATTGTGATTGATTCCAATTTCAGCTATGAAAAATGGTTTGCTAGTATCTGTTATTATTTTATTTCCAAGAATTATTTGTTTCATTTTTTCACCTTTTTAATTTTATAAGTATTTTTTAATAATTGTATTTATGTTGCTTATGTTCTTGACATTATTAATTTTGTGTTTTCTAAGTCATTTTTTACTTTAATATATCGCACAAATCTCTTACAAATCCATTTCCACCTTCATATTCTGAGATATAGTTACAAATTGCTTTAACTTCTTTTCTGGCATTTTTTGGGCACGCACTAAAACCAACTTTTTCTAAAACTGGAATGTCTTGAATATCATCTCCGCAGAAGCATATTTCTTCATCTTTTAGGTTGTATTTATTTTTTATTTCTTCATATGTTTGGAGTTTATTTTTTATTCCTAGGTGTATTTCTTTAATCCGGAGTTTTTCCATTCTTTTTTTAACAATCTCTGAGTTCTCTGCACTTATAACACCTATTATTTTTTCATTTCTTATTAGTTCAATTCCTTTGCCATCAATTCTTGAAAATTTAACTGTTTCATTTCCTTTTTCATCTTGATAAACTGATCCGTCTGTAAATACTCCATCTACATCAAATAATATCATTTTTATTTTGTTTTTTTTATCTTCAAAGTTTGATTTTATAAACTTATTTTTCATTAAGAATTCCACTATTTCAAAGTCAAATGATTCATCAATTTCAAAAGACATCCATTTAGGCATTTCGTAGATTGATATTTTGCCACCTAATCTGTTTTTTTCATTTTCTAGAATTTCTTTTTTGAATATATAAAATGAGCCATTCTCAACAAATTCCCATTCTTTATCTTGTCTTCTTGGTCTATTTTTAAAATCATAATTTATTGATTTTCCTTCTTTTGTCCAGAGAAATGAATCATTTTTGTATGTTGTAAGTAATGAATCTGCTTTTTCCTCAAACATTTGTTCTATAGCGTCATCTATTTGTTTACTATATCTTATAGGAGACGTACATTGAAATAAGCACATATAATCAAAATCATTTTGAAGTTCATTTGATGCATGTATTAATGCAGATTCAGTAGATGCTGTGTCTCCGGATATTTCATCAGGTCTTCGTATTATTTGAGCTCCAAGTTCCATTGAAGTGGTTTCAATTTCATTATCATCTGTTGATACATAA
This sequence comes from Candidatus Woesearchaeota archaeon, assembly GCA_021736975.1. Taxonomy (GTDB): domain Archaea; phylum Nanobdellota; class Nanobdellia; order Woesearchaeales; family 21-14-0-10-32-9; genus JAIPET01. Next base: position 68,084 of record JAIPET010000005.1, read on the forward strand.
ACTTGATCGATATATTTAGAACATTTAACTTGGTCTATAGTCCAAGCTATTAATTGTTTTCCAGCAATTAATTTTATGTTTTTTTTAGGTATTCCCTTACTACCTCCTCTCGCAGGTATTATTGCTATGATTTTTTTATTTTTATACATTTTTATATCCTTTTATTATTTCAGTAATTCTTCCTAATGCTTTTCCATCTTCTTTATACATGAAATTTTTTATAAATTTTGTTCTTTCTTGTTCTTTTTTTTGTTTTGATTGGTATATTTCTTGTATTGCTTTTTTCATTAAGTTCCTGTTGTTTATTTTTTTGGCCAACCCGTATTTTTCGTAGTCAAATTGTGTGGTCATCTCTTCTATCCAATTAGGCATTATTATTTGTTTTTTTAGTATTATTGCATTATATAGTGCTGTTGAAAACCCACCTAACACAAAATCACTTATTAGTATCATTTCATCCAGATTTTCTTGAGTTATTGTCACATTATTTTTAAGGTAATCATATTCTTTTAATTCTTCTCGAGGATGTATTTTTATTAACAATTTGATTTTTTGTTTATTTAATTCTTCATATATTTCTGTAGTTAGTCTTTTTTGTTTTTCTGTTGTCCAATTTCCAAATTTATCTTTTCCTAGTGGTTGAGTTATTAATAAACACATTTTATCTTCTCTTTTGAAACCTAGTTTTTCTTTAATTTTGAATATTTTTTCTTTATTCCAATTAAGTTTTTCAAAAGTTGAATCAAATTGAGGATTACCCACAACAATTACATCTTCGGGTTTATATCCATCTCTTTTGATATAGAATTCTTTATCTTTTAAGCCATAACAAAGACATTTATCTGCTTGAATTTCATCTCTATAATAATAATAATATTTCATTGGGTTTGTGAATTTAGATAAATAAAACCAGCTTCTTTTTTTTAATAAAAAGTTTTTATCATATTTTGTTGCTGATTCTAGATATTTTTTTAGTTGTATTGTGTATTGTCTTATTTTTTTAATAATTTTAACAAAATTATTTTTTAAAAAAGGATCGTTTTGTTTAATGTTTTCATCAGGAACCATTCCGTGTTGATATTGTATTATTGGAATTTTAAGTGCTTTTGCTGCGTAACAAAATGATCTAAATAAAATTCCTCCTTTATCTTCTATCATTATTAATGATGGTTTTTCTTTTTTTAGAATGTTTATGATTGAATTTTTTTGATATTTAGAATAGTCTATGACTTCAATATTTTTTTCAAAATAGTGTTTATTATTATTTTTATTATATAATGACCCAAAATGAATAAGTTTGAATGTATATTCTTTATCTAATGCTTGTGCTATTGGCACCATGTTGTGGATAGTTTTATCCCAAACACTCATAAAAATAATTTTTTTCATTATTTTTTATTAGCTCCATATATTTTTAATTCGTGCATTTTTATCTCTTCGTTTGTAAATCTTTTTTTAATGAACTTAGCTGGATTTCCCGCTACAATATCATATGGTTCTACATTTTTTACCACTACAGATCCTGCTGCTATAATTGCGCCTCTTCCAATATTAACACCGGATAATATTATTGCTCCGTATCCTAGCCATACATCTGATCCAATTGTTGTTTTTAGTTTATTCTTTTTAAAGTCTTTATTTCCTATCCAGGGTGAATCTCGAACCATTTTGCCTATTGTTGAGATGTCGTGATCGTTTCGTCCTACTATTCCAACATTATTTGCAAGCATAGTGCCACTACCTATTGTAAGGTCACATTCTACTGTGCAATTTCTGCCTATATACACATTGTCTTCTATTTTCATCTCTTTAGGCGCCCATAATACAGTTCCTACCCCTATGTGGAATTTTTTTCCAACAGAAACATTTTGTCTAATCCCATATATTCTATTGATTTGTTGAATAATTTGTTTTATCATATCCTCATCACCCTCATCACATCATAAATAAACACTATTCCTCTGTACGTTATTTCATGTAGAAATAAACTAAACTTATACTTCTGACCATATTTTTTAGCAACATTCAAATCTTCTTTGAATTGTTTTTTATACCCTGATCCGCTTTTAGATTGGCTATACCATCTAAAGTTCGAAATATTTTTATTTACATATTTTCCTTTAAATTCTTGTCCTATTCTTAGCCAGTATTCGTAGTCCATACATAAATGGTGTTTTACATCAAAGCCGCCGTATTTGTCATAAATTTCTTTTTTCCAGAATGTTGCTGGTTGCGGTATAAAATTAACAATTAGTAACTTCCTGTATGAATACTTTCGACCTAAAAAACGTCGTATTCTTCGTATTCCCTTTCTTATTTCTTTATCTTCTTCATTGACTACAGGGCATTTTCCGTATACAAAACTAATTTTTTTATTTTTTTCAAATTCTTTGATGATATTTCTAAATGCGTCTTTTTCATAATAATCATCAGAGTTAATATATGCAAGTATGTCTCCAGAACAGATTTTTAAACCTTTATTTATTGCATCGCTTTGTCCTTTGTCTTTTTCAGATTTCCAAATAAATTTTATTTTTTTGTTTCCTTTGAGTTTTTTTTCATATTTTTTTAAGATTTTAACAGTATTATCTGTTGATTTTCCATCCATAATTATGTATTCTATTTCAAAATTTCCTTTTTGTTCTATCACAGATTTTATTGTTTGTTCTATGTACATATCCTGATTATAGCTTGGGGTTATTATCGAAAATTTCATTGTAATTGTTAGCAAGGATACCCGCGCTTTTAAGCGTGGGAGGAATTGCGTTTAATTCATCTTGCTTTTATACCTCCTACTTCTTTGAAAGCTCCAAACGGCTACGTTTGGAGGTGAATACACATGAAAGTGT
>JAIPET010000039.1 GCA_021736975.1 Candidatus Woesearchaeota archaeon
AATCTGAACAATTAAAAGCGCAGTTTCGTCCGCAGTTTATACTGCGGCGAAGCCGCGTAAAAAAGTTTTCTAGAATTATTTGTTTAATCGACCTAAAGGTCAGGGTATTAAACCCCTAACTCGCTACGCTCGCAATAATGATTTTTGAATTTATCTTTCATTAAGAATATAAACTTTATTAGATTTTTAAAATTAATGGATATAAACAACATGTTTATATACTTAGAAAATATATTGTGTTGTGGGGTGAAAAAATGAAAGTAATATCAAGTTTAGGAGGGATAGCATTATCTGTTATTATGTCTTTAATATTAATATTATTGGGTATAATATATTTTATGTTAACTATGTGGATGATTAAAGTCGGAGCTGCATGGGCAGGATTTACATCAGTAACAGGAGATATGGTTGTATTAACTGCAGGTATTGTTGCTGCAGCTGCTATGATTGGATCATCTATTAAAAAATAATAACTTATTTTTTTCTTTTTTTATAATTTCATGTTCATTCTGAGAATTGAATATTTTAATAATTCAAGCATCACTCTTTGTTCTCCTTCATTTAAAGCTTTGTTTACTTCTTTGACTTTGATAAAAAATGCTTTATCTTTTTTTGAAACCCAAATTTGAGTTTTATCTCCTTTAAAATCATGGAAAAAACTTACAGAATCTTTTGTTTTTTCTAATACATTTATGATTTCTCCAAGTTCATCATCATTCATCTTGACTTTTTTCCATTCCCATTTTTCAGAAATTTTTTTACCAAATTCTAAATAGAATTCTAGTTTGTCGTTGAGATATGATTTTAAACAGTTGTCTTTTCCAAAAAATGCTTTTGATATTATTTGAGTTACCATAAAACTATATCAAATTTAGCAGTTTATAAATAAATTCCAGACATTTGTCCAGTGAAAAAGGCTAATATGAAACCCTTCTTTTTTTGTATTGCGAAGCACTATTTTTGACTCCGTCAAAAACAAAAAACCAATATTTGCACCTATATTGCTGTACAAAATGCAAATATTTCAAATTAACTTCAAGGCAATACTGAGGGTTTCATATTAGCCAGTGAAAAAATAATATTTAAATACTAGAATACAAATAAATGACCTATTATAACGTTGGAGGAATAATAAAATGGATAAAAAAGCAGCCCAAACTTGGGTAAAAGTATTAAGTATAATAGGAATAGTTGTTTCAGCACTTTCCGTGATAGGTGGAATAATAATGGTCTTTGGCGGATCTTTTTTAGCATCATTTTTACCAGGTGGAGAAATGTTTGCTGGAATAGCAGCTGTAGCAGGTATAGTTACAATAATATTAAGCGGATTATTTGTATGGTTTCATCTATTATTAATGAAATATACGAACTGGGCAAGAATTGTATTGTTAGTATTCTCAATATTAGGATTCTTAGGTGCGTTATTTTCACTTAATATATTAGGAATTATTTGGTATGGTTTGTTCACATACATCTTCTTATTTGATAAAGGAGTAGTAGGCCTATATTATAAAAAATAATTTTTTTTATTTTTTTAGTTAATTTTTTTATTTTTATTTCTTTAATTATTTGTTTTTATTCTTTATTCTAAGAAGTTTTAAAAATAAAAAATTCGTTCTTAAACAAAATCATAAATCAATTAGCCTGGTAGTGTGGCGACCAATAATCTTTGGTTCTTGGCCAGAGGTCCTCTGTTCGAACCCTTGCAGGAGTATGCTCCTTTGCGTGATGCTCAAAAACCTTTGGTTTTTAACACATCAAAAATCTCTGATTTTTTAGTGCATTGCAGAAGATTAAACTTTGAATGTCCGTAATTTTCTATTATTAGAATCTCAAGTTCACGGATTTTGACATTTGATTGTATGGTTCTCAAAAAATTCATATGGTCCTTCAAATTACCACTTGGTAACCATAATATTTATATAGTTCTAAACGTCACCATAATAAATGACCAAGAAATTACAAAATATTGAGCTTTTAGAATTAAATGAAGCATATCAGAAGGTGTTGTATTATTTTTTCTCATTTCCAAATATAGAGACTAGTCTTAACGATCTTTCTAAAGAACTTCAGATTTCAAAAACAACTGCCAAAAAAATTGTTTCACTAATGGAAGAAGATGAATTTTTAATAAAAAAAATTTATGGTAAAGCCTGGAGAATTACTTGCAATTTAAATCATTCTTTAAATCATTCAAGAAAGATAGCGTTTAACCTCTTAATGGTTTATAACGCATATTATGCTGGAATAAAGGATGAAATACTTAAAATTGTTGAAAATGCACATTCAATAAATTTATTTGGTAGCTATAGAAAAGGTGATGATACTGAAAAAAGCGATATTGACATTGCTGTTGAAGTAGCAGATAATAAAGAAGTTAGAATTATTGAATTAGGTGTAATTCCTCATTTTGGACATAGAAAAAATGTTCTAATAAATCTACATGTTTTTTGTAGAAATAAAATTGATATCAATTTATTCTCAAACATAGTCAATGGAATTGTACTAGAAGGATTTTTGGAGGCAAAACCTTGAGAATAAAAAGGCCAGATAGAAAAAATGCTTCCAGTATTGTTGATGCAGCTGAAAGAGATATGGATTTTACTTTATCTTTGCCCATAAGTGAGCAATCATCTTCAACAATTGTTCGAAATATTTACGAATCATTTAGAATGCTTGGAGATGCATTACTTGTCTTAAAAGGGATTTCATCTGAAGATCATATTGCACCAATAAACGAATTAATGTCTATAAAAATAGAATCAACAAGACCTCTAAATCTTATTGATAATATGAGACGATTAAGGCATAACATAAATTATTATGGTTATAAACCAAAAGATGCTGAAGTACTGGATGCAATTTCACTTGCAAATGATTTATTTAAACCTTTAGTTGCAAAAATTAGGAAAAAGTTGTGATTTTGTAAGCTTGTAACTTTCAGATGTCACGCACTCAATTGACGAACGTGAGGGGTTATACATCTTTTTCTGTGATTAAATTGTGTCAATATTATTATTATTATTATTATTATTATTATTATTATTATTATTATTATTATTATTATTATTAAAGATTAAAAATTAATCAATTTGCAGATTTATCTTTGATGTGTTTAATCATGTTTCCAAATGCATTTGCTCTGCTTGGTAACATATCAAGATTTAGTTTTGTTTTTTCTATAAATTTTTTTATGTCATTTTCAAATTCGTTTTCTACATATTCTTGTGTTTTATTATTCAAAATTTTTTTCAATATATTTATGTATCCTTTTACTATTATTGAATCTGCATCTCCTTGCAAATCTATTTTGTTGTTTGATTTTTCAATTTTTATGTAAGCTTCAGACGTACATCCAGATATTTTGTTTTTTTCATTTTTTTCTGAATTAGGAATTTTTTTTAGTTCTTTGCCTAGGTCTATTATATATTCGAATCTTTCTTGTTCATTTAATAATAGCATTTCTTCTTCTAATTCTTTTAATTCAGAATTCATTTTATTTTAGATCTCTGTGTTCTACTTCTAGTTGGTATCCTTTTAAAACTATTTTATTTTCTTCTTTAATTATATATGCTTCTTCTAAGTCATTAATCACAATATCATTTCCTTCTAAATAATAAGATACATTTAATCTTCTTATTCTTATTTTTTCTGTATTGGTATATTCATATTGTGTTTCTGGAAATAAATCAGGAATTTTATGTGGATTGTTTTGATTAAAACACTTTATGGTTAGTGTTCTAAATTCATTATTTGTAGGTGTATTGGATCTTGTAATCAAGATACTTTTTGTGTTTAATTTTATTTTTGTTTCGGTAGGATCTTTTATTATCTTCATAATATATTAATACATCTTCATTTTATAAAATTTATTGTAAATTATAGACTAATTAGGATTAATCCTAAAATTCCTGCTACAAATAAATATAATAAGCATGGTATTATTGTTCTTTTTAGAATTTCAGCGTCTTTTCCATGTAATTTAACTGTTGCTTGTGCAGCTACAATGTTTGTTAAAGAAACCATATTTCCTGCTGCGGCTCCTATTGTTTGCAATGCCAATATTATTGCTGTGCTTATCCCTAATGTTGTTGCTGTTTGATATTGGAATTGTCCAAAAAGTAAGTTTGATACTGTTGCACTTCCTGATATTGCAGCTCCAAAGCCTCCTATGAATGGTGCTAAGAATGGTAATGCTTTTGTTTGCATGTAATTTGCTATGATGTCTATCATACTTTGTGTTCCTATTAAATTTAAATTAGAATTAACCATTATTTGTACAAATGCAACTATGAATAGAATTGCCACAAAGGGTTTTAATAATATTTTTGATGCTTCTTTTAAACTTGGTAAAAATTTAGACCATGTGTCTTTGTATATTATTGAAAAAATAATTATTGTTAATATGAATATTATTCCTGGATTAAATGTGTTTATTGAGTGTCCAATAGGTGCTATTATATTATAACTAAATTTTGGAAATACGTATTTTCCAGCTAATAATAAAAAAACTAATAATATATATGGTAAAAATGTTTTTGTTTTTGTATGTTTTTGTAATTTAACTTTATTTTCTTTAAATTTCCAAATATTTTTTGGGACTAAAAATCCTTTTTTTGTAGTATAAATTATTATTGCTAAACCTATTAATGGACCAATAAGTGAAGGGAATTCTTGTCCTAAAAATGATGATAAAAAATAAGGTACTAATAATACTATTCCTGCCCATAATGAAAATGGAATCATTTCTTTTACACTAGTCCAATTCCTTTTTTTAGAACTGTATACTATAATTATTAGTATTAATATTGGTACAATAAGTCCTGCAATCATATTTATTAGTGCTGTATAAAATGGTACTCCAGCAACTTCTAATCCTGCAAATCCTATTCTTATTGGAGTTCCTACTGCCCCGAATGCTACTGCTGTACTATCTGCTATTAATGATATTGTTACTGCTGTTATTGGCATAAATCCTATTGCTACAAGTAATGGTGCAACTATTGCTGCAGGTGTTCCAAATCCTGCAGTTCCTTCTATGAAGCTACATAAAAACCAGGTTAATATTATTCCTTGTATTCTTTGATCTGTGCTTATACTTTGTAAATAGTGTTCTATGCTTTGTATGATTTTTGTTTCTTTTAAGAATTCTAAAAAAAATATTGCTCCTAAAATTATTATTGTGATATCAACTGCTGTAAATAATCCTTTTAATGAACTTGCAAATGCATATCTTGGCATCATTGCCCATGTTACAGGGAGAATTCCTTGAATATTAAATAGTGCTAATGCAGCTGTATATAGAAATGTTATTGGTGCGGCAATAATTATTGGTTTTTTAGCTACAAATAATAATATGATTATAACAATTATTGGACTTATAGCTAATATTAAATCTATCATTTTATTCTATGTGTTTTTTATTAATTTCGTGTAAAGCTATTATGAATAATGATTCAGACCATCCTAAAGGATTGTTTTCATTAGGTTTATTTGTGTGTGAATAAAATAATTCTGGTATTCCTTTTTGGGTTTGTGTATCAAGCATTTGATCTATAAAAAATTGTGTTTTTTCTTTATTTCCTAGTTTTTCATATATTATTGCGAGCCAACTTAGTCCAAATGTCCATTCTGCTTCTTCACTTTTTCCATCTGGATTTTTATTATAATAATAGTCGTTTTTATATCTTATTACTCCTTTGTTTTTTAGTAAGTGGTATTCAACATTTGTTAGAATTTCTTTTGTTTCTTTTTTTGTAGTGACTTCATATGGATATATTAGGGATAATAATGATAGGTCTACAAATTTTGTTTTTGATTCTCGAGGTAATAATTTTCTTAATGCTTCTTTTCCTTTTTCAATTAATTGTTCAGGAACATTTATACCATCAACATTTTTTATTTTTTCAAGGCCTGCAACGCACGCTCCTATGCTTGATGCGTGAACTTCTTCATTTTCTTCCCACATCCCGCTGTCATCATCTTCCCAATATTTTATGCTGTCAAGATATTTAATTAATTTGTTAACTATTCTTTTATGATTTTCGTCTTTTAATATTGTTCTTTTATGGTGTATTTCTAAAATGCCGATCATGTAAAGTATCGCACCTATACTATCGTTTTGTTTGTTTCCCCATTCTTCCCAGAATTCTTCAAAGGAATCTGGGTTAAATCTTGCGTGTATGTATTCGTGTCTGTATTTTGGTTTGTTTTTTATTGCGCAATCTATTTTTTGTTCATGTTTAAGAAAAATGTTTATTAATGCATTATATGTTTTTTCAACTACGTTCCAATCTTTTAAAACTATGAATGCTAGGCATTCGTAAAAGTTATCTCTTAACCATGATTTATCGTATCCTGTTCCTACTTCTTTACTTGATGCTGCAAATAGTCCTGATTCGTATTGTAAATTTTCAAGAATTTGTACGTGTTGATCTATTAATGATTTTGTTGTTAATTTTGTTCTTAATTCAGGATCCATATATGTGTTTTTATTTATTTTATTTATATTGTTTTTCATTTATTGTTTTTTCTGCGAAGAAGTAACCATTTTGATAAGATCCAATTATTTTTATAATTTCATTTTGATTTGTTATATTTTGTTTTATTTGTCCAGATATTATTCCGTTTATTGTTATTTCTGTTTTTATTTTAAATTTTGTTTGGTTTTTATTTATATCGTAATTATTTTGTGTTATTATTCCTTTTATTGTTGTTTTGTCATAATTTTGATTTGGGTTTGTGAATTCTTCAGGATTATAGTCTAGTATGAAAAAATATAGCATTATTAAGGATATTATTATTGTTATTAAACTTAATATTTCAAGAGTATTTTCATTCATAAGTTTTTAATATTGATATTGTTTTTTTATTTAATCATATATTATCCGAATAATATTCGATTTTAACGAAAATGTTTATAAATAGAGTTTTATAACTTAAATTAGGGTTTAGGATGGCAAAGAAAAAAGTTTCAAAAAAACAAGTTAAAAAAGTGAATAAAGTTGAATCAATGAAAAAGGATTTATCTAAATCTGAATTAAATTTTAAAACTACTGCAGAAATTAATGTTTCAAAAAATATTATTGATCAAGTTATTGGTCAAGAAGCTGCTATTGAAGTTGTTAAAAAAGCAAGTATTCAAAGACGTCACGTTTTATTAATTGGAGATCCTGGTACTGGTAAAAGTATGCTTGGGTTAGCTTTAGCAGAATTATTACCTAAAGAAAAATTAGTTGATGTTCTTTCATTTCCGAATCCTAATGATCCTAATCAACCAACTATTAGAACTGTTGTTGGTGGTAAGGGTAGATCTATTGTTAGTACCACAAAAGTTCAGAGTTCTCAAAGTTCTAAAAGTCAAAATAATATGATTTTTATTATTATTGGAATTTTATTTTTAGCTAATATTTTCTCATTTAATTATTTTATTAATGAGTATGGCGCCGTTGCTGGTTCTATTTTTATTGTGGGAACTAGTATAATTTCAGTTGTTGTTATTGGTTTATTTATTATTTCTTTAAATCTTGGTAAAAGAATGCCTTTTAATGAGAAAAGTGTTGTTCAATCTCCAAGAGTTATAGTTGATAATTTTGGTAAGAAACAAGCTCCATTTTTAGATGCTACTGGTGCTCATGCTGGTGCGTTATTAGGTGATGTTTTACACGATCCTTTTCAATCTGGTGGTCTTGGTACTCCTGCGCATGAAAGAGTTGTTGCTGGTATGATTCATAAAGCTCATATGGGTGTTTTATTTATTGATGAAATTGCAACGCTTGCGCCTGCTACCCAGCAAGAATTGTTAACTGCTATTCAAGAAGGTAAATTTGCGATTACTGGTCAAAGTGAAAGAAGTGCTGGGGCAATGGTTAGAACTGATCCTGTTCCTTGTAAATTTGTTTTGATTGCTGCTGGTAATTTAGATACTATTAAACATATGCATCCTGCTTTAAGAAGCAGAATTAGAGGTTATGGTTATGAAGTTTATATGAAGGACACTATGGTTGATAGTGTTGAAAATAGAAATAAGTTGGGTATTTTTGTTGCTCAAGAAGTTGTTAGAGATGGTAAAATACCTCATTTTTCTAAAGATGCAGTTTTAGAAATTATTGAAGAAGCGAAACGTAAAGCAAATAGAAAAGGTCATTTAACTCTTAGATTAAGAGAACTTGGTGGTTTAATTAGAGCTGCAGGTGATATTGCTTTAGAAAAAAAAGATTCTCTTGTTACTTTAGAGCATATTGATGCTGCTAGAACTGTTTCAAGATCTCTTGAAAAACAACTTGCAGATAATTATATTGAAAGAAAGAAAGAGTATGAAATTATAGTTTCTGAAGGTACTAGGGTTGGTAGAGTTAATGGTTTAGCAGTTATTGGTGCTGATGGTAGTAATTCAGGTATTTTATTGCCTATTGAGTCAGAAGTTGCGCCTGGTAAAGAAAAGGACATTATTGCTACTGGTAAACTTGGTGAAATTGCTAAGGAAGCGATTAAGAATGTTTCTGCTATAATTAAAAAGTATTTTGGTGAAGATATTAGAGATACATATGATATTCACGTGCAATTCTTACAAACTTATGAAGGTGTTGAAGGAGATAGTGCATCGGTTGCTGTTGCAGTTGCTGTTATTAGTGCATTAAAAGATCTTCCTATTAAGCAAGAATACGCTATGACTGGTTCTTTATCGGTTAGAGGAGATGTTTTACCTGTTGGCGGCGTTACTAGTAAAGTGGAGGCTGCTATTGAGGCTGGAATGAAGAAAGTTATTGTTCCTAGGACTAATCTTCAAGATATTGTTCTTAAGAAGGATATTCTTAAAAATATAGAAATAATACCTGTTTCGAGACTTTTTGAAGTTCTTGAGGAAGTATTTGATTGGACTGGTAAGGATTCTTTAAGAAAAAAGATCAATTCAAATAAGTAATATTTATAAATGGCTATTTTTTCCTATGTTTTATGGATGGAACAATAGTTAATTTCAGAAGATCTGTAACAAGAACACATGGTAATTTCATGATAGTTCAAGTTGAAGGTACAGATACAAAAGAAAAAGCAGTAAAATTTGTTGGTAAAAAAGTTTCTTATAATACTGGCAAAAAAGAGCTTTTAGGAGAAGTTACAAAACCACATGGTAATTCTGGAGCTTTACTTGTTAAGTTTGAAACAGGTATGCCTGGTCAAGCTATTGGTCAAAAAGTAAAATTAAATTGACCTCCTCTCACACCCTAAAGGGTGGAGATTCCGTCGTATGGTTTTAGCATGATGTGCCTCTTGATTTTTTACATATTCTTTTGCTACGTCTAGTGTTATGTGTCCTACTGAACCTGCAAATTTTCCTT